>NZ_JASHIV010000011.1:0-157400 GCF_030733525.1 Bacillus sp. MMSF_3328 | reverse complement strand
AGTATATTATGAATAAAAAAGAGGATAAAACGTTATATATTAAACATTCCATCCTGTAATTATTATAGTATAGTTAAATCTTTGCCATCTGGGACAGCTACCGGACAACGGTCGATTTAAATCAGATCCATGTACTCGCAGAAAGGGAAGAGCATCAGTTCAACTCCTTCAGCATGGGAGCTATGGAGATAAACTATTTAGATAAGCGCAATCCCGTTATGGCAGTTGTTTGGTCACTTTTTGTACCGGGACTGGGACAGCTGTACATACATCGGATTGTGTCAGCATTTTTCACTATTGTCTGGGCAGTCGTCTTTTTTTACTACTCCCATGGTCTTGAAGCTCTTTCGTACTTATTTATGGGGGATATTGAGAAATCGACGGCTGTCTTACATCCGGAGTGGCTGTTATTTTTCCCGTCCTTATACGGCTTTTCATTATATGACTCTTATGTTAACACGGTAGAGAACAATAAGTTATTTAACAAAGAACAGCGGGCATATTTCAGGAAAAATTACCAATCATCCTCTTTTCGGATTCTAAAAGGTCAGAAGGTGAAATGACTAATGCAGCTGTTTTCAACATTTGAACATAGCATTTCACTCGAAATGGCGGTTTCTACTCTGGAGAAGAAGGGAATTAAGCGTGAAAAAATCTATATCGTCCCTTTGGATAATCGCCAGGAGAAGCATAAGCTGTTCGATGGCCTGAACCGTTCTGATGGAACTTCCCTTATTGACATCGGGGCAGCGCTCGCGACTGCCTTCTCTGTTGTCGGGGCTAGCATCGGATTTAAGTTAGCGTGGGGTCCGATCTACTGGGGGCTGATTACCGCAGCTGCCGGTTTCTTGATTGGTGTTGGTATCCGCCTTTTTACAGAAGCAATCGTAAAAAAGAAAAGAAGGCAGCTGAAAGGAGTCCATTCTGAGGTCATCCTCATTGTAGAATGCGAGGACGCTGAAGGTGAGCTGGTTGAAAATATACTGTTTGGCCATTATGCACTTGGAGTGGCGAAGGTGAAGTGAATAGAGGAGGAAGAATTCAGGCTGCTGTTCAGGCGGCTTTTTCTTTTGGAAAGTAATATTGTACCATATCCAGGGTGATCTTGAAGAGAGCCCTTATCATCACTTTCTTTGCGTGCTGATCCTGCCGGGATCTTCGAAGGAAAAAGCTTTAATGATCATTGTAGATTATCAAAAGTTAAGGTGAACCGCCCTCAAAACAGGGCGGTTCACCTTAAACGGTTTGCTTAACTAAGCATTGCGGCCGAAAATGACATAGTCAGTTGAGATGGGGAGAATATCAATAATGCTATTTGTATTTAATAGATTATCGAGCTGGCTTCCCCTTTCGGTGACAATCTGTGTTTTATTATAAATATCGCCATTAAAGTTTGCGCTCAGCACAATTCCGTTGAGGAACACGTTCTGTGCATTTCCATAGGTAATCGTTCTTGTTTGTCCGGGCGCCAGTGTAAAATAAACATCTCCATCAAAGTTGGCCGGGTTTTCGCCTTGCCGGACGAGGAGAGCAATTTGCAAAGTGGCTGCGCTGCGATTATTAAATGTCTTTTGTGCCATTATTAAACCCCCTTTCCTCTATATTCTATGAATACTGATTGATATGGAGAGGGCTTGTATAGTAGGGAAAATGATCATTTCTGTTTTTAAAAGAAAAATAGACGAGGGAACCTCTGGTCTGAGGTTCCCTCGCTTTATTAATTCTGGCTCATTCTTCGCTTGGCGCGCAATCTGATCAGCTGGAATCTTATGAAGCACCCGATGCAGAAGCCGAGGATGGCAACGAATGCAGCGAGAGCAACCATGATGGTGAAGATATGGCCCAGGACTGTGAATCCTAATGAATAGGACACCAGTCCTCCGGCAAGGCAAACAACTGCAATAACCTGATTGAACTGCTGCTGGTCCCATTCCTCAGGGATATAGGCAGACGGTTCTTTCTTCAGGAATGTTCTGGCGGCCCGCATGATGGGGTTGAATCCGAACAGGAGGCCCATCAGACCGGCAATAAGCGGGATCGCTAAAATCCACTCCTGCCCGGTCAGCCAGCTGGCAACAACACTGATGACAATGAACCATTGGTTGGTCCTGACGAGGGGACGGGGAATTGAACGTACTGTTTCTGCCATTTATTAATACGACCTTTCGTATAGGGATTTGAGGTTTTATATTATCATACTCATTTTGCAGCAGTTTTGAAAGTGAAAAGTATTTCTCTAATTATAATTATTTTTTTATAATAGACAGTTTAAATGGGGTGTCCGCCGGGTAAAAATTTAGTTGTAACAGCTGTTTTTACCTTTAAGTTCCCCGGTCAATATCATCCTAAGACCTACATAGCAAGAAAATCATTTTACAAAATCATCCTTTATTGTTGTATAAAATTTCCTTAACTAGAAAAGATAAAGGTGATTAATTTGAGGAGGTTATGCAGTTTGGATCAGAATAAGGATAAGAATATGCAAAAGGGCGATGATGTGAAGCGCGAGAAGCTGACGACCCGCCAAGGCCATCCTGTAAGAGATAACCAGAATATACGGACGATCGGCAACCGCGGTCCCGCTACACTTGAGAATTACCACTTTATTGAAAAAATCTCCCACTTTGACCGTGAGGAAGTGCCTGAGCGCGTCGTCCATGCACGCGGTTCAGGGGCATTCGGCTATTTTGAGACATACGGAAAAGTTGGCGATGAGCCAGTCGAAAAATATACCCGCGCGAAAGTATTTTCAGGTGCAGGGAAGAAGACCCCGCTGATGGTCCGCTTCTCCACAGTGGCAGGGGCGAAGGACTCTCCTGAAACAGCGCGTGATCCGCGCGGCTTTGCAGTAAAAATGTACACTGAGGATGGAAACTGGGATCTGGTCGGGAACAACCTTAAGATTTTCTTTATCCGCGACGCGATGAAGTTCCCTGATATGATCCATGCTTTCAAAGCTGATCCTGCTTCAAATGTGCCTAACCCTGAGCGGATGTTTGATTTCGTTTCCCGCACGCCTGAAGCAACGCATATGATCACATTCCTGTTCTCGCCATGGGGCATCCCTGCGACTTACCGCCATATGCAGGGCTCTGGCGTTAATACGTACAAATGGGTCAATGACAAAGGTGAAGCGGTGCTTGTTAAGTACCATTGGGAGCCAAAGCAGGGCATCCGCAACCTGACACAGGAAGAAGCGAATATGATCCAGGCGAAGAACGTGGGGCATGCTACACAGGATCTGTATGAAGCGATTGAACGCGGCGACTATCCGGAATGGGAGCTGTATGTGCAGATCATGGAGGATGATTACCACCCTGAGCTGGACTTCGATCCTCTAGATGATACGAAGCTTTGGCCGGAAGACAAATTCCCATGGCTGCCGGTTGGCCGCATGGTCCTTGACCGCAATCCGGTTGACTTCCATGCCGAGATTGAACAGGCTGCCTTTGGAACAGGTGTCCTGGTCGATGGAATGGACTTCTCCGATGATAAAATGCTCCAGGGACGCACTTTCTCATATTCTGATACCCAGCGCTACCGCGTCGGCGCCAACTACCTGAAAGTGCCGGTCAATGCACCAAAAGCGCCTGTCCGCACAAATCAGCAGCGTGGCCAGATGGATGTCCGCGATCCGAAGGAATCCGGGGACAATCCGCATATCAACTATGAGCCATCCATGCTCGGCGGTTTTGAGGAAGTGGGAGAAGCGAGCCCGGCACCGCATCAGCCGACTTATAATGCAGCAGCCATGAGCGCGCCGATCGACCGCCCGAACAACTATGGACAGGCAGGGCATACCTATCGCAGCCTGGAGGATTGGGAGCGCGATGAGCTGATCAAGAACCTGTCCGAAGCGCTTGCTGCGTGCAATAAGCGCATCCAGGACGCTATGGTCGAGCACTTCACACAGGCGGATGAAGATTACGGCCGCCGCGTGAAGGAAGGCATTGAAAAAAGAACGAAAGAGCTGAACGAAATGTCTATGGAAGACAATGTTCCCGGCCGTGAAGCAGGACAATCCAAATACGGCCAAGGCTCATTGTCTGCCAACGAGGCAACGAGAGAAGCCGTGGACAAAGGCCACGAAGCTGATCCATATTAATACGCTATAAGCCGAAGGGCTGCCCGGGACATCAGGATGACTGGTGGGCCGGGCGGCTTTTTTTGTTGGAGAAGGATCTGGATATGGGGGGGGGATGCTGTGAGTCACTCAAGAGAGTGAGTCTATTCAGAGTGTCTCCCGTTTTGACCAAAGTAGAGATGGACTGCATATAAGCAGTCCATCTCTTTTACAGAGTAAGCAACATCAAAGCATTCTCCATGATTGGAGATTGAGATTCGTTTGTTAGGTTCTGTATTGCAGTCGTAGTACCAGCCTTTTCCATATATAAGTGGAGATTTTCTTCAAGTAGATCCAGCGTTGCTTTCAAATGGCGGGTGAGCATTTTTTTTGAAAACCGTAAAGGCAAGCGAAAATTAAGAAAGCTCCCGGTTACCCGGAAGCCATTTAACTCTATTTATCACACAGCAGATAGTTGTGGCAGGCGAGAAGACCTGCCTTAAAATCATCGCTTGCCAGCTCTGAGTCATAGGCGCAAACCGATAGGATTCTGCTATCGGACACGATGGCATCCGCTTCTTCTTCAGATGCCAGTAATTTGCTGCTTATTTCTTCTTCGTCCCGCCATTCTACATGAGCCCAGCTTCGTACTACAGCATTCTCTTCTGAATAATCGTCCAGTACCTTTGGAAGATAATCAAAGATTGAATTCACCCGGAAATCGCCTTTTGCATAATAAAAGTCATAGTTGTTTATGAAAACGACTTTCTGCAGGCGATGGTCATCTAATTTTTTGGAAAGTCTATGTTTAATCATTGAAGTCAATCGGTCATTTTCTATAATAACGGAATATTCATTCAGTTTAATTCCGGTGATGATATACTCTTCTACATGCGAGAGGTAAAGCTCCTGGTTCCTGAAAAAATATAGTACATGTCCTTTGGCAAGGCTTTGAAGCTCATTCACTTCGTTTACACGAGTACTTTTCAAATTTGCACCCCATTAAATTTTTGACATATTCAGCCTTTCTAATAAGCGTAACATAGTTTTGAATAAATTGATGCCTCCTGAAGCCAAGGATTTAGATTAAGTGCTATAGGACTAGGGGAAGAAAAGATCTCTCTGATTTTAAAAGTATGTCATTCACCTATTTCCATGCATAAGATATCCCGAATAGAAGTGAAGGGACTGAGAAATTATGTATGGATATCATATGTGTCCTTATCCAGTGGAGCGGCTTGCCGGAGTCAGGAGTCAGCCTTTGTTCGGGCACTATCCGCTGGAGGCAGGGTATGGAAGCAGCAGCTTTTATTCCTTGCCCCATGGGGACTTTCGGGTGCCGCTAAAGGATTACGGCCCCAACCCGTTTGTCGTGAATATCAATGAAGCGACGAAACAGAACAAAAACTTTCGTACAGCTCTCTGGACAGGCAAGCACCTGCAGCTGACGCTGATGAGCCTGAAGCCCGGCGAGGACATTGGACTCGAGAGGCATAATAACCTCGACCAGTTCCTCCGTATAGAAAAAGGCCAGGGTGTCGTCCAGATGGGGAAGAAGAAAAATAATCTGGATTTCAGGAGAAATGTGTACGATGATTCGGCCATATTCATTCCTGCAGGCACATGGCATAATCTTACGAACACCGGGAACAAACCGCTGAAGCTGTACTCGATCTATGCGCCTCCCAATCATCCATTTGGCACCGTCCATCAAACTAAAGCGGCTGCTGAGGCTGCAGAACAAAACCGCGGTTATCGCTCCAATTATGGAGGGTATCCTTATGGGTGGGGGTATTAGGCTATAAGATTAAAGAGGGCTGCCGGGCGGGGCAGCTTTCTTTTTGATAAAATTATGGTTAATTATGGTATTATACATATAAATTCTGCACAGGGGGGACACAATGGCCAAAAACGTCACTTTTTGTTTTGATACAAAATACATCGATTCACGCACATGTGAAACTTTTACCTTTGAGGAGCTGGGCGTTGCCGAAAACTTGAATGAGGAAGCAGAGAGGAAGATTCTGGAGGACATTCTTCATGCTTGGATTTGGGACAAGCTGAACATTTCTTATAGCATTGTGTGGAATAAAGATGAATAAAAGCAAAAAAAGACCCGCGGCTCCTGAATCAACAAGAGTACGGGTCTTATTTTTTTACGTTGTAAACGCTTTGCAGCACTCTTAGTACGGAGTGCCCCCGTTAATATGCAGCACCTGCCCAGTTACATAAGAAGATTCATCAGATGCAAAGTATACATAGCCTGGCGCAAGTTCGCTCGGCTGTCCCGGGCGTCCCAGTGGCGTCTTGAATTCTCCTTCGCTGCCAAAACCGTCTACCTCGTCTTTAGAAAAAGAAGCGGGGATGAGCGGTGTCCAGATCGGGCCTGGCGCCACGGCATTTACCCGGATTCCCTGTTCGACCAGAGATCCTGAAAGGGAACGTGTAAAGGCAAGGATGGCACCTTTCGTTGAAGAATAGTCAATCAGCTTCGGCGCGCCCTGGAAGGCTGTGATGGACGTGGTGTTGACGATAGAGCTGCCAGGCTTCATATGGTCAAGTGCAGCTTTTGTCAGATGGAACATGCTGAAGATATTGGTGCGGAATGTGCGCTCAAGCTGCTCTGCCGTGATGTCTTTAATGGATGGCTGGGTATGCTGCTCCCCGGCATTGTTGACGAGGATATCGAGCTTGCCGAATTCAGAAACCACTTTTTCCACGGCTTCCTGGCAAAAAGATTCTTCACCGATATCGCCGGCAATCAGCAGGCAGCGGCGGCCTTCCTGTTCCACATACTTTTTTGTTTCCTCCGCATCGTCATGCTCATCGAGATAGGAAATGGCTACATCAGCGCCTTCCTTCGCAAAAGCAACAGCGACAGCACGGCCGATCCCGCTGTCTCCGCCTGTGATCAACGCGGTTTTGCCTGACAGCCTTTCACCTTTTCCTGCAAGATTCTGCGTGAAGTCGGGGCGGGGCTCCATTTCATTTTCAAAGCCTGGCTGGCGTTCCTGCATTTGTCCGGGAATCTGTTTTGGCATGTCTTTATCCATTGATTAGTCAATCCTTTCTCACCATATAGTTGCTTTGTGATGTATATCACTTATAAGCCATATAGTTTTCTTACCCTTGAGGTTGGTTTTAAAACAGGATTTTGAATGCTGATCTCTCATGAGCCGGGCTCTCTTTATGCAAGCTTGTTTCTAAGGGGGGAAATCCTTATCGCAACAAAAAAATGATAAAAATCATTAAAAGTTTATTGAAAAACAATAAAAAATAATTTAAAATCAATATAACTTAACCTGTGAGGTGTATGAAATGAAAAGGGAAACACTCTTTTTGAAAATAGCCATCTTCCTTATCGGGGCTCCGATACTGGCATTATGTTTATTCGGACTGCCTTCTCTTGCAATCAATGCAAGCCAAAGCGGTTTGGAATGGCGGAATCTGCTGTATGGCATTTTGGCTGTTATGTATATATCGGCCATTCCGTTTTTCGCTGCTTTGTTTCAGGCATTCAAGCTTTTAAATTATATCGACCATAACAACGCATTCTCAGAAATGGCTGTGAGGGCTTTGAGGACGATAAGAAATTGTGCCGCTGCGATTATGCTGCTGTATACAGCAGCTATGCCGCTCTTTTATTTTGCGGCAGAGATCGACGATGCCCCCGGCATCATCCTGATCGGATTGATCATCATTTTCGGTTCCGTTGTGATTGCTGTATTTGCCGCTGTCCTCCAAAAATTATTGAAGAATGCGATCGATATCAAGTCAGAAAATGATCTGACGGTCTGAGGTGAAAACATGGCAATTATCATTCGTATCGACGTGATGCTGGCGAAACGCAAAATGAGCGTGACAGAGCTGTCAGAAAGGGTCGGCATCACCATGGCCAACCTTTCCATATTGAAAAATGGAAAAGCAAAAGCAATCCGGCTGACGACTCTGGAAGCCATCTGCAAGGCGCTGGACTGCCAGCCGGGGGATATCCTGGAATACCAAAAGGACGATGAAGAGCCGGAACGATGAATTAGTTCAAATTCTGTCCAGATAAGGGGAGGTTTCATATGAGCATAGCCATCCAGAATGATGTTAAGAAAAGAAAAGTAAGGATGCAGGTGATTGGAGGAGCACAGCAGCTCTGCCGTTTTGGCTGGGAGCAGGCGTTGTCCTGCCTTTTCCCTGTCGTTATCTTTGCTTCCTTGGCCCTGACGAAGATCATCCCGCTTCCGTTCCTGCCGCGGTATGACTGGCTGCTCCTCATCTGCCTTGTGATGCAATGGGTGATGCTGCGCTCAGGACTTGAAACGCGCGATGAATTAAAGGTTATCACACTTTTTCACCTGATCGGGCTTGCGCTTGAGCTGTTCAAGGTCCATATGGGCTCCTGGTCTTATCCGGAAGAAGGCTTCTTCAAGGTTGGAGGCGTACCGTTATACAGCGGATTCATGTATGCAAGCGTTGCCAGCTATCTTTGCCAGGCGTGGCGGAGGCTGAAGGTTGAACTGGTAGAGTGGCCGCCGTTTTGGCTGGTTGTCCCGCTGGCTGCTGCCATCTACCTGAACTTTTTCACACATCATTATTGGATTGACATCCGCTGGTGGCTCTCGGGGCTTGTAATCATAGTCTTTTGGCGTTCCTGGGTCATTTATGAGGTTGGAGGAATCAAGCACCGTATGCCGATTTCCCTATCATTCGTACTGATCGGATTTTTTATCTGGATAGCAGAAAATATCGCCACCTTTTTCGGGGCGTGGGAATATCCGAACCAGCAGGATGCCTGGAGCCTTGTCCACCTTGGCAAGGTAAGCTCCTGGCTGCTGCTGGTGATTGTCAGCTTCCTGATTGTTGCGACACTGAAGCTGGTCAAGGGGAAGTCCCATTAATTTCAAAAAGCCGTATCCTTGTTGCAGGGGGATGCGGCTTTGTTTAATACTAATCTGATTTTCGCTGCTGCAGGAATTCACTGATGTTGCGGACAAAGTCTTCCTTTGGATAAGTATGATATAAAGTGCTTGCAAGCCGGACCGGATCGCCGGAGAAATATCTTTCGTAATGGGTCTGCCTTGTGCCAAAGGGGCTCATCGTCAAATCCCAGGCCAAACGGAAGAGCTGGACCCGTTCCTTTGCATTCAAGCCTTCCGCTTGAAGATATTGATCAAGGTCAGCCCGGATGCCTGATTCAAAATCTTTTTCAGTCGGCAGTGAAGTCAGGCCGCTTGCGCCGATAACCTGGATGATCTCGCAAAAACGGGGATATAGTTCAGGGAAAAGATTACTGGCAATCTGGAGAGGGACAATGCTCGGGCGCATGCATCCAAATTCATCGGGAATTGCATCGTTTTCTGACTTCTCGAGCAGCGCTTTCATCGATTCGAGGCCTATGATGATTTCGGCCATCTTGGCTTGTATATGCTGATATTCACTGACATTGAGGCACTTTACAATAGATTCGGCAATGCCGAGGATGAATTCCGTTTTTACGATCTGCCTGATCAATGCCTGGTGATAGGCAAAGGAATGGAAGCTGCTCTTATTTTTGAACGCCAGCGCAGCCTCGACATTGTCATAGAGAAATACCCTTTCCCAAGGGACCAGGACATCATCAAACACGACGATAGCATCCATTTCATCGTAATGGGAGCTGAGGGGGTAATCAAAGGCAGAGCCATCGCCTGCAAAGGATCCCCTGCAGATGAATCGCAGCCCATCCGTGTTGGAGGGGATGGAAAAAGCAAATGCCTCCTCCGTATCAAACCTGCCGGGTGAGCTGAGCACCAGCAGTTCATCGGTCAATCCTCCCTGGGTCGCCAAAAGGCGGGCGCCCTTGATGACCAGGCCATTATGGTTCTTCTCCACTACCTTCGCCGAGATCGGGGTGTCAGAGCCCAAGTAGAAGGCAGAACGGTTGACCTGGGGGGTGATGAGCGTGTGCGTGAACGAGAGATCCTCATGGATAGCACGTTCATAAAGTGCCTGCACATGCCCGGGAAAACAGTTTTCCCTGCCCGCGAGGACAGAGGCAGAGGCAGCAAGGCTCATGACCGCCGTATTCATATAATCCGGGCTTCTGCCCATCATGCCGTGGGTGCTCATTGCCCAATGCTCAGTCATTTTTCTTCTCTTCAGCAGATCCTCTTTTGTTTGAGGCCTCAGGTATGACAGGCCTGCCAGCTCTGCGGTGCCAGGTATGCGAAATGTCAGCTCTTCCTGCAATGGCGGATCGCATTGCTTATCATAGAGAGAGGCCTTTGCCGTCACAATTCCTTTAAAAGCAGGATGCTCCGAAATTTTCCCCGCGACCCTTTCCCCGTCCAGCCAGACCTCATTTTCCATCAGATCCAATCGTTCAATGAATTCCTTCCCATTCCGAATTCCCATTGTCCCAATCCCCTTTACATATTTGGCCAACAGAACGTGCCTTTAAGCTATTATCACTGTATTGTCCGGCTTGGCTGTTCGTTCCAGGGGGAAAAGCCCTGTTTTTGAATGGGCTGCTGGTTTTCTTTTGGTCAATCGCGGATCTCGGAGCCCCTGCGTAAAAAAAAGCCGGCCGCTCAATTCGAAGCTGGCTTTATCATTTTGCAGGACTAAACGCCGGCAGTCTATCCCTCGGGCTGCTGAAGCAAAGCCTCCGGTTCTCTCCGGGCAACTGTTCATAGATAAGCAGAGAAGTCCTCTACTCCCGCATAAGGTTCACGATTCTTAATCTTCCGCTTCAAATCCTCGAGTGTATATTCCTGCCAATCTTCTAAATGAGCTTTATCCCATTTTCGGCGGAATAACTGAAATAAGAAAATCTCCCTTAATTTTAAAAAAATCGGTATCTGGGCAATTGTGTCGGGATGGAGCTCTGTTTCGGACTGATATCCGCTAAAAACATGATGCATAAACCGGCGTGAGAAAGCTTCTGCCTCCCCGATGAACGAGTCCTGCTGCCAGTAGGCGTGGTAAAACAGCACGGCCAGATCCTGCGCGAACCAATTACAGGCGCATTCGTCAAAGTCGATTACCACGATTTCCCCATTTTCCCGAACGATAAAATTCCCTTGATGAAAGTCATTGTGGATGAGCCCAAAAGTGTCCAGTGAAAGTTTATATGGCTGCAGGTCTTCCATCAGACGGTCATATTCCTTCTCTAGCCAGCCAGCAAGATCATTTTTGATGCCAAACACATCCGGATTCTCTTTCGTCCAAACAGGCCGCCTATTATTCTCAATCCTATATTCTTTTGATAAAGCGTGCATCCTCCCCAATATCCGGCCGAACTGTTCAAAATTCCTTTCGTTCCAATGGGCGGGATTGGTCACGTCAACAGGGTTCCCTCTGACAAATTCGAAGTGAGCCTTTACCAGTCCGCCATCCAGTTCGATTTCCTGGGCAGGTTTTGATAAAGGAATTCCGTTTCTGTGTAAGAAATCCATCCACTGAAGCTCCTGCCGTACTTCTTCTGCTGACTTGCCGTTAGCAGAAATCCTTATGATTCTATTATCGTTTTTATCGTAGAATACTTCATTGTGGAAACCGCCGCTGAGACGCTCATATCTCTCTTTCATACTAAAATCCCTCTCCCTGAGAACATGAATTTATTAGTAGTATAAGCTGATTTTAGGCGGAAGGAAATCGTTTCTGAATTAACTTGTAAAATGCTGGGGCTTACAAAGATTACAAGCAGTATGATGAAAAAAATAAGATCCCCCTGGGCTGCAGGAGAATCTTATAAAGGATATATTAGTATATTTTATTTGCTGGCTTTAAACTGTCATGCCAATGATTACAAACACTCCGACTCAACGATATGGATCAGGGCCTTCAGCATCTCAACTGATTGGTCCAGTGTAAGGGAATAATAACGCTGCGTACCCCGCTGTTCCATTGCAACAAGCTTCTGGTCCCGAAGGATTTTTAAATGATGGGAAATAGCCGGCCTGGATAAGGCAGACTGATCCGCTATTTCATTTACGCTTAAGCTTTCATGATCGGCCAAGAGTAAAATGATATCCTGTCTTGCGGGATCGCTTAATGCCGTGAAAAGCGGTATGCATGAACGGAATACTTCAATTGCCTGCTGTCCCATCGAACAAACTCCTTTAGCCTTTTTCTCCCATAATTAAAGCTTATTTAAGCGTCTTTTGCAACATATTTAGCGATCTTGGCTGCCGCGCTTCTTGGAAGAAATTTTGCGGCATAGGCCCCAAGCTTATTCGAGGTGCCCGTAATGACCACACGCTTTCCAGCCATCAGGGCCCGGTATCCCTGCTGTGCAACCTCACTTGAATCCATGGCTCCGCTGAACATTTTGGTTTTTTCCACCTTTGCAACAGAGGCAAAATTGGTCTTAGTGGCACCCGGACATAAGGTGGTGACGGTGACATTTGTATCTGCCAGTTCTTCAGCCAGGGCTTCTGACAATGATAATACATAAGCTTTCGTCGCATAATAAACAGCCATTAAAGGACCAGGCTGGAAGGCAGCAGTACTGGCAACATTCAGGATTCTGGCCTTATCCTTTTGACTCTTAAGGCCAGGCAGAAAATGATAGGTCAGCTCAGTAAGGGCGGTGACATTCAATTGGATCATTTCTGCCTGCTTCCGAATATCCAGCTCATGGAATGGCCCCATAAGCCCGAAGCCTGCATTATTCACTAACACATCAATGGATATTCCAGCCGCTGAGACTTCCTCATAAACCTCTTTTGCCGCGCCTGCTATACTCAAATCCTTACTGATGGTTAAAACCGAAAGATCTTGGAACTCTTTTTTAATTTCCTCCAGCTTTGCTTTATTCCTGGCCACCAATACCAAGTCATAACCGTCTGCAGCAAACAATTTTACAAAGTCATATCCTAAGCCACTGGTTGCGCCTGTAATTAAAACAGATTTTTTCATCATTAAAACCTCCATCTTTTATATTAATGTTTAAAAGTTTAAATGTTTAAGTGTTTAAACATATAATATGACAGAGGGAAACTTCTTGCAAGTATTTAATTGTGGAAGAATCTTAAATGACAGAAGAGGGATGAAGCCCAGCAATGGAGAATCTATCCGTAAGAGCTATTTCAGCGCTTCATGAATAGAGGGGAAAGATGAATACCGATAAAAGAAACCGGCTGGAAGAGACCCCCTTCAGTTATCGTATCAATAAAGAGAATACAGTTTTTCTGGAGTATTTCGGAAAGCAAGTGAAGATTCTCAAAGGAAAAGAGGCTGAGAGGTTTTTAAAAAGAATGGATTCAGCTTTAAACGAAAATAAAACACAATTAATCATGGCGAAGGCAACTGGTAATTTCAAGAGAGAAAATGAAAAGCAGGCCTTGGAGCAAAGGGGAAAGGAATAGGCCCAAAGGATGCCAGGCTGGGAAACTAACACCCTCTGCACCACAGAAATCAAACCAGAGGGTGCTAGTCAGAGAAACTAAGACCCTCTGAATCACAAAATTGCAATCAGAGGGTGTTAGTCAGAGGAACTAAGACCCTCTGAATCGCAAAAACCAAACCAGAGGGTGCTAGTCAGAGGAACTAAGACCCTCTAAATCAGAAAAATGAAATCAGAGGGTTCTAGTCAGAGAAACTAAGACCCTCTGAATCACAAAAGTGCAACCAGAGGGTGCTAGTCAGAGGAACTAAGACCCTCTGAATCAGAAAAATGCAATCAAAGGGTGCTAGTCAGAGGAACTAAGACCCTCTGAATCACAAAAATGCAATCAGAGGGTGCTAGTCAGAGGAACTAAGACCCCCTGAATCGCAAAAATGCAACCAGATGGTGCTAGTCAGAGGAACTAAGACCCTCTGAATCACAAAAATGCAATCAGAGGGTGTTAGTCAGAGAAACTAAGACCCTCTGAATCGCAAAAACCAAACCAGAGGGTGCTAATCAGAGAAACTAAGACCCTCTGAATCATAAAAACCAAATCAGAGGGTGCTAGTCAGAGGAACTAAGATCCTTTAAATCACAAAAATGCAACCAGAGGGTGCCAGAGCCGCCTCCATTGGACGACTCTGATGATGCCTAATATATGAAGGGTTTCCTTTTTCAGAAACGAATCCTGTTATTATCGTAAAAATAAGGAGACAGAAGGAGAACGCTAGTGGATAAAATAAAAGAACTGCACATACCAAAGGATGCCAGGATAATCGTCACTTCGGATATCCACGGAGAAATTGGCCTTTTCAAGGAGCTTTTGGAAAAGGTTGATTTTAACAGTGAGGATTACCTCATTATCAACGGCGATATTTGTGAAAAGGGCAGGAACAGCAAGGAGACTGTGAAATACATAATGGAGCTTGCATCGCTCAATCCCCGGGTGCAGGTGATTGAAGGAAATTGCGAGGCTCTGGTTGGGGAGCTGCTTGCAGAAAATCCATTGCTTATCAGATATTTACTCTCAAGGCGCTATTGCCTTTTCAATGAATGGCTGGCAGACGCGGGGTTCCCGCTGAATGAACAGACAAGCATCAGTGAGGTAAAAGAAGTCTTGATAGAGCATTTTTCAGAGGAAATCGAGTGGCTGTCCAGCCTGCCGACAGCTATCGAAACAGAAGATTATATCTTTGTCCACGCAGGGCTGGAGAATTTGGAAAATTGGAGGGAGACAGACAGGGATAAGGCTATTTCGATTCCTTCTTTTCTGGAAAAATCCCATCAGGCAGAGAAGTTTGTAGTCGTCGGCCATTGGCCTGTTGTGAATTATTCTAAAGATATTCCGAGTGATAATCCAATCATTGATCGGGAGAAAAAAATAATCAGCATCGATGGCGGGAACAGGGTGAAGGATAAAGGGCAATTGAACGCCTTCATCATCCAGAGGAATGCTGGTGAGGATATGTTCTCCCATGCCTATGTGGACGGAATCCCTGCTTGCCGGGCCGTTAAGGATTTCTCTGAAACCTTTGATATGAAGGGGGCCATACTTTACCCTGATTATGATATCGTTCCTTTTGAAGAAGATGAGCATTTTACCTTATGCAGGCAGCCGGGTAAGGACGAGCTGCTTTATGTGAAAAATGAATACATCTTGCAAGAAGAGAATGGCAGCTGCAAGGTGAAATCTGATGTTTCCTGCTCCCTTATAGCCGTGAGTAAAGGGGATGCTGTGTCTGTTCTGGATGACAGCTGCTCAGGCTTTGCACTGATCAAAAAGGACGGGATGACCGGCTGGATAAGGAAAGAAATTCTGCCTGCTGCTGTGCTTGCAAATTAAAGGATCTGGGCATTCTTATAGCAGTCTAAATAATAGGAGGACACTACATGAATAAATTCAGTCTGTTCGGCAGGTTTACAGTAAAAGAAGGGGAACGGGATCATATGGTCAGTATCCTTCTTGAAGCAGCGGAATCCATGAAGGAACTGAATGAATGCGAAATCTATCATGTCCATACATCAGAAGCTGAGCCGGATGCTGTCTATGTTTACGAGGTGTGGAGCGATGAGGCTGCCCATCAAAACTCTTTGTCCCTTGAATCAACCAAGACCTTAATCAAGCGTGCCAAGCCTATCATTGCCGGGATGGAGCGGATCAGCACCATGGAAGCCAGGGGAGGAAAGGGTATCTCCGGCTCTTAATATTGAATAGGGGAAACTCAGCTGCCAGCCTCTGGCGGCTTTTCTTTTTTCAGGAGGGTGAGAAACTCATATCATTCGGTTGACTTTCCAGCGGTTTCGGTGTTTAATATGACTAACGAACGTTAGGAAGGGGATTTGGCTGTGGCTGTTGAGCTGACCAGTGAAAGAATCAAAAGGACTGCTCTGAAGCATTTTGCCCAGTTCGGCTATGAAGGGGCCTCGATGGCGAATATTGCAGAAGAAGTCGGTATCAGGAAGCAGTCTATCTATACACACTTCAAAGGAAAAGATGAGCTGCTGCTGGAAGTGCTGGATGATGTGCTGGAGGAAGAACTGAGGTTTTTGGATGACTATGCAGAAACCCATAAGGAGAGCCGGCTTGAGGACTTCCTTTATGGTTTTCTTTTACAATACCGTGACCGCTATGGAAACGATGACTTTACGAAGTTTTTATTAAGGATGCTCTTTTTTCAGCCTGCCCATCTTTCAAAAGAGGCGGAGGAATTCGGCCGGAAATATGTCGATCATCTCGAAGAAATGCTTATCCTCGCTGCCAGTAAGGGAGAAGAGGACGGACGGATTGACAGCGAGGTGGGGGCGAGGCCGGCCGCAGTGGCGTATACGGGTGTGCTGGATGGTTTGTTTTTCGAGCTGTTGACAGGAGATGCATCAAGGGTCCAGGAGAAGCTTGATTTTTCCTGGCGTGTCTATTGGAGAGGGGTATCCAGTAAGCGCAGCAGGACATGATACTTACAGGAGGGAAAGGTATGAAAAGAAATAATATTGCTTTGGCCATTCTGCTTATGAATCTGCTGATTGCCTTTTTAGGAATCGGCCTAGTGATTCCTGTTACACCTGCCATTATGAATGAATTGAATATATCGGGTACGGTTGTCGGCTATATGATTGCTGCCTTCGCGGGCGCCCAGCTGATTGTGTCGCCTATAGCGGGAAGATGGGCAGACCAGTTCGGCAGGAAGAGGATGATTGTGATTGGCCTGTTCATTTTCAGCGCCTCTGAGCTCTTGTTCGGCCTGGGGCAGTCTGTTATGCCTCTATTTGTCTCCCGCATCCTTGGAGGCGTGAGTGCGGCGTTCATCATGCCTGCTGTTACGGCGTTTATTGCTGACATTACAACGATTAAATCCAGGCCAAAAGCGCTTGGCTATATGTCCGCGGCCATCTCGACAGGATTCATTATCGGGCCTGCCATCGGCGGATTTTTGGCTGAAGTTGACACAAGGCTTCCGTTCTTTTTTGCGGCGGCGTTTGCCCTTGGTGCGGCTGTATTATCACTGATGACGCTGAAAGAGCCGGAGCGGAATCCGGAAAATGAGGAAGCGGAGGAAGCCGGGACACAGAAAGCCGGCTTAAAGAGGGTCTTCGCACCAATCTATTTCATCCCGTTTGTGATCATTCTGATCTCTGCCTTTGGCCTGGCGTCCTTTGAGTCGCTGTTCTCATTATTTGCCGACCGCAAGTTCGGATTTTCGCCGAAAGATATTGCCATTATGATTACAGGGGGAGCCATTCTTGGTGCCATCGTCCAGATTGTCTTCTTTAGCAAGCTCACGATTTGGCTCGGGGAAATCCGGCTCATCCGCTATTGCCTGATCTTTTCGGCTGTGCTTGTATATCTGATGACGACGGTGAACTCTTATGCAGCGATTCTGATGGTTACAATGACGGTTTTCGTCGGCTTTGATTTGATAAGGCCTGCCGCTACCACTTATCTTTCGAAGATAGCAGGGAATGAGCAGGGGTTTGTCGGAGGCATGAACTCAATGTTTACAAGCATAGGCAATGTTTTGGGCCCGATCATCGGCGGGATGCTTTTTGATGTGGATTTTGACTATCCCTTTTACTTTGCAGCTGTTATGATTGTCCTTTCGATTGGCCTTTCATTCTTATGGGCGGAACCAGGGAAAAGGAAGAAAAAAGTGGCGGGGAAGTTGTCTGCCGGGTGATAAAGGGAGCTGATTGGTTTAATGCCAGTCAGTTTTTTTCTTGCTGCTGCGGTAACCGTAGAAAATATATAAAAAAGCCGCTCTGCTGCAATAGCAGAGCGGCTTTCATTTTAGTTGCGGATCAGGTAATCAAACGCACCGAGGGAAGCAGTCGCGCCGGATCCCATGGAAATGATGATTTGCTTATAGGCGCTGTCTGTGCAGTCGCCGGCCGCAAATACACCAGGGACATTGGTCGCGCCGTGCTTGTCCACGATGATTTCGCCGAAGCGTGTACGCTCGATTGAATCGCCGAGCCAGTCTGTGTTTGGCACAAGACCGATTTGAACGAAGACACCCTGAAGCTCAACATGATGCTCTTCTCCTGTCTCACGGTCAATATAGGAAATGCCGTTCACTTTATCAGTACCGGTGATTTCCTTTGTCTGAACGTTCTTCAGGACAGTTACGTTAGGCAGGCTGTACAGGCGGTCCTGGAGGACAGCATCGGCCTTCAGCTCAGGCATGAATTCAAGGACAGTTACGTGCTTGACAATGCCGGCCAGGTCGATTGCCGCTTCAATTCCGGAGTTTCCGCCGCCGATAACGGCAACATCCTTACCTTCAAAGAGCGGGCCGTCACAGTGAGGGCAGTATGCCACACCTTTGTTCTTGAACTCAGCTTCACCAGGGACGTTGACATTGCGCCAGCGGGCACCTGTTGAAAGGATGACGCTCTTGCTCTTCAGCACAGCGCCATTTTCAAGTTCAAGTTCGATCAGGTCTTTCTTTTCCAGGCTCTTCGCGCGCTGAAGGTTCATAACATCAATGCCGTACTCTTTCACATGCTCCTCAAGGCTTGCAACAAGCTTAGGGCCTTCCGTATGCTTGACACTGATGAAGTTCTCGATGCCAAGAGTATCCATAACCTGGCCGCCGAAACGCTCGGCTACAATGCCGGTGCGGATGCCTTTACGTGCCGCATAGATTGCCGCACTCGCGCCGGCAGGGCCGCCGCCGACAACAAGGACATCGTAAGGGTCTTTATCAGACAGCTCGGATGCATCCGGGCCGCTGCCCATTTTGCCAAGAATTTCTTCAAGGCTCATGCGGCCGCTGCCGAATGATTCGCCGTTCAGGAAGACTGTCGGAACAGCCATGATGTCTCTGCTTTCGACTTCTTCCTTGAAAGCGGCGCCGTCAATCATCGTATGCGTGATGTTTGGATTGAGAACGCTCATCAGATTGAGTGCCTGTACCACATCAGGGCAGTTATGGCAGCTCAGGCTGATATATGATTCAAAGCGATATTCGCCTTTGATGTTTTTAATCTGGTCAATAACCTTCTGGTCGGCTTTAGGTGCCCTTCCGCTGACCTGCAGCAAAGCAAGCACCAGTGAAGTGAATTCATGTCCTAGAGGGATACCGGCAAAAGTTACTCCTGTATCTTCACCGATCCGATTCACACTAAAGCTTGGTGTCCTATGCAATTCTGCTTTTTCCACCTTAATGCTGGATGACATGGAGGCCAATTCGTCTACCAGTGCCAGCATATCGCGGGAGACGTCGTCAGAGCCTGCGCTGACCTTGAGCAGGACCTCGCCTTCCATTAATTGAAGATATTGAGCTAACTGTGCTTTTATATCTGCATCTAGTACCATTTGAATTTCTCTCCTTAGATTTTTCCTACAAGGTCAAGGCTTGGCTTAAGTGTTTCTCCGCCTTCCTGCCATTTAGCAGGGCAAACTTCACCTGGATTGTTGCGTACATATTGGGCTGCTTTGATTTTGTTGACGATTGTGCTTGCGTCACGGCCGATGCCGCCTGCATTGATTTCAACTGTCTGGATGATGCCGTCTGGATCGATGATGAAAGTACCGCGGTCTGCAAGGCCTTCCTCTTCGTCAAGAACATCGAAGTTGCGAGTAATCTTTTGTGATGGGTCACCGATCATAACGTACTCGATCTTGCTGATTGCTTCTGAGTGGTCATGCCAAGCTTTATGTGTAAAGTGAGTGTCTGTTGAAACAGAGTACACTTCAACTCCAAGATCTTTCAAAGTTGCATATTCGTTCTGAAGGTCTTCAAGCTCAGTTGGGCATACGAAAGTGAAATCTGCAGGGTAGAAGCAGACTACGCTCCACTTTCCTTTGAAGTTTTCTTCTGTTACATCGATGAAATCACCGTTAAAGTAAGCTTTTGCTGAGAATGGCAGTACTTCTTTTCCAATTAAAGACATTTGAATTCCTCCTAAGTATTTTTTTAGAAAATAATAGCATGCCCACAGGACGTCACTATTACTTATCTATAATTATTATAATCAGATATAAATTATTATATATTAGGGTGTGGTTTGTCAAGGGATAGGCACAAGCAAATCTGTTTTAAAATAGCTTCCTCCCTAGTGGGATCCTGATTGGGACTAATTTAATTTCTTTTGTCCCGGACAGCAGGCGATTTTCAATTAATCATATTTACCTTATTAAAGTTGATAATTTGGGCCGGGGGGTCGGGTCCCTTGGCGCGGAAGCGAGGCAGCTGATTCTTAACGGGCAGACCGGACAATTTTCTGAAGACAGAATCGCTTTCCTCCGCTATTCTATTAAAGGATAGGGGGTAATCGGAAGTGGAAGTATTGCTTCACGGAATCATACTCGCCTTCGGCCTGATTCTGCCGCTTGGCGTTCAGAATGTGTTTATCTTTAGTCAGGGTGCTCTGCATAAAAGGTTTACCGGTGCGCTGCCGGCAGTGGTGACGGCGGGGATATGCGATACCATTTTGATTTCGCTCGCGGTTGCGGGGGTGTCTATTGTTGTTTTAAGCTTTGACTGGCTGCGGATGCTGCTGTTTGCAGCAGGAGCCGTCTTTCTTGCTTATATGGGCTGGCAGATGTGGAAAAGCAGGCCGGAGCCCGCAGCAGGAGAAGGGCAGGGCAGCTTCACGGCAAAGCGCCAGATTGCCTTCGCCGCTTCTGTCTCCTTGCTGAATCCCCATGCCATTATGGACACGATCGGTGTAATCGGAACAAGCTCCCTTGCCTATGAAGGCTATGAGAAAGTGCTGTTCTCCGCCGGATGCATCGGAGTCTCATGGATCTGGTTCCTGGGCCTGGCTTTTGCAGGCAGGAAGCTCGGCCAAATCGACAAAAACGGCAAAGTCCTTGGCTTGATGAACAAAATCTCGGCCCTCATCATCTGGGCCATGGCAATCTATATGGTCGGGCAATTGATTTGAGCCAGGGGGTCTGTCCCCCTGGCTCTCTTTTAAGCCAAGGGGACAGACCCCCTGGCTCGCTTATAGCGCATCCTTCACGACTTTCTTGGAGTACAGGACAGATAGTATGCCAAAGATGGAGTAGAGGATGGTGTATAGGATCATGACGCTGATCATGGGTGTCCATACTTCGGCTCCGAACATGAACCAGCCGGATTGGACGGCGAAGTAGCTGTGTACAAGGCCGATCGCAAGCGGGATCCCGAAGCTGAACAGCTGCTTGGCCTGAAGGCCCTTCATGAGATCTCCTGTTGTGAAGCCCAGCTTGCGGAGAATCGTGAAGTTCGGCTTTTCGTCCTCGCTTTCGCCCATCTGCTTGAAATAGAGGATACAGCCGGATGTGACGAGGAAGGAAAGCCCAAGGAAGCCCACAATGAACATGATGAGCCCCATATTGCTCTTTTGGCTGATCATGACATCAAGCTGTGAATCGTTCTCTCCGCTTTCGCCAAGCTGGAGCGCATGGAAGGCTTCATTGGCGTCATTTAGGCGTTCCGGATCTTTTATATCAATGCCGATATATACATTATTTTCAGCCTGCAGTCCGGGATCCATCTCCGCCTTCAGCTGCTCAAAAACAGCGTCATCTACAATGGCAGTCTGGAGGCCGCCTCTTGTATAGTAAAGCGGAATCAAATAATCCTTTTCCAGGCCAATGTAATTGAGCGGAATTTCTTTTTCCTTGGTATGAAGCTTAACCTTTCCGGAATCCTTCAAGGGCATGAACCTTTGAAGAACGTCGCTGTAGCCTGTAAAAATGGCCTCATTTTCATCAAGCTCTTTTCTCCCGGCCGAGCTTTCACTGATGACCGGCAAGTCCATCTTATCGGTATCGAAATTCATTTCCTCCAGCTTTTTCCCTTGAATGTCTTTGACATCAATAGAGGCTGTAACTACTTCAATCCGTTTTTCCCTGTAATCGATGTTTTTTGAATCCAGCTCCTGCCTGAACCGCACCGCGCTATCTTCGGCCGTGAAGGAAAAATCATTTGGCACATTATCCCGTGCCATCTTTTCAGCCGAATAATAGGAGATATAGCTGAGTGATAGCAATCCGATCGCCAGGGCGGAAACCGTAGTGATGATTGTCAGCAGCAGCGCATTCGATTTCATCCGGAACATGATGGACGAAAGGGAGAGCACTTCTTTTACATTCAAATATCCGTCCTTTTTCTTGCGAATCAGATAGATGATGAAGCTGACTGAGCCTTTATAGAAGAAATAGGTCCCGAGAATGACAGCTCCTAAAATGAAGATCATCGCCCCGAACAGTTCCGGCATCGATGTGAAATCTCCTTCGAACAGTATGCCTGACACATAATAGCCGGCCGCAATCAGGATGATGCCGAGAATGCCGATTATGATATTGAAAATAGACATTTTCCGGATCTTTTCTTCAGCGGATGACTGGACTCTGAAGAGCGACAGGATGCTCTGTCCTTTAATGAACAGATAGTTTACCAGCATAATGAGCAGGTAGATGGCCGTAAAGACGATAAGGGTCTGTACGAGAGCCTTATTGGAAAAATAGAGCTCAGCCACCTCATCAACACCAGTGATTTTGAACAGAATCATCATCATCAGCTTGGAAACCAGGAAACCGGCCATCATGCCGATGAGGAGTGAGCCGTAGTAGAGCATGAAATTCTCTGCGGTCAGGATACGGAAAATCCGGCTTTTTGTCATGCCGATCAGCTGGAATAAGCCGATCTCCCGGCTGCGCCTTTTCGTAAACAGGCTGTTGGCATAAACAAGAAAGACAGCCACAATGGCCACAAGAAGTACAGAGGCCGCTTTCATCCCGGCCCCGCCCTTGATAGAGCCCTCAATCTCATCCATCGCCGGGTCGTACTGCAGGGTGACAAACGCAAAATACAAGGCTGCGCTGAAGATAAGCGCGAAGATATACAGATAATAATTCTTCACATTCTTCTTCAGGTTCTTCCAAATCAGCTGGTTAACGCTCATCCTGCACACCGCCCAGCACAGCCTGCGTTTTCATAATATCCTTGAAGAAAGCCTGCCTTGTCTGCTCTCCTTTATTCAGCTGCGTATAGATCTGCCCATCTTTGATGAAAATCACGCGGCTGCAGTAGCTCGCCGCGGCGGGATCATGGGTAACCATGACGATTGTCGCCCTGCGGCTTTCATTCAATCCGCCAAGCTTGTTCAGAAGATCTGCGGCGGCCTTTGAATCGAGCGCCCCCGTCGGCTCGTCGGCGAAAATAATGCTCGGCTCATGGATAAAAGCCCGCGCTGCCGATGTCCGCTGCTTTTGTCCGCCGGAGATTTCATTCGGGTATTTATCTTTCAGGTCCATGATGCCAAGTTCAGATGCGATGGTTTGGAAGCGCTGGTCTGCCTCCTTTTTTGCTACCTTCGAAATGGACAGCGGCAGAAGGATATTTTCCTTTACCGTCAGTGTGTCAAGAAGGTTATAATCCTGAAAAATAAAGCCGAGGTGGTTTTTCCTGAACTCAGCCAGCTTTTTTTCCTTCATGACTGTCATTTCCTTATCTTCAATCCGGATCGTTCCGCCGGTTGCTTTATCGATCGATGATAATACATTCAGCAAGGTTGTTTTTCCCGAGCCGGAGGCCCCCATGATGCCGACGAACTCGCCTTCGTGAATCGCCAGGTCAATGCCCTTCAGCACCTCCTGCCTGTTCAGCTTCGTGCCGTAGCTTTTATGGAGCTTGATTGCTTCTAGAATCGCCATATAAGCTTCCTCCTCTAATCTTGATAGTCTTATTATAAAAAGAACCCTGATGGAAATCCTTGCAGCAGACGAACAAAAAGGAAAAGCATGTGACAATCTTGTCACATGCTGATCACTTGGGAAAAATCATTTCTCTTTGGAAAGGAAAGGGTAAAAGCCGTGCCTTCTCTAAGAGCGGATTGCACCTCTATTTCAATGAGAAGAGGAACGGCCGCTTTTTTTGTGAGATACAGCCCCATTCCTGTAGCAGCATGGTCTTCATGCTTGAATGTTGAGGTAAAGCCTTTATCAAAAATACGGGGCAGGTCCCTCGGGTCGATTCCCCGTCCAAAATCGCGGATTTCAAGCTTTGTCTGCCCCTGCTGTTTCCAGCTCTTGATCTTAATGTCTCCTGCATCGCTGTATTTGATGCTGTTCGTCAGGATCTGCCTGATGATAAAAGCCAGCCATTTGCCGTCTGTCAGCACCTCTGTCTCCTCAAGGCTGATATCAAAGCCGATCCCTTTCTGGATGCACCAGGCTTTCATCGTCAGCAGCTCGTGGTGGATGACCTCCTCCAGATCAATCTTCTGTATGTACAGGTCATTCTCAATAAAAGGGATCCGCTTCTGGTGAAGCTGCTGGTCGAGAAGCAGGTGGATGCGGAGCCATTCATAGGTAAGGCTCGATTTGAGCGGTCCGTCTTCCATCCTTTCAATCATCAGGTGCAAAGCAGTCAGAGGTGTTTTAACCTCATGGATCCAGGCAAGCATCTGGTCCTTTTCTGTCTCCAGGGCAAGGTGGAGATCCCGGGCCTCTTTTTTCAAAAGGGCGGACTGCTCATACATGGCTTCTTCCACAACCTTTTCAAACGGGCTGGAGGAGGAGGGGAGACTGCCTGGATCCAGGTCCCCTAACCGTTCCTCCAGGTTTTTATAAAAGCGAGCCTCCCGCTGATAGCGGACTGCCAGGAAAATCAGAAACGAAATGAAAGACAGTCCCGCAAAATACAGAATGCTATCGAAGGGAATGGCAGAATCGACGAATGAGATGAACAGCAGCAAAGCGTGGGCAAACAGGAAGAACAGAATCCAGCTTAGCCGTTCCCGCAGAAAACGGCGTATCATGTGCTCTGCTCCTCCACTGCCATATAGCCCATTCCAACTTTTGTCTCGATAAAGCTGCCCAGCCCGATTTCCTCAAGCCTTTTGCGCAGGCGGTTAATGTTAACCGTCAGGGTATTGTCGCTGATGAAACGTTTATCATCCCACAGGCTGCTGATCAGCTGGTCCCGCGTCACAATCTTGTTCTTCTGCTCAACCAGCTGCTTTAGAATGAACATTTCATTCTTGGTCAGCTCCACTCGCCCGGTTTCATTTTCCACGATGCCCCGTTCAAAGTCGATTGCAGCACCGCACCATGTCTTCAGCTTCACTTCATCCGTGCTGTAGCTGTAAACGCGGCGCAGGATCGCCTGGATCTTGGCAATGAGCACCTCAAAATGAAACGGCTTCTGCACAAAATCATCTGCACCCAGCTGCATCGACATCACCATATCTGTCGGATGGTCCCGAGACGACAAAAAGATGATCGGCACATTCGAACCCGACCGGATCATCCGGCACCAATGAAAGCCATCAAAGCGGGGCAGCTGAATATCAATGACTACCAAATCGGGCCTAATCTCCGCAAACTCCTCCATCACCAGGCTGAAATCCTTAATCCCATGCACCTCATACGACCACTGTCCCAGCCGCTCCTCCATCTCCTGAAAAAGAGACCGGTCATCCTCAATCAGCAAAATCTTAAACACACCCATCACCACACGTTTCTAATCAATTACCTCAAGTGTAAGGAAATAATGGGAAATGGGCAAGTGGGCCAGGGGGTCTGTCCCCTTGGCTCAGCCGAAAGAGGGACAGTAAGCCTGTCCCTCTCTTTGCTATATTTCCACCTCGGTACCTGCTCCGAGTTCGAGTGCTTTCTGATAGACAGCACTGGCAATGGCCAGGTCGAAATAGGCGGTGCCAACCGATTTGAAAAAGGTGATTTCCTGGTCATTTTCCCTGCCGGAAATCTGCCCTGCTGCGAGCTCCCCGAGTTCACCGTGCAGCTGATCAAAGCTCCAGGTCCCTGAATTTGCCGGAATGATCAAATCGCCAGCCTCTTCTTTAACGCCCTCAATCGTATCAGCCACAATTTTAGAGCATTTCAGCAGCGTCTCCTCGCCGACTTCCTGCATATGAGGCTGATAAGAGCCGACACCGTTGATATGGGTGCCGGGTTTGAGCGCTTCCCCTGAAAAAACAGGAGTGGAAGAGCGGGTGGCGCAGATAATGATATCCGCTTCGGCAGCGGCACTGTCAGCATCGCCGGAGATTGTGATTGTCCCGTCAAAGTCCGGACAAAACTCCTTGATTTTTGGAGCGAATTTTTCAGCTTTTTCTTTGGTGCGGTTATAAAGGATAACACTGGAAATCTCCCTGACTTCAAGGACGGCCTGCAGCTGTTCCTCTGCCATTGCCCCGCAGCCGATGACAGCAACAGTCCGGGCATCCTCCCGCGCCAGATGCGCAGTTGCCACCCCGCTGATCGCCCCGGTCCGCAGGCTTGTCAGATAGGAGGCGTTCAAAAGGGCAAGGTGATCGCCATTCCTGGCATCACTTAATAAAATCACCCCCTGGGTCGTTTTCTTGCCGATGGAAGGGTTGTGCGGGAAAATGGTAACAGCTTTGACAACGGATTTTCCAGCCGATGGCATAGCGCACGGCATATAAAGGGCAGATGCTTCATGCTCGGGGATATCGAGGACTGTCCGGTGCGGATTGAGGATTTCAGCTTCTGTTTGCCGGATCAGGCCTTCCCTCATATCCTGGAGGGCATTTTTCATAGAATAAAAGGATCGTATGTCTTTTTCAGATAAAATAAGCATTCATAATTCCTCTCTTTCTGAAAAAAAGGAACTGCCGCAGCAATTCCTTTTTCTTTTTTTAAAGCGTAGCGTTTGTCTTTGGGGTTTCTGAGATCACTGTGCTGGTGTCCAAGTCCTGGTTGTTCCGGTCCTTGATGCTTGCCACGGCAACCAGAGAGATGGCAGCAGTCAGCATAATATAAAGGGCAACCGGGACATAGGAGTTGTCATATGCCTGGAGCAGGGCGGTCGCAATCAGCGGCGCGGTTCCCCCGGCAAGGGCAGCCCCGATCTGGTAGCCCAGGGAAATGCCGGTATAGCGGACATTCGATTTAAAAATCTCAGAGAACATAGTCCCGAGCACAGCCGTTATAGGGGCCCAAATGATACCGAGGCCGAGGACTGTCGCAACGATCAGCATCAGGGACGATCCCTGCTGAAGCATCCAGAAATAAGGGAAAGCATAGAGCATCATTAAGATTGTGCCTCCGACATACAGCTTCTTTCGGCCAATCTTATCAGAAAGGCCGCCCATGATCGGAATCAGGATGGTTGTGACAATCGTGGCAATGGTGACCGCGTTGAGCGTCACTGTCCTCGAAAAGCCGAGCTGGGTGGTCGCATAGGAAACAATGAAGGTTGAAAAAATATAAAAGGGTGCGGTTTCGACTACCTTGGCGCCAACCGCAATCAGCACTTCCTTCCAATGGGTGCGCATTGTTTCGACGAACGGAACCTTTGCGATTTCACCCTTTTCCTGGGCTTTCTTGAAAGAAGGTGTCTCATCGATCCCTTTGCGGATCCACAGCCCGAAAATAACGAGCAGGGCGCTAAGGATGAAAGGGACGCGCCAGCCCCATGACATGAAGGCCGCTTCCGGGAGCAGCGACATGATGGATAAAGCCAGTGTGCCGAGCAGCATTCCAATCGTCACGCCCATCTGCGGGACGCTGCCGAACAGGCCGCGCTTCTCTTTAGGCGCATACTCCACTGCAAGCAGGAGCGCTCCGCCCCACTCGCCGCCAAGCCCGATGCCCTGGATCAGGCGAAGGATAATCAAAAGGATTGGCGCTGCCACCCCGATGGAAGCATAAGTAGGCAAAAGCCCCATTAAAACGGTTGATCCCCCCATCAGCGACAATGTCAGGACAAGCGTTTTCTTCCTGCCGATCCTGTCGCCGATATGGGCAAAAATCACACCGCCCAGCGGACGAATGAAGAATGCCAGCGCAAATGAAGCATACGCCAGCAGCAGGCCGACCGCCGGATCTTCACTGTGGAAGATCACCTGATTAAAAACAAGCGCCGCCACCGTCCCGTACAGGAAATAATCAAACCACTCAATCGAACTGCCTATCAAACTTGCAATCAATACCTTATTCGCCACTTTCTTATCCACGGGCATCTCTCCTTCTAAATGGATTTTCACTTCAAGCACTTCCCCTGAATCCGGCCCTGCAATATGTATAGGGAAAAAAGGACAAAAACCAGCCATGGCAAAATGCTATACAGACTAGGATATAATCTAAGCCTCCCGGAAACAAGAGCCAAAGATAATTAATTATAAATTTTCTGAAAAGTTATTATCAAGGCCGATGACTCAGATATCAGCAATACAGACTCTGACTGCCATAACTGAACTGTTTTTGTGAGATAATAAAAGCAAAGATACAGTGCGAAAACCAACAAGAGGGAAGAGTGAAAATGGAGAAATCAGAGAAGATCTTTTTCGATTATGCCAGTGACCGTGATTTGAGCCAGTCGGAGATGGACATCCTTTCCTTTCTGATAAAAAGGAAATTTGAGGACAAGCCTTTGAGCATCCGAAACGCGGCTGATGAACTGTATGTTTCAACCACCTCCATCATGAGGCTCTGCAAGAAGCTTGGCTTCAGCGGCTATAGCGAGTTTATTTTTAATTTAGGGCTTAAGATCAAGAATGCGCATGATTCCGACCACGGGTCGGTTGTTGAGATCCATTCGCCCCTGGAGGAATCAAGGCAGGAATTCGTCCGCAATTTTAATTCCAGCTTTGAAGCTCTTGATGAGAAAAGCATCCAGGCATTCCTGGCTGAAATAGAGAAAAGCAGCAAGATTTATTTTTATGGGGCGGGCTTTTCTACCCTGTTTTCCAATTATCTTTCAAAAAAGCTGGAGCTGTTTGGCTATTATGTATCCAATGCCTCCACAAGCGACAGCCGGGCCATCTTTTTCAACAATATCCAAAAGTATGACGTCATGATTGTCTTTTCCCGTTCAGGCGAGACTGGCAAGGTCATAGAAAAAATGAAGATTGCCAAGGATAAAGGAATCAGGACCGTCCTTTTTACAGGCAACAGCCGCAGCACAACGGCAAATCTTGCAGATATCGTCTTTTCCGTCCTTGACCCGACGATCGAATCCCAGCAGGAGTTTCAGGTAACCTCCTATGAATCCAATATGTTCATGATGATTGATATTATCCTCATTCTGGCGATTAAAAAGGGAATCATCAAGGAGTATTGAGGAAAAGCGAAGCAGGGGGCACCGAATGAACTGCAAATGCTGATAGATTCTTTTACAGGGAAGTCCACATTGGAATACGAGATAATATGCCAATTTCAAGTATCGTAAAGACCGCGCCTGATAAGAAACGGACTTCCCTATTTCCCCTTACAAGACCAGGCCTTCACCCCGAACATCCCCTGAACGCAACATGTAACATGTTACGTTTTTTGTTCACATAGTACAGAATCCCGAGAAAGCCTTTTCATAAATTTGGCCCATGCTTATACTTTGAATTGTAAACGACAGCTTTTGATCGATGGAAAGGAAGTTGCATATGAAAAAGGTTGTAAATGGTCTTCAGCTTTTTGGTAAATCCATGTTTGCTCCTATTTTAATACTGCCAATCATTGGCCTATATATTGCGTTCGGGAACGTGTTTGGAAACGGAAATCTCGCACAATATATTCCGTTCCTCGACCACCCGGTGATCCAGAACATCGGAAAGTTCATTTCTTCTTCCGCTGTTTCGATCCTGCAGAACCTGGCGCTGATTTTTGCGGTCGGGATTCCAATCGGGCTGGCAAAAAAGGATAAAGGCTATGCGGCCTTAACCGGTCTTGTCACTTTCGTTATATTCATCAACGCTATGAATCAGGTGCTGAAGCTATCTGACCGCCTGGTGCCGGCTGAGGAAATGCAAATGGCCGGACAAGGGATGGTGCTGAACGTTCAGGTGCTGGAGATGGGGGTATTCTCAGGAATCCTCATCGGAGCCCTGGTAGGTGTCCTGCATAATAAATATTCCAGCACAGAATTCAAGGGTGTGATGTCCATCTATTCCGGACACCGCTTTGTGGCCATACTGGCCATCCCGACTGCGATGCTCCTTGGTGCCTTTGCAGCAGAATTCTGGCCGATTGTCCAGAATGGAATCACCAATTTGGCCAACGGCATCAAGAGCATGGGGGCATTCGGCTTCCTGATCTACGGCTTCCTGGAAAGGATTCTAATTCCGACTGGACTCCACCACCTCGTCTACACTCCATTCCTGTATACAGAGCTTGGCGGCACACAGTCAATTGCCGGGGAAATTGTCCATGGTGCAAGGAATATCTACTTTGCTGAAATGGCTGATTCATCTGTAAAGGTGCTTAGCGATACCGTTAACTGGGATGCCCGCGGCTTGAGCAAAATGTTCGGCCTGATGGGGGCTGCCCTGGCCATGTACATGGCTGCCGACAAGAAGAAGAGAGCGGTTGCGAAGGCAATCCTTGTGCCGGCTGCATTCACTTCCTTCCTTTTGGGTGTTACCGAACCGATTGAATTTGCATTCTTATTTACGGCTCCGATCCTGTTTGCCATCCATGCCGTCCTGGCTGGAGTAGGGATCATGCTCTTGCATATATTTGATGTCCATGCAATCGGTGCCAATGGCGTTATTGACTTCCTGCTTTACAACCTGCCTCTTGGCACAGAAAAATCCAACTGGCCGATGTTTATCCTGGTCGGACTGATCATGTTTGCTGCTTACTTTGTCATCTTCCGCTTCCTGATTGTAAAGCTGGATCTGAAGACACCGGGACGCGAGGAAGACACTGCAGCAGAAGGACAGCCTGTGCAGGCTAAAAGAGAAGCAGCAGCTGGAAATGCAGTTGCGATGGGTGAAACGATCATCGCGGCTTTGGGCGGCACAGAAAATATTGAAAATGTTGATAACTGCTATACACGTCTAAGACTTGTCCTGAAGGACCCCGGCAAGGTGGATGAAGGCCTGCTGAAGGAAACAGGTTCAAAAGGTGTCATAAAGTCAGGGAATAACGTTCAGGTTGTGTACGGATTAAATGTAAAAACGGTCCGAGAATCTGTTGATCAAAACTTAGGGGGAATTTAACCATGACTACTTATAAATTGGCTATTGCAGGCGGAGGAAGCACGTATACACCGGGAATTGTCAGAAGCCTGATGGATCGCTTGGAAGATCTGCCATTGTCGGAAATTCGCTTCTATGATATTGATGGAGAGAGGCAATCAAAGGTTGTTGTGGCAGCCAAAGCGGTTATTGCTGAATATACAGATCAAATTAAGGTGATTGATACAACCGATCCGGAAACAGCCTTTGAAGATGCAGACTTTGTTTTTGCCCAAATGAGGGTCGGCAAATATGCAATGAGGGAGCTGGACGAAAAAATTCCATTATCCCATAACGTTGTTGGCCAGGAAACATGCGGGCCAGGCGGACTGGCATATGGCTTAAGGACAATTTTCCCGATGGTCGAACTCATTGATTATGTTGAAAAATACGCAAAAGATTCATGCTGGATTGTCAACTACTCCAACCCTGCTTCCATCGTTGCTGAGGGAGTGCGCAAGCTGCGCCCGAATGCAAAGGTCGTCAATATTTGCGATATGCCTGTTGCAACCATGCGCAATATGGCAGGGATCCTTGGAGTCGGCAGGGAAGACTTGAATGTAGATTATTTTGGGCTCAATCATTTCGGGTGGTTCACGAAGGTAGAAGTTGACGGTGTTGACCGTCTGCCGGAGCTTCGCGAGCATGTCAGCAAGTACGGACTGCTGACTGAGGACATCTCCAAGATTGACTACCGACATGCTGATTCATCATGGATCAAGACGTTCAAGAATATCAAGCCAATCATGGATATGTTCCCTGATTACCTGCCAAATCCTTATCTGCAGTACTATCTGCTGCCTGACTATATCGTTGAGAACTCCAACAAGGAGCATACACGTGCCAATGAGGTCATGGAAGGCCGGGAAAAATCACTGTTCGAAACAGTGCGCAAGTTTGAGGAAACCGGTGTGCTTGAAGATGCCTTCCACGTTGGCGTACATGGCATCTTTATCGTCGACGTAACCGTTTCAATCGCGAAAAACCTCGCTAATCGCTATCTGGTTATGGTGGAAAACAACGGCACCATCCCAAATCTTCCGGCAGACGCCATGATCGAAGTGCCTGCACTGATCACCAATAAAGGACCGGTCGCTGAATATGTGGGAGAGATCCCATACTTCCACAAAGCGATGATCGAGCAGCAGCTTGCTTCCGAGAAGATTCTGGTAGAAGCCATCACAGAAGGCTCATATGAAAAAGCATTGCAGGCCTTCACTCTGAATAAAACCATCCCATCCGCTTTCGTGGCGAAAAAAGTGCTGGATGACCTTATTGAAGCCAATAAAGAATACTGGCCAACCCTTGAAAAGAAATATAAAGAAGGCGTACTGGCATAAGCACACAAAAAGGCTCCTTCCATGGCGGAAGGAGCCAGTTTTTTGTACCGGGGAGAGTTTCAATGGCCGGGCGGCAAATTGCCTGCCATTTATTCCTTCTCCTCCAAATCCTCAATCAGCTTCTTCATCTCCTCAATTTCCCTGCGCTGCGCTTCAATGATATCCTCAGAGAGCTTCTTGACCCTCGGATCGGAAATGCCGGCGCGTTCACTCGTCAGGATGGCGATGGAGTGGTGGGGGATCATCGCTTTCATCCATGCGGTGTCATCGATGGTAGCCTGGCTGCGGACGAGCCAGAGGGAAACCGCGAATACGAGGGCGCTTCCCGCTAAAATCATATAATTCAGCTGCTTATTTTTGTACATTTTCCACATGAACAGCAGCATGACAATGGCCATGGCCGATCCCATGATCAGCGCCATATACACCCGTGTCTCGCTGTAAAAAATATGATCGAGCTGAAAAACATTCAAATACATAAGTCCGAACATAATGATCGTTGAAACGGCGATCATCAGGCCAAATCTTGCGTAATGCTTCATTGCAAACCCCTCTTTCTCTATAGTTTCTATACTGCTCGTTCCCTTGCTGCACCCGGAACAAACCAGAAATTCTCCAGGCGGCTTATATCGTGGCCGGCACAAAAAGCCGGAAACTGATGTCTCCGGCTTTCCTTTTATTCATTGTCATTCAAATATGGGGACAAGAAACCTGTCCCTTCATCCTGCTCAAGCCTCCGGATCAATCTGCCTGACAATCTCCTCGCAGATCTGATGGGTGATGAGCGAGTCTTCGATGGAGGGATCCGGAGTTTTATTCTGCCGGACCGAGTCGAGGAAATGGCCGATCAGTTGGTAGAAGCCGCGTTTGTAGAGGGTGGGCTCCCAGTCGCCGAATTTGGTCACCTGAATGCTTTTGTCATGATAGTGGACCGTTTCGACAAGGGCATTGACCACAAACTTATCCTGGCCGGTGCTGTACTCGATGATTTCCTCAGTAACCCCTCCATTGCGGTTCATGATGCCGACCGCCGTGCTGCTTTCCCCGATCAGCTGAACGATGAGGTGGTCCAGCTTTCCGCCTGATCCTTTTGACTGGACAGTAACATCCTTGACCGGCTCATCCATGAGGAAGCGCAGTGTGTCAACAACATGGATGAAGTCTTCCACCACGAATCTCCTTACAGCGTCAGGGGAGGAAAAGCGGTTCTTCTGCATCAGAATAAGGTTTGCCCGGCCATGCCCCTTCAGCTCCCTTACCCTTGGAATGAAGCGGCGGTTAAAGCCTGTCATGGCAATTTTGCCTTTTTCTTTTGCCAGACTGACAATCCTTTTGGTTTCTTCCAAGTTCATGGAAACCGGTTTGTCTATGTATACATGGATGTCATGCAAAAGCAGTTTTTGGGCAATTTCAAAATGTGCCTCGGTCGCGGTGCTGATAATGGCTGCCTCAGCCCCTGCAGCAATCAGCTCCTCAACAGTGTCTGCCGTTTCCCTGATTCTGTATTTGTCTGCAAGCTGATTGAGCGTCTCCGCATTTCTTGTACAAAGCACAAGTTCAATCTTTTCCTGTTCCGACAATACAGGCAGATATGCCTTTTTAGCAATGTCTCCAAGGCCGATGATGCCAATTTTCATATGCTCACTCCGTCCCAAAAATTTTTATACAAATGAATTGGTGATCCCGCCCTTGCCGGCATAGGTGCCCTTCACCGCGCCCACATATAGTTGACGATGGTACCGGCTCTCAATCCTGGATCTTAAATACTCTGCATCTTTTATATTCCCTGTATGGGAAATAGCGAAGACTGTATTGGAAAAATCGGCCGGACTCTCTCCGATAAGGTCAAAAGGCCATTGGAAAACCGCTTAGTGCCGCGGACCATTTCCAGCATTTCAATACCTTTATGCTGGTTATATGATTTGCCGCTGTCTCCCTGATTATAGCAATTCCGCCAAAAAAGGTATGGGCAGGTGCTTCAGTTTTAAAAAAACAAATATTATGTGATCAACAATAGTGTATATCGCATAGTATGTAGTATACTGTATGACATATAGCAAACAACCCAGAAATACATGAGATCAATGAGGTGAAGCTGATGGATTCATTGCTGAACAGTTTAATGACGGAATTGCGGAGGGGGACATTGACGCTTGCGGTGCTCAGCCAGCTGGATACGCCTCAATACGGCTATTCGCTGGTGCAGAGGCTGGAGGAGGGCGGCATTGCGATCGAGCAGAGCACTCTGTACCCGCTCCTGAGAAGACTGGAAAAGCAGGAGCTTGTCACAAGCAGCTGGGATACGAGCGAAAGCAGGCCGCGGCGCTACTATGTGCTGAGCGATTACGGGACAGAGGTTTACAAAGAGCTGAAAAAAGAGTGGGAGCGGAGCACACAGGACCTTCGCGGCCTGCTGAAAGGAGATGGAAAGGATGAACCTGATTGAGCTTTACATTCAAGAGGTTGCTCGCCGCCTTCCAGAAGGGAAGCGGGAGGATATCGGACTGGAGCTTCGTTCGACAATCGAGGATATGCTTCCGGATGATTATGGAGAAAAAGATGTAAAGGAGGTGCTCGCAAAGCTTGGCAGCCCTGCACGGCTGGCGGCAAATTACATGGACCGGCCAATGCACCTGATCGGCCCGCGGTATTTCGATGTATACGTGCATCTCATCAAGCTGATTCTGCCCATCGCGGCAGTGATCGCATTCCTAGCAAATGCAGCTGTCGAAATCATGGCCCGGAACACCGGAGAATCTGCGCTTGATATTATTCTCGCCGTTTTTGGAACGGGCATTTGGGGGATGCTCGGCGCCGGCATCCAAACGCTATTCTGGCTGACACTGGTGTTTGCCGTCATCGAACGGACTGACAAAGGAAACAATCAGGAGCCTGTAACAGACAGCCTGCAAAAATGGACCCCGGACGACCTGAAAAATGTCCCGCAGATCAGCAGGGAAAAAAGGATTCCGAAGCATGAGCCAATCGCTGGCCTAATCATGACCATTATTTTCGCCGCCCTGTATTTCAATGCCGATAGGATCATCGGACTGTATGAACAAGGCGGCGCCGGATTGGAATTCAGGATACCGGTATTCCAGCAGGACATCCTGAATTCCTATTGGCCAATTGTAATGGCTGCCGTCTTTCTGGAGCTCGTATTGATTTTGTTTAAATGGATGAAGGGACAGTGGACGAAGGGGCTGGCGACCCTGACAGCTGCCTCACAGGCCATATCCTTAGCAGCTTTTATCCTCATCTTCAGCAATTCCGCGGTTTGGAACAAGGACTTTACCGGTTATATGGATGAACTCTTCCGTGCTTCGCTCCGCCTTGAACACTGGGTTCTCTGGGGCGGCATTGTCTCTATCATTGTCTTTGGTGCTATAGAGGTGTACCACGCCTTCAGAAAATCCCGGATCCGCTAAAAAAAGAAAAGCCCGCCATAAAAGGCGGGTTTATTGCTGGGCCGGAATGTCGCTCATCAAGGCATGTGTATTTCCTTCAGTATCCTGGAAAAACGCCATCCATGTCTCGGTATCCCCCATTTTGGCGACCATGTGCGGATCGCCTGTGAAGCCTGCTCCTTTTTCAGCAAGCTCCCTGCAGGATTTGCGGATATCCTCCACCTGGAAATAAAGGACTGAGCTTGGATGGGCAAACTCTTCCTTTTCCGGCAGGCTCAGCATCAGGCGCTGCCCGCCGCATTCAAAGAATGCCATTGTCTCCATGCTGAATAAGAGGGGAAGCCCCAGTACATCCCGGTAAAATGGGACTGCTCTTTCCATATTTTTGACCGGGATGCCGATCTGGCTGATTTTCTGGATTTCCTGCATGTCTATCACTCCTTAACTTTTCTTCTTCTCCAGCATAGTCGAAAAACCAGTCTCATTCTTGTCCAATCTCACCTTTTTCCGGTGCTGGAGGGGGGATAACCCTGTATGCTTCCTGAACATTTTGCTGAAAGAGGAGGGGGTCTGAAAGCCCACTGCAAAGCTGATATCCGTCATATTCCACTCCTCTTTTTCCAGCATATCCTTCGCCTTTCTGATGCGGAACTCTGCCAGATGCTGATGAGGCGTCCTGCCGAAGAATCCTGTATAAGACCTGAGCAGATGATTAGGCGAAAGGCAGGCGATTCTTGAAAGCTCATCTAATGTAACCGGGCTTGCATAGCAGGCCCTTATATATTCATTGGCTGTCATCAGGCGCTTATAGAGTTCCTCTCGTGTTGAACGCTTCTCGGCTCCGATAGCTGAGGCTTCCCTTCTTGCATATGACTGTTCAAGGAGAATCTCCTGCATAAGCGGGTAAAACAGCTCTTCATAGGCAGCCGGATCTTCCGAAAGCAGATGTGCCTCCTGCAATCCCGCAAGCCGGCCGCTCAAACCCGCTCCGGGCTGGTATGTCCTCTCAAAGAATCCCTCATCAGAGGCAGGGCGGAAGGGGTCGCTGAGAAGCCTGTCAGGATCAGCTGTGAGCGACTGCAGCACCTCCCCTGCGAACCCGTCCCGGAAAAATACACAAAATGACTCGACCGGGTGTGCCTCCTCAATCGAAAGGGCATAATCCCCTTCATTCAAAAGCAGATAGCGTCCTTCCTCCACAGCATAAGTTCCGGGACCTTTTTTATACCGGGCACGGCCGTTCCGAAAGGTTTTGACCGACAGCTGGCCGCCTCCTTCCCAGTAAAATTCATTGCTCCTGGCTTGGAGCACATAATTTGATGCAGGATGCTTATTCATTCTTCTCACCTGTACGTTTTTCCCAGAATTTGAATAATTCTATTATAGCGCAGACTTCCTCCAGAAGATCTTTTATTCATAGAAATCCTGTCTTGAATTCTGAAAATTATACCACCTTTTGAAAAGAGGCGTTATAATATTCCTATTCGCTAAAGCATGGCTTTGGCTTCGGTCATTGTTCCTATCAATCTACCATTTAAAAAAGAGGGTTGTCTGCCATGAGCAAATGGTCAGTGTTTGCCTATACATCTCTAAGCTTCTTTTTTGTCATCAGCTGTACGATGGCAGTTTTCTATGGATATAAAGTAATTGCCCATCATGTTCCCCAGGAACCCGGCAAGCTTGAGGATTACCGCTATCACTTTGTGCTTGTGCCGGAGGAATTGGATAATGAGTACTGGAGGCTTGTTGAAAAAGGGGCCAGGAAGGCTGCGGAGGAAGCAGGTGTTGTCCTTGAATATGCCGGTCCGAATCAGGCCAGCATTGACGAACATCTGGAAACCATTGAAAAGGCAGCTGCTTCTAAGGTTGATGGCATCATCACACAGGGTCTGAGTGATGAGCAGTTCACGCCCCTCATTAATAAAGTGGTCGGGAAAACCCCTGTTATCACCATTGATACAGATGCAGCCAACAGTGAGCGCGTTGCCTATATCGGCACTGATAATTATTATGCCGGCTATCTGGCCGGAAGGGCGCTTGTGAAAGATCTGAACGGAAAGGCTGAAGTCGCCATCATCACCGGCAATTTCTATGCAAACCACCAGATCCAGCGGGTAAACGGCTTTAAGGCTGCAGTCGGAAGCGAAAAGAACATCCGCATCATTGATGTGGAAGAATCCGAGATCAGCAGAGTAAAGGCGGCAGAAAAGGCGTATCAAATCTTAAAAGAGCATCCGAATGTAACCGCTTTCTACGGAACCAGTGCTCTTGATGCCATCGGGATCGCCCAGGTGGTGGAAATGATGCAGAGGCAGGGGGATATTTACGTCATGGGCTTCGACACGCTTCCTGAAACCCTTGACTATATGAAGAATGGCACCATCCAGGGAACGGTCGTTCAGGAGCCGTTCGAGATGGGCTATAAGTCTGTCAGGATGATGATTGACCTGCTTGAAGGCAGGGAGGTTCCGCCTCTTGTCCATACGGATACAAAGATTCTGAGAAAAGCAGACCTGCCGATCAGCAGCCAGGAACAAATCAGGGAGGTCCACTAATATGCTGTTCCGGATAAGGTCAAAGCTGCTCTTATATTTTATTGTCCTCGTCGCCCTCCTGACTTCTGTCGGCCTGTTTTTCTATAAAGCCAGCGAAAAACTGGTCACCGAATATGACAACAGCTTTGAGAGATTTCTGCTTCTTAATGATATCTCACAGCGTACCGATTTGGTGACAGAGAAGCTGAAGGCCTATATCACAGATAAGGACCATACCTATCTGCTCCAATATGAGCAGGAAAAGACGAAGCTTGTAGATGACCAGAAAAGGCTCTATGAGATTATGGATACCAGCGATATGACGCTCGTTAACTATAAAAACATGATCGACAGCTTTCTGGAGGAAACAGATGCCTCACTCGAAGCCTTCCAGCGGGATGAAATCAACACCTATTCGGGCCATCTGAATGAGGTGCTCAAGATCGGCGGTTTTCTCCAGGAAAATACGCTTGCCCTGCTAAACAATAAATTGACCGACTACCGCTCCTTCTACAGACAGATGGAGCAGCAGAATCACTATTATAAAATGCTTTCCCTGTCCCTCTTTGCCGCAGCCTTCTTTTTAAGCACGCTGCTGGCCTTCTGGATATCAGGAGGGATCACCAAGCCAATCTCCAAGCTTTCAGAGGCGGCGAGGCAGATTGCAAAAGGGAATCTCGAAGGCGAAGAAATCAAAGTGGCGGCCAAGGATGAACTCAAGCTGCTGACAGATACCTTTAATCAGATGAGGAAAAACCTCAGGACACTGGTCATCGAAATCAAGCAGAAGTCAGAATTGGACAAACTGCTGAAGGAGCTGGAGCTTAGGAGTCTCCAGAATCAGATCAATCCGCATTTTCTATTCAATACACTGAATACGATATCTAAAATGGCATATCTGGAAGATGCCGAAGAAACCTCGCGCCTCATTGAATCCGTCGGGGCCCTCCTCCGCTACAACCTGGGGGATCTGGACAAAGCTTCGACTCTCCGGGAAGAGGTCAGGGTGGTCAAGGAGTATTTTTATATCCAGCAGACGCGCTTTGGAGACCGCATCCGCTTTGTCACTGACATTGAGGAAGACTGCCTGGACATTGAAATACCGGGACTGACCCTCCAGCCTTTAATTGAAAATGCCTTCATACACGGGGTGGAAGAGTACGAAGAAAATGGCATTATCCGCCTGGACATCATTCGCAAAGGTGAGGAGATTCATGTAGAAGTCAGCGATAACGGCCCCGGGATGGACCCGAAAGCAAAAAGAAGGCTGCTGGCCTATGCAGAGGGGCTGGAAGAGACTGTGCCCAAGGAGCAGCCAAGCGGGCATTCGACAGGCATCGGAGTCAGGAATGTCATGAAGAGGCTGCAGTTGTTTTATCAGAAAAGGAATGTCGTGGAGATCGAATCACGGCCGGGGAAGGGAACAACTTTCAGGCTGGTGATCCCAGCCATGGCAAAAGGGGGAGAAAAGCTTGCTCAAAGTACTGGTCGTTGATGATGAGGTATTGGAGAGAAAGGCCGTAGCCAAAATGATCCGCAGCTCATTCAATCATGCCGAAGTGGTAGGGGAAGCAGCCAATGGACGGATTGCGATTGAAATGGCAGTAAAGCATGAGCCGGATATTATATTTATGGACATTAAGATGCCGGGCGTGGACGGAATCGAGGCTGTCCGGGAAATCCGGAAAATCAGGCCGGAAACGAGATTCATCATGGTTTCGGCTTTTGATACCTTCGAATATGCCAAGAAGGTGATGCAGCAGGGGGTAAAGCAATATATCCTGAAGCCGAGCTCAAAGGCGGACATTACCGCAGCCTTTGAAAGCGCGGCCGGTGAAATCATGGAAGAGCGCCGGAAAATGGAAGAAGAACGGAGCCTGAAGGAAAACCTTGAAAAAGCGGTGTCCATTGCCCAAAAAGAATGGGTCGCTTCCCTGATGATGAACCAGGTGCAGGATATCACCTTTGAAAGCTGGGGCAGGCTATTGGGCAAGGAGATCCTCTCAGGCTATATCATGCTGTTCAGCTACCAGCCGAAGCCTGGCAGGGAAGCTTCAGAGGACCGGAAAAAAGAGTGGTACAGCTGGCTGAAAGAAACACTCGCCAGCCTGCCTGAGCATCAGGAGGCAATGGTCGGGCCTCTCGTTGAAGATCAGGTCCCTGTATTATTCCTTTGTCAAAAACCGGCTGAAAAACTGCATTTCAAATCCAAGTCCCAAACCGTACTGGATGCCCTCCTTGCCAGATTCTCCAAGAAATTCGGAGAAGCGGAATTAAAAGCAGGAATCGGCCATCCGTACGAGGACGCGCAGGAACTGACTAAATCCTACCACGAAAGCGCTTTGGCCCTTCAAAAGATCAAGCAGCTGCCCGGCCGGTCTTATTTATTCGGGGAAAAGCAGGGGAAAACAGCTGCAGGAAGCCCGCCGCCTGGCTATAACGCAGAAAAAGAGCTGCTGGAAGCAGTGCGCCAGGCGGATGTGAACCATGTCCTGTCCGCCTTTGACGGCTTTATGGGCAGCCATGCTGAGGAAGCGCAGGAAACGGCAGACATCCGCAGGTCTCTTCAAGAGCTGTTTGTGCTGGTATCAAGAATGCTCTATGAACTCGGCATTGATTACAGGCAGGTGCCCGAGCTCAGCGATTATCATGACAGCGCGGTCCTGTTTGAGCAGGGCAAGAATCATCTCCTCCGCATAGTCCGGCATGTACAGGCATGGCGGAACAGCCATGCCAAAGATATGCTCTATAAAGCAAAGGAATATATCGAAGCCCACTATGCCGAGGCGCTTACCCTTGAGTCGGCAGCTGAATATGTAGACTTGAGCCCGTTCTACTTTTCCAAGCTGTTCAAAGACCGCTTTGGGATGACCTTCATCGATTTCGTCACCGACGTCCGGATCAGGAAGGCAAAGCATTTCCTCAAGGAAGGCTCCCTCAGCCTGAAGGAAATCTGCTACAGCATCGGCTACAAAGATCCCAACTACTTCAGCCGCGTCTTCAAAAAGCACACCGGCCTATCGCCAACCGAATACCGCAAGGAAAGCTGAAGGATCTCCATATGAGGGGTCCTTTTCTGCTGGAAAAAGTGAGTTTAGTACTAGTTCTATTTTTTAAATGGGGCTGGTGATTTCCGTTCCAGGCACTTCGCTTTCCGCGGGGCGGCGCTGAGCCTCCTCGTCGTCCCTCCTGCGGGGTCTCAGCTCTGCCGCTGCAATCCCGCAGGAGTCTACGTGCCTTGCACTCCAATCACCAGGTTTTTAAAATTAGTTGGGCAATTACCCTCCTAATTAGGTCATACAAGTAGACTCTTTTCGCATAGATTGTTGCTATCTTGCCATCCTTATAAGATGTGATAAGATACTCTTTCAGAAAACAGTTTCTTCCCCGTCCAGTCATAAAAGAGCAGCCTCTTTTCGCACCTGAATGAGAGAATCATTGAGGTTGAAAAATAAGCGGAGGAATTCCCTCTAATTTCAAAAAAACTTTAATAATAGCTCAAATAGGCGGAGAAATTCCGTCTATTGATTCAAAAAACAGGAAAATGGGCAACTTCGTTCCTCTTAACCGGAATTCCTCCGCTTATTTACACCCATCCATGCCATATTCAGCAGCTTAACCGGAAATTCTCCGCTTATTTTAAGGCTTGGTGGCTACTCAAATTAGGTTCTGTTTCCGAAAAATGTAAATTTTTAATTGTTATAATTAAAAGCTAATCTTTACGAAAAGAGCCTTCAAGTAAAGAGAGAGTTCTTACCATAACACCTTTTCCTTACAAACTGGAAGGCTCCTTGTATTGTGCCTATTCATACGCCTTTCTTTTTTCCAAATAGCACCTTCAACAGAAATATCCTAACCCACGCTCATGAACGCGCTTTCACAAAATAATCTAGAAAATCACAAATTAATGCTAGTTATTCCAAATATAAATCTCCTACTCTCCTGCTACTATGTTTGTAAGGGCTTACAAACTAAAACCAAAAGGGGATTGGGAAAATGGCGAAAAAGAAAAAGGGTTTGCTTTTATCACTTACGGTTGCATCAAGCATCATGCTGGCTGCTGGCTGCAGCAGCGATTCGACTGGCGGTTCAGGGGATTCAGGAAAGGCAGATGGACTTCCGGCGGTCGGGGCAACAATCTACAAATTTGATGATAACTTCATGTCCTATGTCCGCCGCGCAATGGAGGATTCAGCAAAGGACCAGGCTAACCTGATGCTCAATGACTCCCAAAACGACCAGGCAAAGCAGATCGAGCAAGTCGATACACTGATTGCCAAAGGAGCTAAGTCTCTGGCCATCAACCTGGTTGATCCAAAAGCGGCACAGACCGTTATTGATAAAGCAAAAGCAAAGGACCTGCCGGTTATCTTCTTCAATAAAGAGCCGGATGCAGCGGTCATGAATGGTTATGACAAAGCTTACTATGTCGGGACGACTTCTTCCGAATCAGGTGTAATCCAGGGTGAACTGATTGCCAAGCAGTGGGAAGCGAATGAAGCGGCATGGGATAAAAATGGAGACGGCAAAATCCAATATGTGCTCCTCAAAGGCGAGCCGGGCCACCCGGATGCTGAAGCCCGCACCAAATATGCAATTGACACAGTCAAGGGCATCGGCATTGAAACAGAAGAACTGGCAATGGATACAGGTATGTGGGATGCAACGAAGGCAACCGAAAAAATGGATGCCTGGCTGGCAAAATACAGCGACCAGATTGAATTCGTCATCGCCAACAATGACGGCATGGCACTCGGGGCAATTGCTTCTCTTGAAAAAGCAGGCTATTTCTCCGGAGATAAATTCATGCCTGTCGTAGGCGTCGACGCTATTCCGGAAGCATTGGATATGATCGAAAACGGCAAAATGGTCGGAACAGTCCTGAATGATGCACAGAACCAAGGGAAAGCGACCGTCCAGCTTGCGGTCAACGCTGCAAATGGCAAAGACGTGCTTGACGGAACAGAATGGGAGCTTGACGAAGCCAAAGCCGTCCGCGTTCCTTACGTAGAAGTGACGAAAGATAATATCGACGTCGGCAAGAATGCTTACAAGTAAGAACTGCGCCTCAATTTGATGGCAGCAGAACAATAGATAAAAAGAGTTTTTCCAACAATGGGGGGCTTGCTGTGCGGGTCTCTCATTGTTTTCCAAAAATAAGCCGGCAGGATGAAACAGCCATAACAGGCAGTGCCGGCACATGCAGAAGGGCAAGCAAGGAGGTGCACTCATGCCGGAAACAAACGGAGCAGTGCTGCTGGAAATGAAAAATCTAACAAAAAGATTCCCCGGGGTCATCGCCCTGAACAACGTCTCCCTTAAGGTAAGGGCAGGGACAGTGCATGCGCTGATGGGGGAAAATGGAGCAGGCAAATCAACTTTGATGAAATGCCTTTTCGGCATCTATTCAATGGACGAGGGACAGATCCTCCTCGAAGGCCGGGAGGTAGCCTTTGCCAGCTCGAAGCAGGCGCTGGAAAGCGGGGTCTCCATGGTCCACCAGGAGCTCAATCAGGTGCGCCAGCAGAATGTCATGGATAATATCTGGCTTGGCCGCTACCCGAAGAAAGGCATCTTCATTGATGAGAAGAAGATGTATGAAGATACGGCAGCCATTTTTAAAAGCCTGGATATCCGGATTGATCCGTCCAGCAAGGTAAGTTCGCTCTCCGTCTCGGAGATGCAGATGGTTGAAATTGCCAAGGCGGTTTCCTATCAGTCCAAAATCATTGTCATGGACGAACCGACCTCTTCACTGACAGAAAAAGAAGTGAATCATTTATTTAAAATCATTAAAAAGCTGCAAAGCGAAAATGTAGCCATCATCTATATATCCCACAAAATGGAGGAAATCCTCCAGATATCCGACGAAGTGACGATCATGCGCGATGGACAGTATATCGCGACAAAGAGCGCCGAGGAGCTGACAACGGATGAAATCATCCGCCTCATGGTCGGACGTGATCTGTCACAGCGCTTCCCGGAAAAGGTGAACAAGCCGGGAGAGGTCATTTTAAAGGTTTCCGGCCTCACAGCAGAAGCAAAGCATTCTTTCTCTGATATCGGCTTCGAACTGAGGCAGGGAGAAATCCTTGGCATCGCCGGGCTGGTCGGATCAAAGCGGACCGAGGTGGTGGAAGCCCTGTTCGGCATGAGGGGCGTGAAGTCAGGAAAGGTTGAGCTTCATGGCAAGGAAGTCCAGAACCATTCCCCGCAGCATGCTATCAAGAACGGCTTTGCGCTTGTTACAGAGGAAAGAAGATCTACCGGCATCTTCCCGGAATTGAGCATCAGCTTCAACTCTATCATTGCCAATCTGAAGAAATACCGAAAAGGCATCTTTCTTTCGGACGGCAAGGTGGCGGAGGATACGAAATGGGTCATAGATTCTATGAATGTCCGGACACCGTCACAGAAAACTTCCATCGGCTCTTTGTCCGGAGGGAATCAGCAGAAGGTCATCATCGGCCGCTGGCTCCTCACAAGGCCTGAAATCCTGCTGCTGGATGAACCGACGCGGGGAATCGATGTCGGGGCTAAATTTGAAATATACCAGCTGATCAGCGAACTGGCGGCAGAAGGCAAGGGGATCATTTTCATTTCATCCGAAATGCCCGAGCTGCTGGGCGTGAGCGACCGGATCATGGTCATGAGCAACGGGAAGCTGGCTGGGATACTGGATACTGCAGAAGCCTCGCAGGAAGAAATCATGCGGCTCGCTGCGATGTACTAGGAGGAAACACACATGAACAAAGCGGAAAAAAGATTCGATGCAGCCAAGTGGCTCGTCGACAATGTCATATATGTCGTTCTGGTCCTGCTTGTCATCGGGATCATCATCGCGTCACCTGACTTTCTATCAATCACAAACTTTATCAATATCCTGAGCCAGTCTTCATCCAGGATCATCATTGCCCTCGGGGTAGCAGGCATTCTGATTACTGCCGGGACAGACCTGTCAGCAGGAAGGCTTGTCGGCCTCGCCGCTGTTGTGTCAGCATCGATGCTGCAGGCTTCGGATTATGCTTATAAAATGTATCCGAATCTTGCTGAGCTGCCGATCATCGTACCGATTCTGATCGCCATGGCGGTTACAGGCCTGTTCGGGGCACTGAACGGTGTTATTGTTTCCAAGTTCCATGTGCCCCCGTTCATTGCCACCCTTGGCATGATGATTGGCGTATACGGCGTCACTTCGATCTACTTTGACCGCCCGCCATACGGTGCCCAGCCGATCGGCGGACTGAGCCAGAGCTTTACAACATTCGCCCAGCGGGGAATCCCGATCGGCCAGTATGAACTGCCATACCTTGTCATTTATGCGGCTATTGTTTCCATCATCATCTGGGTGATTTGGAACAAGACCCAGCTTGGGAAAAATATGTACGCAATCGGCGGAAATCCTGAGGCAGCAAAGGTTTCAGGCGTCAACGTCGCAAGGAATATCATCCTGATCTACCTGATCGCAGGCCTTCTCTACGGATTCTCCGGCACCCTTGAAGCCGGGCGTGTAGGAAGTGCTACGAATAATACAGGAAATATGTATGAACTCGATGCCATTGCGGCCTGTGTGGTCGGCGGGGTATCCCTGTCCGGCGGGATCGGCACCGTGCCGGGCGTCATCACCGGCGTACTGATTTTCCAGATCATCAACTACGGACTCGCTTTCCTTGGCGTCAGCCCTTATATCCAGTTCATCGTCAAAGGTGCCATTATCATTGTCGCTGTAGCCTTTGACATGAGAAAGCATGCGAAAAAGAAATAAGCTGCCAAGCTGCGTTTCTCATTTACGCCACCCTGTGCTATACTTGCCAGACATATCCGGCAAAAGGAGCTCAGACCATGAAATTTCTGAAATCGCAAATGAAGCAGCTGGTCAAGCAGAACAAAGAACTGCAGCTGCGTTTAAAAGAGCTCGAAAAAGAGCATATGCTTGAAAAAAACTTCGCTCTAAAAGCCTTGTACCACGCAGAGGTTGCAGACGGGGGAAAATATCAGACTGCCTATCAAGCCTTGGACCTGCCTAAAAAGTAGGTCCTTTTTTTTATCTCCACAACTCAGGCTGCGCCCTTGCCAGCAGGAGTTTCTGCCCATATACAGGCCATTTTTCTGTTTAATAAATGTGGATTTCAGGGGCGAAACGGAGACCTATCCGCGCAAAGGACATATACCCGGGAGTAAGAATGTGTTCTTCGGTGTTCATGCAAATGAAAAAACGAAGGAATTATTCTCTGACAAAGTTCTTAGGGAGACATTTGAAAAAACGGGCGCCCTTGATCCCGGCAAGAAGGTCATCACTTATTGTGGAGGCGGAATAGCGGCCACCTGGAATGCCTTGATACTTAACAAGCTTGGGCAAAAGAATGTCGCTGTTTACGACGGCTCCATGAATGAATGGGCCAGCGATTCAGAATGCCCGCTTGTCACAGGCAGCGAATAAGGAGAAGCCCGATTTTTTTCGGGTTTTTTTTGTTTCCGTAAAATTCCTGTTTGAAAAAATACTTTAACAGGGAAAAGATGTAAAAAACTATACATATATAGTAAAGGGGGAGGCCCATATGAGCCAAATCAAAGTAACTGTCGGGATTCCGGTCTACAACTCTGCCAATCATATCAGCATATGCCTGAATTCAATCCTGAACCAGTCAATGGAACAGGAGAGCATTGAGATCATCATGGTGAATGACGGGTCGACCGACAGTTCCGGACAAGTGCTGGACAGCTATGCAAGCTCCCATCCGAACATCACTGTCATCCATCAGGAGAATACAGGAGGGCCGGGCGCCCCGCGCAATACAATTATGAAACAAGCCCGGGGAGAGTTTATCTTTTTCGTAGATGCGGATGATTATCTGGGTCCGGAGGCGCTGGAGCGGATGTACAAGATGGGGAATGATAATCATTCTGACATTATTGTAGGAAAATTTACAGGCGTGAATGGGAGATGGGTGGCCAAGTCAATGTTTGCAGCAAACGAGCCGTTCACCAATGTGTATGAATCAAATGTGCTCGAAGCGATCGGCCCTACAAAAATGTTCCGCCGCCGCTTTCTGCTTGAAAATGATATTACCTTCCCGGTAGGGATCTGCACAGCAGAGGACCAGCCATTCATGGTAAAGGCCTATGTCCTGGCACGCGGCATTTCAATCGTAGCGGATTATCCATGCTATTATGTGGTCAATCATAAAGATAAGCAGCATGCGAGCGTCATCCAGGTCCAGCCGAGGGACTATTATAAGACGCTGGAAGAATCGGTGAAGGTCATCCACCGATACGCAGACAATAAAAAGAAACGCAATCTGTTAAAGGCAAAGTACTTAAAGAAAGAGCTGACAACCGGAAGAAGCATCCTGTTTGCCGGCTCTCAAATGAGTCTCGATGAAAAATTCCTGTGGCTCAGTGAACTGAACCGATTTTTAAACAGCTGGGTAGATGATAAAACGGAAAAGCTTCTGCCTCTCAATATGAGGGTCTTCCTTTTCCTTGTGAAGCGGGGCGACCTGGAAAGGCTTAAGGCTTTCTCCGGCCTGGAGGCAGTCCAGGCTTAGGAAAAGGATGCCTAAAACGCAAGCGTTCCAGAGATGACTGGTACTGCACTGCCGCCGATTGTAATCCTGATGCTTCCCCCATCAGAGCTGATGCCCGCCTGAAGCAGGCCGGGCCTGCCTGCTGCATGCCCCTGGCCAATGGCCAGCATGTGGTTTCTTCCCTGTTCAAGAATATTCTCAAGCATTAGATAACCGGCAAGGGCGCCATTCGCGGAGCCTGTGACAGGATCCTCCCTGATGCCCGCAGCAGGAGCAAAATCCCTTGTATAGATGTCATATTCCATGCCCTTAGCATCAAAAGTAAACAAATGGGTCGTGCTGATCCCCAGCCGGCGGTTATGCTCCTCTACCAGATCAAACTGGGGTGCTGCCCCATCGATTGCTTCCCTCGTTTTCAAGGGGACAAGCAGATGCCAGTTCCCTGTATACCCCAGCCTGATGGGATAGCGCTCGTCAATGTCGGCAGATGAAACGCCGATCATTTGGCACAGCTCTTCCAGACTGTATTCTATTTCTTTTATTTTCGGTGATATTTGAGTCATCTCTGCAGAAACAAGCTTTTCTCCCTCTGTTTGGAAGATAACCGGCACAATGCCGATATTGGTTTCAAAACGGATTTCCCTGCTGTGCCTGAGCCAATCTAATTCAGACGCCATGATCCACGCTGCGCTCAGGGTCGCATGGCCGCAAAAATCAATCTCGCAGGAAGGTGTAAAATAGCGGACCCTGAAATCGGCATTTTCGCTGCCGGAAGGAGATAGAAAAGCAGTTTCAGACAAATTGAATTCCCGCGCAGCCAGCTGCATCTCTTCTTCCTCAAGGATTGCGGCTTCCGGGACTACGCCGGCTGGATTGCCGCCAAATGCCTGATCAGTAAAGGCATCCACCTGATAAAATGTGATATTTTTCAACAAAAACTCCTCCTTCTGCTCTTATTTTCAAGAAAATTCTTGCAAAAAGATAGGGATTCCGGCCTTTCTTCCCGAATAGGATAGAGATGCCGGCAAATCTATTATACAGAATCACTGCCGAATCTAGTAAAAACAGAGAAGAAGGGGGAAAAACTAGAATGCTGTCTTTTTCAAAACCAGATGTTGAATATTTCTTCCAGACCTTTGGGATCCAGACATTCGCTGTAAGCCCGGATGAATCGCAGCTTGTGTTCAGTACAAATCTGAACGGAAAATATAATCTATGGGCGATGGATCTGCCCAATCTCTATCCTTATCCGTTAAGTTTCCAGAACCAAAACTGTGAGGAAATCGAGTTTGATAAGGAGGGGCGCTTCCTGCTTGCCGTCATCGACTCGGACGGCGATGAAAACGGCCAGATTTATGCTTTGCCGAGAAATGGCGGCGAGTTAAAGCCTATCCGCACACATGAAAATGCCCGGCATATGGGTCTGATCGCCTCTAAGGACGGAAAGACACTTTATTATACATCCAGCAAGGAAGATGCCACTTTTTTGAAGGCATATGCCTACAATATGGAGACGGGGGAAGAGGAGGTCTTGCTTCACGGCCGGGACGCCGCGACCTTCCTGACAGCCAAGAGTCCTGATGAGAAGCGCTTTGTCTTTGGGAGGATGTTTGCGAATACATACTCACTAGCCTATGCCTGGGATGGCGAGAATGAGGTTCTGCTGACGCCTGAAGCAGAGCCTCAGCATACAGTCACAGATGCTGTCTTTACTTCAGAAAACGATATCTATCTGGTCACCAACTATAAAGAGGACTTATCTTATTTAGCTAAATTCAGCCTGGATACAAACGAATTCACAAAATTGCTTTCGCTTGATGGGGAAGACTTTTCAGGGCTGAAATTTGATAAAAAAGCCCGAACCCTGTATATCAGCAGCCAAAAAGGAGTAGAGGATCATCTCTACCGCTACGGGCTTGAGGAAGGCAAGGCGGAGCAGCTGGAGCTCCCTGCGAGCACCATTGACGGGCTGTCAGTGGCAGAGTCCGGAAACCTTTACCTGCTCGGCAGGTCTGCAGTCACTCCTCCTAATCTTTATAAATATGAAAAGGGCGTGTGGACACAGCTGACCAATAATCGTGTGCCTGGCGTCAGTGAAGAGGAAATGGCTGAGCCGGAAATCCTGCACTACCCTTCGTACGACGGACTTGAGATCGAGGCGCTCTTCTTCAGGGCCAAGGAGGAAAACAGCAACGGACATGTCATCCTTTGGCCGCACGGCGGTCCTCAGGCGGCAGAAAGGGCCTTTTTCCGCTCTCTGTTCCAGTTCCTGGTCCACAGGGGCTATAGCATCTTTGCACCGAATTTCAGGGGCTCCTCAGGCTATGGGCTCTCTTATATGAAGATGGTCGAAGGCGACTGGGGCTACGGCCCGCGGCTGGATAATATTGAAGGACTTGAATGGCTCATCAAGAACGGCTATGCAGACCGGGAGAATCTCCTGCTCATGGGCGGAAGCTATGGCGGCTATATGGCCCTGCTCCTGCACGGCAGGCATCCTGAGTACTTTAAAGCGGTTGTCGATATCTTCGGCCCGAGCGACCTGTTCAGCTTCATTGAATCGGTTCCTGAGCACTGGAAGCCTGTTATGAACCAATGGGTCGGCGATCCGGTCAAAGACAAGGAAAAGCTGATCGAATACTCACCGATCACTTATCTTGAAACGATGACAAAACCGATGCTCGTCATCCAGGGAGCCAAAGACCCCCGTGTTGTCAAAGCAGAATCCGACAAGATCGTAGCTGCGCTTCAGGAGAAGGGGAGGGAAGTCGAATACCTCGTCCTGGATGACGAAGGCCACGGCTTTTCCAAGAAAGACAACGAAATCAAAGTTTACCGGAAAGTGCTGGAGTTTTTTGATGGTTTTATTAATTAAGGGCTGGCCGGAAAGTGCATACTGAATGTGCTTTTCGGCTTTTTTGCTGTTTTCGGGGTTCCTGTAGCCTTGCAAAAAAAAACAGGCAAGCCCCCGGCCTGCCCGTTCTTATGCTTCATAGCGTTCAAGTGCTTTACTTTCTTCAAGATTCCGGAAGAATTCCTGGATAATCTCCTTGTCAGAATGAGGTATTTTCTCGCCTTTTACAATCTGGGCACCATTGATGCAGCCGCTTGTGAGAAGGATTAAATCATCTTCATCGCTGACAGATAATGCTGCAAGGACGCCGTCTCTTCGCGTCGGCTCCTGCAGGATATTCCCGGCGCGCGGATTGGAGAAGCCTTTCATCACATGGCCGACCACTTCCCAGGGATCGAGGAATCCAGGATGATCGACCGATACGATTACCTGGTCCGCCTGATTCTCGACAGCTTGTGCCATCTGGGGCATTTTCTCTTTATCCCTGATCCCGATTCCGGTAATCATGACAATAAGGCGCTTATGCGGCAGCTTTTTCGCTTCCTTCAGAAGGCTTTTGAGGGCAACAGGCGTGTGCGCGTAGTCAATGATGATCTTCCTCCGGCCGAATTCCTTCAGCACTTCAAAGCGCCCTGACGGATTTTCTACGCGCGGGAGGGCCTCAATGATCTGTCCGATCGTAAAGCCAAGGTGCATGGCCGTACAGATGGCCGAAAGGAGGTTTGCCACATTATAGCTGCCAAACACAGGCGTCCGAACGATATAAGAATCATTCCCAAGCTTCAATTCAAAGCTGGTCCCATCATTTGTCACTCTGATGTTTGAAGCTTTAACATCGGCAGCAGAATCCTTTTTCAGGCTGTAGGTGAGAAGGCTGCCCTGGAAGTCCTTGATGATGTCAGCGCCCATCCCTTCGTCATCAAGGTTTACGACGGCCCGCTTCGCCTGACGGAACAGCTTCAGCTTTGCCTGCTTATAATTCTCAAAGGTTTTATGGAATTCAAGATGCTCTGGCGACAGATTCGTATGAATAGCCACATCAAAGTTGATGCCGGCGGTCCGCTGCTGCTCAATGGCAACGGAAGAGACCTCCATGGCGGCGAGCTGGTCTCCGCGCTTGGCGAAATCAGTAAAAATGGCATGCAGGTCGCTCGCCTCAGGAGTAGTCGGTGTGGACTGGACAAAGCTGACCGGGCCCATGGACGAGAGCACCCCGTTGGTGCCAATCGAACCGGAGGGGATGCCGAGTGCCGTCATCAGTGATTTCACAAAGGCCGCAACAGTCGTTTTGCCGTTAGTGCCGGTAATGCCGACAGTATGTATTTTTTCATGGATCCTTCCATGGAATATAATCGATAATTGGGCAAGGAAAGCCCGTGCGTCTTCAGTCTGGAGAAAAGTAAGCTCCGGGAATTTTCTGCTGAACTCTTCAAGAATGGCAGCATTCTCGCCTGCAAGGACAGCTGCGCCCTTTGCAATGGCCTCTTCCAGGAATGTATGGCCGTCATGATTTTCGCCGCCCATGCAGACAAAGACCGATTGAGGGCCTGCATTGCGGGAATCATAAGTGATGCTATTTATTTTTTGGCTGGGGCTGCCCCATCTCTGCCTGATGTTCAGCTGACCATATTGTTCAAAGTAGATGTCCATAATGCTGCTATCTAAACCCCCTGTAATAAAAGCCTGAATTGGCGCATTTTTCGACATTGCGCCATATACCTGTACCCATACAAAAAGTATTTACACATCCAGTTGAAAAAATGTATCTTGTGGATGTGTCCCGGTCAATTCAGGATTTGGAGGAAGAAAAAAGGCGGAGATTAAATCCCCGCCCCCTGATATTATGCTTTTTCTTCAAACAGCTTTACAATTTCTATGATGACATTAGCTGCTTTTTCCATATTATCAACTGAAATATATTCATATTTGCCGTGGTAATTTTCGCCGCCTGTAAAAATATTCGGCGTCGGAAGCCCCATATAGGAAAGCTGTGAACCGTCCGTGCCGCCCCTGATCGGAAGGATTTGCGGCTCGATATCAAGCTTTTTCATCGCCTCTCCTGCAATGTCGACGATTTCGATGACCGGCTCGATTTTCTCTTTCATGTTATAGTACTGGTCCTTAAGCTCCAGCTGGATCCGCTCTTTTCCGTATTTCTCCTGCAGTGAAGCAACAGCTTTTTCCAGCAGCTCTTTTTTATGTTCAAATTCCGTACGGTCAAAATCACGGATAATATAGCTCATCTCTGTCTTTTCCACGTCCCCTTTGAATGAGCCGAGGTGGAAGAAGCCTTCGTATCCTTCTGTCAGTTCAGGCGCCTGTTCCTGCGGCAGGCTGTTTTGCAGCTCCATCGCAATTTTGATGCTATTAACCATTTTTCCTTTGGCAGAGCCAGGGTGGATATTGGTGCCATTAACGGTGATCTTGGCTCCCGCTGCGCTGAAGCTTTCGTACTGAAGCTCACCGAGCGGTCCGCCGTCCATGGTGTATGCATAGGCAGCATTAAATGCCTTCACATCAAATTTATGCGGCCCTCTGCCGATTTCCTCATCTGGTGTAAAAGCGACCCTGATTGCTCCATGCTTGATTTCAGGGTGTTTAATAAGGTATTCCATTGCCGTCATGATTTCAGCGATTCCTGCCTTATTGTCGGCCCCGAGAAGGGTAGTGCCGTCAGTTGTGATAAGTGTATGGCCCTTATACTGCTCCAGGCTTGGAAAATCCTTCGGTGAAAGGACAATATGTAAAGAGTTGTTTAGGACAATATCTCCGCCGTCATAATTTTCAGTAATCTGCGGGCTGACGTTTTTGCCGGTAAAGTCTGTTGCTGTATCCACATGGGCAAGGAAGCCGATGACAGGCACCTGCTTTTCTGTATTGGAAGGGAGAGTGGCCATGACATAGCCATTGTCATCCATTTCCGCATCCTGCATACCGATGCTTTTAAGCTCTTCTACAAGCTTTCTGCCAAGCTCCAGCTGTCCAGGGGTGGAAGGGCAGGTGGTGCTGTTATCGTCTGACTGTGTGTCCATTTTTGCATACGAAACCAATCGTTCAATCAGGTCTTTTTTCACTAAAATCACTCCTAGCTTTTTTCTTTCATCATATCATTTTTGTTTCGGGAAGCGAATAAAAAAAGGCACAAAAGCAGAACTTTTGCGCTTTGGTTTCGGAGAAAGGAAACGGCAGAGCTTTTTAAGTTTATTTTTGTTTGATATAGGGGCTGTTGATTTCCGTTCCAGGCACTTCGCTTTCCGCGGGGCGACGCTGAGCCTCCTCAGAGCAAGCTCCTGCGGGGTCTCAGCCTTGCCGCTATCTCCCGCAGGAGTCTGCGTGCCTTGCACTCCAATCAACAGGGTTCCTATAAATAGTTGGACAAGTTTGCATCAATAATGGGGCTGATGATTTTATGAAAATGCGACTAATGCCGTATGGTCTCAGCCCGTTCTGTAATTAATATTACCGTTGAAAGAACTCAATCCATTCCCTGTCCGGCCCATAAAAGAAGAAATACTTATAGCCATTCGGGAGGGTGGTGATTTCCTGGTCTATGAGTTCAATTCCAAGCTCCTTGAGACGTGTGAATTCTCCTTCCACATCATCGGTGCTGACCGCAAAATGATGGACCGTACCTTCCTCCGGGAGATGGTCATTATAGCCTTGAATCAGTTCCAGCTCAGTTTCTTCATTTCCGGTAAAGCCTAGGAATGCAAGCTTGATGACACCGTTTGAATGAGGCACCTCTGCCTTCAGCTCCATGCCGACAGCATTTGTATAAAACTCTATTGATTTCTCTATGTTTTTAACCATTACTCCAACATGGTCAATTCTTTTTCCTGCCATAAAAACATCTCCTCACTATTATGTTGAAATTATTTCCCCGGAAACCTAGCCTTTTAGTACCTGCTGAATCACCCGGTTTGTCAGGTTAGGGACAATTTCAAGTGAATACTTCATTTCCATGCGCTCCAGTTTCTTATGGGCATCCAGTCCGTACGGCCCAATATTGATGACAGGCACATTCAGCTCGCGGATGTCGCTGTATTCGACATAATGCTTTGTGCCCCAGCCAGGGTTATTGTCAGTTACAGCACTGATTCCTGCTTCATCATCGCTGAGCGCTATAAAGCTCATATCTGATATATAAGGGAAAAAATTCTTGGCGATGATTGGATGAGGATAGGAAGGCTGGATTTCTTCCACTGCCTGATCCAAGGCATCTATAAGCCTTCTTTCATCCTCTGTTTTCCCGGACAGCTCAATTCTCGGCGAGTATAAAGAAGAGTAGAAGAGTATCATCGCCGGGCTTTTATCCTTCATCCATTTCCAGGCCTCTTCCACGACTCTCGCGGCATACATCCTTGTATCCAGTTCCTTATCAAGGAGAAGCTCTTCTTTAAAAGCGTCCATATGGGCTATATAGCCCTGCCCGTATTCTTCCATAAGCATCCGGTGCATTTCTTCATACGTATAGATGCGAGGCTGCCAAGGCAGCTCGGCATATGGTTCCCCGCTTAATTCGGCAAATTGCCTGTTCCGCTGCTCAAAGGAAGAGAGCGCATTGCTAAAGGCAATATGCGCTTGCTTCCTCAGCTTCTCGAGTACTTCCTTTGGGGACCAGGAATGAATAAAGAAATTATAATAGACATAGGCACTTAATGCAGTCTGTACCGTATAAGAAGGCTTCAGGTCTGTCTGCTTCAGTGAAACCGGAGGAACGGTCGTTTCCCCAAGCGCCTCATTGCTTAGTTCCGGGTTGTAGCTGATCTGCCTTGTCAGTTCTGCAGCAAGGAAATTCGGATCGAGCCCTTCAAAGCAGGAGCCGACATGTGTTTCAGCACCTGTTATGAAGAAAGAGGGGAGGAGCTTCCCAACCGTTCCTTTGTAGATATACCTGTTTGTATCTCCCTCAAATCGGGGGGAGACAAAGTCTGCATTGATGGCAGCAGCATAATGGAACTTATGCTCATCCTTCCATTTCTTCAAGGTCTTCAAAGCAGACAGGACTCCATGTGAACCGTCCTCTTCATCACATTCTGCAAGAAAGACGAGATTTCCTTCTAATTCTTCCGGATGGTCAGAATAGTATTTTAAAAGATAAAGATGGCTTGCAAGACCGCTCTTCATATCAAGCACGCCTCTGCCAAACATCCAGTCTCCGGATTCAAGCTGCTCCTTTGCTCCGGAAGGGAGTTCTTCCTTCCTGAACAGGTCTGCAAGCTGATCCGGGTCGCATGCTGCATCGCGGAGCTGATTGAAATCATCGATTCCGACAGTATCCATATGGCCCATCAGAATGACTGTACGGCTGCTTTTCCTTTTAGTTCCTTTCACAAAAGCCAGTACATTATACCGTTCCAATTCATCATCTATCGTTTGTTCTATAACGAGCTGTCCACAGTTCTCCGTAAAATAGGGAAACGAGGATAAGAGTGTATATAAAGAATGGGCGATCACCTTCTCGCCATTTGTATTCACTATGCTTTCAATGTTGACCAGCTGTTTCGTAAAGGCCAAAGTTTCTTCGCGGCAATTAAGCATCTCCATCAAGCTCTCCTTTTGTCTAGTAAACTGTTAATGTATTAAAATTATCCTATTTTTGGAACGGTCGTCAAGAGGACTGTTTTTACTGATGAACATTCTTGCAAGGGGAGGGGGAATGATTTTTAAAGAGATTAATAAGAGAGAAAATAGATTGAAAACAAATTTGTATACTTGTTTACTTTCATGTTTGCAAAAGAAAACAATATTGTAAACTTGCAAACAAAACGCATACAAGATGTTTATAAAAATGTTTACAAGTTTACAAAGTTGTTTAGATGCTGTTGTTTCAATGTTTTTAGATATTGAGGTGAAGTTTGCGTAATGTTTACAATCTAACATTTATATTACTTTATATGAAACTCATTGAATATTTTCCAAATATTAATTAAGCTTAAGATAATTGCTTGTACGATAAGCAAGGTACAATGTGAAAGGAATGGTAGATTTGAAAAACCCGAGAATAGCAGCAGTAGACGTAGGCAATGATTCGCTGAAAGCCTTATTCGGAAAATTGGATTATGAATTGAATATACCGAATGTCATTGCAAGGGATGTTGCGGACAGACCGGTAATCGGCATAGAAGAATTAGACAGCAAAGAACCTTTGGACGGGATTCATGTTAAAGTTCATTCCCCAGCATTAAAAGACAATAATGCAATCTATCGTGTAGGAACACTGGCGACTAAAAGCGACAATGCTTCCGAGCTTGATCCCGGCAGCAGCAAATCTGAAGAGGACCAGACGCTTGTTATGCTTTTTGTTTCACTTGCCCTTGATGCGGTAAGGGAAGAGAACGCTGGTTTATTCCCGAAAAATAACAATATAATCGATACTAATTACATCCTGGGCACAGGGCTCCCTCTTCGTGAAGTGAAGGAAGGGAAAGATGCGGGCTACCGCTCGAAGCTGCTTGGGTCAGTGCACCAGGTAGAATTCCTGGTTACGCCTAAATACCAGGGCATCAAAGTCAATCTGAAATTCAGCGATGTAAAGGTTTATCCTGAAGGATTCGCGGCATTCATCAATCTTGTAATGGATAACGACCTGAACATTATTAATAAAGAACTGATCGATAAGCGTATCCTCATCCAGGATATCGGGGGCCTATCTACAGATATCGCTGTCATCAAAAACCGCACAGTTGATGATGACAAGGCGCAGGGCTTCAACCTGGGTGTATCGGAATCATTGGAAATGATCCGTGAGGAAATCAGATCCAAGCATGGCGTTGAGCTGGACAGCCGCCGCGATGTGGTGGAGATCATCACCAAGAAAAATGACCGCAACCATATCATGGTTAAAGGAAGCAGGACAAGCGTTCATGACATCACTGACCGCATCCTGTTCGACCTTGCCAAAAAGCAGTACCGCCTGCTCCGCAATGTCTGGCAGAAGAATTCACAGACGGAGATCTGCTACTTCGTGGGCGGAGGATCTGCTGTATTGAAGGAATATATCAAATCACTGAACAACAGCCTTGATGGATATAATATCGACTTCTTTGAGGATGAAAAAGAGAGCATCTGGATGATGGCAAATGCTTATTACAAGCTGGTTGCCGACCATTTGAAGAGAACATCCAAGCCGGACAAGCAGGATGAGAAGAAGCCAGTAAAAGCATAAAATAAGGTGGTAACATGACAAAATCTTCATCCAAGGGGATCGAAAGAGGCCAGACGATTGCGTTTCGTGTACCTTCTGATACCCCGGATTACTTAGTTAAACAGCTGCAAAAGCTTAAAGAAGCTGAAAAAAGGAATTTTTCCAGCAGGATTGCCGACTATGTCATGCAGGGTGTCAGCCAATCAGTCAAACAGGAACAGGAAACAGTTACAATTCCGCTGCCGAAGGCGCTCAGCAAGATGCAGCGCGACTGGCTTAAGCACGAGCACTCCGAAGCCCTTCTCGGCAGCATCATCTACCAGCTGATCACAGACCCGGTACGGTCTGCTGCGCTGCTTGCCAGCCTGAACAGCAAATCGACCGATATTGATGAAGCTCTCTATCTGCAAGAGCGGAAGGAAAGGGAAGAGAAGCCGGTCTATCAGGCGGATGTTCCACCTCCCTCCCCTCCTGTGCAGGAAGTAGAGGATGCAATACCTGCGTACACAGATGGTGCTGATGACGATCTGGATGATATTGATTGGTCAAGTGTACAAATAGACCGTTCGGCTGAAAACGAGGACCAGGAAGAAGAAAGCATGGAAGACCTTCTTGGTGATTTTCTTGCTCATATGAATAAATAGGATGAAGAAAGAGACAGGCTCACAATGGCCTGTCTCTTTTATTACCAATAGGATTCTGGTAGGGCGGGCGAATGCTGATCTTATCTAATCAACCAATTCGCCTACCCAGTCATTCAAATCTTCTTCGCTCATTTCCCCTTCATACACTCTGGCGATTTTCCCTGAAGAATCTATAAAGAAGCTGGACGGGATCTTATAAACATCGTACATGCTTTCTACTGCATTGTTCTTATCTAGTAGGATTTGAAAGTCTATTCCGAGTTGCTCTTTTAAGTTTTTTACTGATATTTCTGGTTCGCTCAGATTGACTGCCAGCACCTCAAACCCGTCATCCTTAAATTCTTCATAAGTGGACTGGATTGCGGGCATTTCATTTTTGCAGGGTGCGCACCAGGTGGCGAAAAAGTTGATCAAGACGGGCTTTCCGTTGTACTCGCTTAATTTTGTCTTCCCGCCATCCAGTGCTTGAAGCGCAAAGTCAGGAGCTTTTTCATTGAGCATAGCTTTTGTGCCGGATTCTTTTAAGAAAAAATTCTGGTACAAAGTGTATCCTGCTGCAAAGAATAAAACCAATAAAATGATCGACCTCATTACTAGTCTGTGTGTCTTTTTCGCTTTCATAAATCCTCCAATCTAAAACAGATGGTATTAATTAGTGTAACATTTCCTGTAAGGGGATATATGGAAAAGTGTTATTGTTTTTTGACAATTTCAAACAGCCTGGTCTGGGGAAGGCCGGTGGTTTGATGGGTCTCAAGTCTTTTTTTTCAACAGCTAAAATCATCTGTCCATGCGTTAATTGAGGGTCAATGAGGGTAAATTACCTATAAATACCTAAAAGGCTCAAGGAGGCCATAGAATGACATACGATTGCATTATCATCGGCGGAGGGATTGCAGGCCTGCAGGCTGCGATTCAGTTGGGAAGGTATAAACACAAGGTGCTGGTTGTGGACTCAAACCATGGCAGGTCAACCATCTGCAAAAGCTATCATAATATCCTCGGGTATCCTGATGGGGTGAGCGGCCAGGAGCTCAGGGACATCGGGCGGTCTCATGCAGAAAAGCTTGGGGTGGAATTTAAGCTGGGAAAAGCAGAGAAGGCGGAGAAAAAGGGAAGCGGGTTTAAAATTACGCTTGAGGACGGGGGAAAGCTTGAGTCCGAAAGGCTGCTTTTATCAACGGGGGTGATGGACAGGATTCCGGAATTTCCTAATCTTTATCCAACGCTCGGCGTAAGTGTGTATGTATGTCCGGACTGCGACGGTTATGAAATTAAAGATAAAAGGACAATTGTAATCGGCTCTGGTAACCCTGGGGCCAATATGGCTGTTACACTTTCCTACTGGACAGACGAACTGGTCTTTATCAATCATGAGAAAAAGGAAGTCAGCCAAGAGCTGATGGACAAATTGCGCGAGCTGAATATTGAATACATGGAAGAATTGATTGCGGAAGCTATAGCTGACGGGCCGAACATCCAGGGATTTTTGCTTGAGAATGGCAAGAGAGTTATGGGAGAGCGGGGCTTTACGGCTTTTGGAGGAAATGAAGTCAAGTCAGACCTGGCAAAGCAGCTGGGGGTGGAAAGGCTTGAAAATAAGCATATAAATGTTGATTCGCGTTCCAAGATGACTAACGTCAAGAATGTATGGGCTGCAGGAGATGTGGTTGCCCATTCAGAACAAGTGACCATTGCAATGGGAGACGGATCCCAGGCGGCGATTTGGATTCATAAGTCCATCCTGGCGGAGGAAAATAAATAATGCATAAAAGGCACACCCTGATTTTTTCTGAATAACAGGGTGAAGTGCAACCGTGAAATAGCATGTTAAATCATATATGATTTAGCATGCTATTTTTTTATTGGTGTAAAACCGTTTATGGCAATTTTAGTGGAAATTAAGACTGTTATGAGCGTACCTAAATGGAAAGACGGCGAAAGAAAATAAGCGGAGATTTTCCGGTTAAATTTAGAATGGAGCTCGTTGCGGGCTAAATAAGGGGAGGTTTTCCGGTTATGCCGAGCAAATCTCCCATTTTAATGCTTTTTAAGTTAATAGACGGAATTTCTCCGTCTATTTATCAGATCGGGTATCAAGAATTATATAAAAAAACATGATGATTACTTTGCTAATCACCATGTTTTTACTGTGTTATTTGTTTTTGCACTCCAAAAGAGATCCTGTTGGGTTTCTTCTGAGTGTTCATTATAGTGAACACTCCGGATGCCGCTGTGCTTTCCGGGTGGACACCATACATACAATGCCCGCTTTATGCATAGATTGTATAATCACGTCTATTTCTGCATCCGGTACACCCGGTATCCCAGTCGTTCGGCATAGATGGCAAGCAGCTTTTGGTGCTCAATCAGTATATGCTCGTATTTGGGATTAACAAGATGCGGGTTGGCGATTTCCGGCTGCTGGTCCCATGGCGAGTTGATGATTTCAGTATAAATGGAATTGGCAGCTACCGTCCTTGGGGACCGGAAACCTTCTGATGTATAAGTCTGCAGCCATTCACCCTCTGTCAGCAGTCGCTTGATGCTGTATACACTCTGGATTTGGTTTTTCTCCTGGGGATTCAATGGCTCCTCAGCTGTCATTTCGAGGTCAAGGAATATCCCGCCTGGTTTGAGAACCCGTTTAATTTCTTTCAAAGATTGTTCAATATTGGTAAAAATAATGACAGATTCGGCGATAATATAGTCAAAGCTATTATCAGCAAAAGATAAATTCTCAATGTTTTCCCTAAGGGCATTGACTGCCAGGCCTTCGTGGGCAAATCTTTTCTTTGCCTGGCCGATCATCAGAGGATGACGGTCGATCGCCGTCACCTGGCAATTGAAAGTTTTGGCTATGAAGGCAGCTGTCTGCCCGGTGCCGCAGCCTGCATCAAGCACCTTTGCCTTGCCTGAGAGCTGTTCCATTCCCAAAACTCTTTTCGTCAAAGCCAAACCGCCCGGGTGAGCGCCGCCCATTCCGAAAAAAGCAAGGGCATCCTGATATGATGGCTTCATATTTCCGGTATCCCTCCTGTTCCGTTCTGCTGTGCCATACAGTATATGGATAAAAAGGGTGCAAAGTCACAAAAATAATGGTAAGATAATGTTTCATTACAGAGTTAATAGGGTAAAGGATTTGTTTCCCTTTCATTCGCTGTGATGGATTATTAGCTTATTTGCAAAGAAAGGTGTAAGAATGGCGAATAAAAGGCTTGAACTAATCGTTGATGAGCTTCTTGAAAAAGCAGGGAGCACGGCCGATGTCGTTTTGGAGGATTATTTCGGGGGAAACCGTTTTGCGGGTGGCAAATACAGCATGGGGACCCATACCATTACATTATATATAGAGGAAATTAAAAAGCAGTGCCTGCAGATTTTTTCCTCGCTTGATCATTTTGAAGAGTATTTTGCAGTCGTTTGCGCACATGAAATCGGCCATGCCGAAGACCGGGAGCTCGGGGAGCTTGCAGACCGTTTTGACCTTGCAGCCACTTCAGTGGAAAGAAACCAGCTAGCTCTCCTTATTGAAGAAAATGCTTGGGAATTTGCTGAAAAACTATTGGGGCATATTAATATTGCTTTTGTAAAAACCATCATCTATCATTCGCTTCAGCCCTATATGGAGCTGCTTGAGGCAGAAGCCGCTGAAGCTGTGTAGGCCGGCATCCAGGAGGATGACCGGTTTTTTGCTGGCATTTTTCTTATAATGATTCTTCAAAGGGTCACATTTTCCTATATAGTCAATCTACTTTCATATTGATTAAATTCTATGTAAGCGTTACACTACATATAGATGTATGCGGTTTTTTTTTGCTTTTTAATGCAAACGTTTGCGCATACAAACATTAATTTACTTGAGGGTGTTCATATGAAAAAAATCTGGTGGAAAGAAGCAGTAGGCTATCAAATATATCCCCGCAGCTTTCAGGATTCGAATGGAGACGGGATCGGCGATCTTCAGGGAATCATTGAAAGGCTTGATTATGTAAAGGATCTGGGCATTGATGTGATCTGGATCTGTCCTGTTTATAAGTCGCCGAACGATGACAACGGCTATGATATTTCCGATTATCAGGACATCATGGAAGATTTCGGAACGATGGCCGATTTCGACAGGCTGCTCGAAGAGGTCCATCAGCGCGGCATGAAGCTGATCATTGATCTGGTCCTCAATCATACGAGCGATGAGCATCCATGGTTCATAGAATCACGGTCTTCCGAAACCTCGCCAAAGCGCGACTGGTACATTTGGCGCGACGGCAAACAGGGTGCTGAACCGAATAACTGGGAAAGCATCTTCGGAGGCTCTGCTTGGGAATGGGATGAATTGACTCAGCAATATTTCCTCCATGTGTTCTCAAGAAGGCAGCCGGACTTGAATTGGGAGAACAGCGAAGTCCGCGAGGCGCTTTATGATGTAGTGAACTGGTGGCTGGAAAAAGGAATCGATGGCTTCAGGATCGATGCCATCAGCCATATCAAGAAACGTCCCGGCATGCCTGACCTGCCGAATCCGGAAAATAAGAAGTATGTTTCTTCCTTCGATATGCATATGAACCAGGAAGGCATCCATGAGTTCCTTCAGGAGTTCAAGGAAAAGACATATGCAAACTATGACAGCATGTCTGTCGGCGAAGCAAACGGCGTCACTGTGGACGAGGCAGACTTATGGGTAGGCTCTGAAAACGGAAAGATGGATATGATCTTCCAATTTGAGCATCTTGGTCTGTGGGATGCGGAAACTAATCCTGAGCTGGATATTGTCGAGCTGAAAAAAGTGCTGACCCGCTGGCAGAAGGGCCTTGAAAAAGACGGCTGGAATGCATTATTCATTGAAAACCATGATAAGCCGCGTGTTGTATCAACATGGGGCAATGACCAGGAGTTCTGGCGGGAAAGCGCCACCTCGATGGCTGCGATGTATTTCCTGATGCAGGGCACGCCTTTCATCTACCAGGGCCAGGAGATCGGGATGACGAATGTCCAGTTCCCTTCCATTGACGATTATGACGATGTGGCCGTAAAGAATCTTTACAAGCTTAAAACAGAAGAAGGCAAGAGCCACCAGGAAATCATGGAGATCATCTGGGCTTCCTCCCGCGACAACAGCCGGACACCGATGCAGTGGGACAGCACAGCCAACGCCGGCTTCAGCAGCGGCAGTCCCTGGATGAAGGTGAACAGCAATTACACAAACATCAATGTTGAAAAACAGGAAAAGGATGAAGAATCCATTCTGTCTTTCTATAAAAAAATGATTTCTCTGAAAAAAGCCAATGAAGTCTTTACCTATGGACAATACGATTTGCTGCTTGAAGATGACAAGCAGATCTATGCCTATACACGCACTTTGGAAGACGATCAGGTTATCGTCATCACCAATCTGTCCGCTAAAGAAGCCGTCTTTACAAGCGGCTTCGCCTTAAAACCTGAGAATCTGCTCCTGAACAACTATCCGGCAGCAGAAGCAGAAGGGAAAAGCGTTACTTTGAAGCCTTATGAGGCGCGGGTATACCGTATTTAGGTGACAGGCACCTATACCACTACTAGACACCAGCTGCAGCCCCCAATCCCATCCGGGACGGGGGTTTTTGGTTTATAACGGTGACAGGCACCTATACCACTTTTATACACTTGAACCTCCTTAATTCCCGATCAGAGGACAAAGTCTTTTGTTTGCCAGACAGGCACGTGTCGCTCATCTTAACAATTTCTTTGCACAAAGTAGATAAAGCTTTAAATATTGCTTTTTATACTAAAGATGTAAAGCCTTATTTGCTAGTTTGCGTGTAGATCATCATGACGGATCCTATGGTAGTGGAAAGAAGCACCAATATCATTCGAGGGGGTAAATCATGTACGTTCGCAAAGCCATCATTCCAGCAGCCGGTCTGGGGACCAGATTCCTGCCGGCAACAAAAGCCCAGCCCAAAGAAATGCTGCCGATCGCCGGCAAGCCTGCCATCCAATATATCGTTGAGGAGGCGGCTGCATCGGGGATCGAAGATATCATCATTATCAGCGGGCGGGGAAAAAGGGCGATCGAGGATCATTTTGATAAATCCTATGAGCTTGAAGAAACGCTGGCCAAACAGAACAGGCATGAGCTCTTGGAGGCGGTTGAAGCTGTCTCGAACCTCGCCAGCATTCACTATGTCAGGCAGAAAGAGCCGAAGGGGCTGGGAGATGCGATCTATTGCGCGCGCAGCTATATAGGTGATGAACCCTTTGCCGTTATGCTGGGAGATGATGTGGTCCAGGGGGAACGCCCTTGCCTGTCAGAACTGCTGCAGGCCCACCAGCAATATGGCGGCACAGTAGTAGGAGTACAGGAGGTCGCTGCGGAAGAACTATGCAAATATGGAGTAGTGGAACCGGAAAAATTTATCGACAGGCAGCTCATGAAGCTCAAAAGCCTTGTGGAAAAACCTCCTAAAGGGCTGGAGCCCTCCAGCTATGCCTTAATGGGGCGCTATATTCTCCCGCCCGAAATATTCTCTATCCTGGAAACTCTCCCGGCGGGTGCCAATAAGGAAGTCCAGCTGACAGACGCTATCCGGTTTTTAGCAGGGATCACACCTGTGTATGGAGTGGTGCTGTCAGGCAGCCGCTATGATATCGGCGACAGGATGGGATTTTTAAAAGCGAACATTGAGATGGCTATGCTGCAGGCTGACATAAGGACAGATCTGATTGTTTACCTTGAAAAGATGCTGATGAACCGGCAGGGAGCCGCTCTATGAATATAACCATAGCCGGAACAGGGTATGTGGGGCTGGTGACAGGTGTCTGCCTTGCAGAGAAAGGGCATATGGTCATATGCTATGACCATGATGAAGAGAAAACAGCCGCCCTCTCTGCCGGGGTTCCTTTAATTTATGAACCTGGATTAGAGGCAATGCTTGACCGGAATATGAAAGAAGGAAAGCTTGCCTTTACTTCTGATCCGGAGATTGCCTATAGAAATCCTGAATGCATCTTTCTTGCAGTCGGAACACCGGAAAAAGAGGATGGCTCTGCAGATCTTAGTTTTATCTACAGTGCGTGCGGGGTGATTGCCGATAAACTTGGACATGAGACGGTCATTGCCATCAAAAGTACAGTTCCGTCCGGGACCAATGAGAAGCTTCGGGCTTTTTTTAAACAGAATCTCGCCATCCCGGTCCATATGGTCTCGAATCCTGAATTCCTGCGAGAAGGATCAGGGATTAGGGACACCTTTCAGGCAGACAGGGTTATCATCGGATCAGACAGCCTGAAGGCAGCAAGAACGGTTGAAGAGATCTATGCACCATTTTCCGTGCCTATTGTCCATATGGATGCCAAAAGTGCGGAGCTGGCCAAATACGCTTCAAATGCCTTCCTGGCAGCCAAAATCAGCTTTATTAATGAAATGGCTCACTTGTGCGAAAGATTGGGGGCTAATATTGATGATGTGGCAGCAGGAATGGGGCTGGATAAGCGCATAGGCAGCCGGTTTCTCCAGGCGGGAGCAGGATTTGGGGGATCCTGCTTCCCGAAGGATACAAAAGCGCTGGGCATGATGGCGGAGGAACATCAATATGAATTCCGGATCCTGAAAGCCCTTATGGAAGTTAATGCGATACAAAAGAAAGTGCTGCTGCACAAAGCCAAAAGCATCATGCCTTTGGCCGGGAAGAATGCAGCTGTATTAGGGCTGGCCTTTAAGCCGAATACAGATGATATCCGTGAAGCTCCTTCCATTGAGCTGATCCGGGATCTTGTGGATGAAGGGGCCGGCGTCTCGGTCTATGATCCAATAGCATCCAGCAGGGCTATGGGGGTCCTGCCTGACAGCGTTCATTTCGCGGAATCCATTCATGAGGCCATCCATGGAAAAGATGTGGCCTTCATCACTACCGAATGGGCTGAAATTTGCCGCTTCCCGCTCAGCGCCTACAAAGAATTCATGAGAGAGCCCCTCGTCCTGGACGGAAGGAACTGTTATACACTGCAGGAAGCAGAATCTGCCAATATCCGCTACATCTCCATCGGCCGTCCTGAATGCCCGGCCAGAAGTGCAGTATTCTGGTGACAGGCACCTATACCACCACTAGACCAGTTTCCAAAAGAACCTTCCCGCAGCGGGAAGGTTTTTTTTCTGTTTCACAGGTGCCTGGAACCCATTGGAGATGCTACTATAAAGGAAAAACGCCAGGAGGGAAATAGCAATGGCACAGGGAAAAACGAATGCAATGAGGCTGCTGGATGCAGCAAAGCTGGAGTACAATTCATTATCCTATGACAGCAAGGACGGCAAGATTGACGGCGTTTCGGTTGCCGGGAAAATTGGCAGGGACCCGGAACTGGTCTATAAAACACTGGTCGCCCAGGCCGGCAGGAATGTCTATGTTTTTATTATTCCGGTGGAAGCTGAGCTGGACCTCAAAAAAGCTGCGAAGGCGGCAGGCGAGAAAAAAGTTGAGATGATTCCTGTGAAGGACATTCAAAAGCTTACCGGCTATATCCGCGGCGGCTGCTCGCCAGTCGGCATGAAAAAGCTGTATCCGACTTTTATCGATTCACAGGGGGAGCAGCTTGAAAGCATCATCGTCAGCGGCGGGAAGATCGGCCTCCAAATCGAACTGGCTCCTGAGAGGCTGAAGGAATTGATTAAAGCCGAATGGAAGGACCTTGTAAAAGAATAGCAATATCCAAAAGCCTCTGCACGATAGGGGGCTTTTTATTTTGTCCCTAAAAAAAGTACATCCTCCACCGGCAATTTTCTGCACCTGGGCGTTCACCCATCATGATGTCCCGGCATACAGTAAAGAGGCAGGACCATTCAGCAATCAACTGAAAAAGGATGTGTGAATGTGGCAGGAAAAATTATCGACTATTTTGCAGGCGGCAATACCGCAAGAGGCTTCCACAGTCTATATGAATCCAATCTTCAGGATTTATCGCGTTTATTTATACTTAAGGGCGGACCAGGTACCGGGAAATCAACACTCATGAAAGGAATCGGCTCTAAATGGCTTGATAAAGGCTTTAACATTGAGCTCATCCACAGTCCATCGGACAATGACTCTGTCAGCGGTGTGATCATCCCAGCTTTGAAGATCGGAATTGTAGACGGCACTGCGCCGCAGGTGATTGAACCGAAAGCGCCGGGGGCCATAGAAGAGTATGTCAACCTTGGGGAAGCGTGGGATTCTGCCCAGCTGGCCACTCAGAAAGGGAAAATACTCAGGCTCAACAGCAAGATCGAAGCCTTCTATAAACAGGCATACAGTACCTTTGCAGAGGCATTGAAAATCCATGATGACTGGGAGAAATTCTATATCGACAGCATGGACTTTGAGAAAGCGAACCAGCTTACTTCAAAGCTGACACAGGTATTTTTCGGTAAAATGACCCTGAATAAGATCTCTTCCGTCAAGCATAGATTTTTGGGTGCTGCTACACCAAATGGAGCGGTAGACTGCATCCCGAACCTGACTCTTGATATCCATAAGCGTTACTTCATCAAAGGCCGTCCCGGCTCAGGCAAGTCAACGCTTTTGAAAAAGCTGGCTGCCGAAGCTGAAAAGCGCGGTTTTGACATTGAAGTCTATCATTGCGGATTTGATCCCAATAGCCTTGACATGCTGATTATCCGTGAGCTTGGCCTTGCCATATTCGACAGTACGGCCCCTCATGAATATTTCCCGAGCAGGGATGGGGATGAAATCATTGATATGTATGAACAGCTGATCGCCCCAGGGACGGATGAAATTTTTGCTGATGAAATCAAAGAAATCGCCGCTAAATATAAAGCGAAGATGACAGAGGCAACAGGCTGTCTGGCAGACGCCAAGCGGCTGAATGATGAATTGGAGAAGATTTATTCAGAAGCCATGGATTATACAATTGTGGACACGATCCGCGGCAGGATTGAGGAGAAGATTCTCCGTGTTGAAACTCCCCATCCGATCTATGCCGACTAACTGAAAGCAGAAAGGGGAACGACTCATTGAATTATTACCCTTATCAAGGACTGTACTATCCTTTGCCTCAGGCAGACCTGCAGCAGACGCCGGAAAGATTTAATGTATTCCCAGGTGGCGGGGGCCAGCCGGGCATTCCATTTCCGCCAGGTTTTCCAGGAGGGACGCCATTCCCTGGCCAGCCAGGCTTTCCGGGAGGCGGAGGCCAGCCCGGGTTTCCAGGTGGAGGAGGCCAGCCAGGATTCCCTGGTGGAGGAGAAGCCCAGGGCCAGGCGGGAGGACCGCCAAGCAGCCCGCCTCCATCCTTTACGCCTGAACTCCAGACACAGTCTGCCTCCGTCTTTGCCGTCGATCCCGGCGCCATCAGAGGCTGCTTATATCGGTTCACCTATTTATGGCTGAATAACGGCAGAAGCTTCTGGTTCTATCCAACATTCGTCGGCAGGACTTCTGTCGCCGGCTGGAGGTGGAGAGGATTCCGCTGGGAGTATTACGGCACAGATACCAGCCGGATCCGCTCATTCCGCTGCACCTGAGAAAAGATTGCCTAATAAAAAAGACCCCTTCAGCCATCCTGAAGGGGTCTTCGCTTCGTTAAAAAATAAGATGCGCTGCCAGCACGATGACCGGCAGGGTAATGATGGTCCGTTCAAGGAAAATGATGATCAGGTCTTTCAGGGAGACAGGAATCTTGCTTCCAAGCAGGAGTCCGCCGACTTCTGACATATAAATCAGCTGTGTAACGGACGTACAGGCGACGATAAAGCGGGTCATCTCGCTCTCAATCCCGCTTCCGATAACAGAAGGCAGGAACATATCGGCAAATCCGACTACAAGCGTCTCTGATGCTGCTTTCGCCTCAGGCACCTGCATAAGCTCCAGGAGCGGGATGAACGGCATACCAGCCACCTTGAAGATCGGCGTGAATTCCGCTACAATAAGCGCCAATGTGCCGAGCGCCATGACGATCGGCGCCACACCCATCCACATATCGAGGATATTTTTCGCACCCTGTTCAAAGAATTGTTTGATGCCGCGGTTTGTTGCCGCTTTGGCTGTTGCCTGTGTTATACCCCAGCTAAGAGGTGTATAGCCTTCCGGAATCGTTTCATCAAGCTGGGGAGCATCCTCAGTAACATAGGTGTCAGGCTTGGTCGACAACGGCGGAATTCTCGGACAGATAAGGGCTGCCACAATCCCGGCTATGAGGACGGTCAGATAGAATGGAACAAAATAGCTCCCCAAATCCACCTGGGAGATAACAACAAGGCTGAAGGTAATGGAGACAACAGAGAAGGTCGTGCCGATGACAGCCGCTTCCCTCTTTGTATAAAAACCTTCCTCATACTGCTTGCTTGTCAAAAGGACACCGATCGTGCCATCGCCAAGCCAGGATGCCGCACAGTCAACCGAAGAGCGGCCCGGCAGCCTGAACAAGGGCCTCATAACTTTCGTCAGGAGGGAGCCGAAAAGCTCGAGCAGCCCAAAGTTCAAAAGCAGGGGCAGGAATAAACCAGCGAATAAAAATACCGAGAATAAGACCGGAAGGAGATCGTAAAGCAGAAGCCCTCCTGTATTCTCAGACCATACCCATTCAGGGCCGATCTGGTAAAAAGTCATTAATGCAAAGATGGCGCCGAGCACTCTTGCGGCAAACCAGATCGCCGGAACATCGAACAGGGCAGTGAAAAACGCGCTTCTGCGGATGAAGGCGGGCTTTACAAGCTTTGCCAGCAGTGTGCCTGCAAAAGTCAGAAAAATGATCACGGTCATGATGGCCGGCAGATAGGCTGCCAGAAGGTCCTGGACAAGACCCGATAAGATGGCGATAGGAATGGTCACTTCGCCTTTATAAGAAATAGGAAGCATAAATAAACTGATGCCGATTAATGAAGGAATGAGGAAGAGCATAAAGCTTTTTCCTGATGCTTTTTTCCTCGCTGCAGATTCTATCAAAACATTCACCCTTAATACAATTTATATTTATAAGACAAAGGTTATTTTAATTCATCCTGTATGAATTGCCAACCCACTTCTCTTAAATTCCACGGATTCCCTTGTTTTTAAACCTTTTTCCCAAAGAAATATATTTATAAAGAAAGAGACTGACCTGAAAAGTCAGCCTCCTGAGGCGGCAGAGCGGTCTGACAGCTGCTGCTCTGCGAGCTCCCTGTATAAAGAATGTTTTTCATACAGTTCCCGGTGTGTGCCGGTCCCGGTAATGCTTCCGTTTTCAAGTACGGCAATCTGATCGGCATCCACGACAGTGGAGAGCCGGTGGGCAATTACAAGGGTGGTGCGGCCCTCCATCAGATGCTCCAGTGCTTTCTGGACAAGATGCTCTGATGTGCTGTCGAGATTGGATGTAGCTTCATCAAGCAGCAGGATGCGGGGATTGCGGATCAGCGCCCTGGCAATGGCAATCCGCTGCCTTTGGCCGCCGGAAAGCTTGATACCGCGCTCACCGACCTGTGTGTCGAATCCATCAGGCAGGGCATCGATGAATTCCGAAGCATTGGCGAGCTCCGCAGCTCTTTCAATTTCCTCATCCAGTACCTCCCGCTCCATTCCATAGGCAATATTATCGCGGATGGTGCCCGACATGATCGGGCTTTCCTGTGAAACATAACCGATTGATGACCGCCATGCATGGAGGCGGAAGGAGCTGATGTCCTGACCGCCGAGCAGGATCCGGCCTGTCTGCGGGAGGTAGAAGCGCTCCAGCAGGGCGAACAGGGTGGTCTTTCCGCCTCCGCTCGGGCCGACGATGGCCGTGGTCTTTCCGGCAGGTACAGTCAGTGAGGCCCCGCCAAGGATCTCCTTCTCTTTGTAGGCGAAGCTCACCTTCTCAAAAGTGATATCCTGGCTTGGATTGGCCACAGCCTCCGTGCCTTTATCCACTTCCTTCTCGGTGTCAAATATATGCTGGATTCTTTCTGTTGCCCCGACAGCCTTCTGGAAGGCTGTAAAGAAGGATGCCATCTGGCTGAAAGGAACTACAATCTGGAACATATAAATGATGATGGCGACGAGCGAGCCTGCTGACAGGGCGCCAGAAGCAACGCGTACACCGCCATAGCCGATCAGGATGACGAGCACAAACATCATGATGAAGGTCATGAAGGGGGAAATGACTGCCTGGATTTTCGCTTCCCTCAGCCCGAACTGGAATAGGTGGCGTATTCCCTTGTCGCCGCTCTCCTGCTCTGCTTTTTCAGCATGATAGGCTTTGACGAGGCGGATATCTGCAAGAACCCGTCCGAGATTGCCGGAAAAACTCGCCATTTCATCCTGGGTTGCTCTTGAAATCTTATACATCTTCTGCCCCAGCGGCATAATCATAGCAATGGCCAGCGGTACAGCAATGATCATCACAAGAGTCATTTTCCAATCGATCAGCAGAAGGATGATCACGGAGCCGATGATGGAAATAATTCCGGTCAGGAATGAAATCAAATGCTGGGTAATGAGGTTTTTGACAATATTTGTGTCCTGAGTGACCCGGCTCATCGTTTCACCTGACTGCTGCTGGTCAAAGAAAGGGACCGGCAGATGAAGAATCTGTCCCCAAAGCTTCCTCCTGATGGACGCTACAACTGCTTCCCCGATATAGCTGAGGAAATAGTAAGAAAACCCGGAAGATACGGTCTGGATGATAAAGGCACCCGCCAGGAGGAGCACGACGCTCATCTCCAAAGAAGATGCGGCAAGCTGGTCGACCATCGACTTGGTGAAAAGGGGGACGATCAGCCCGGCACCGGTTTCCAGGATGCTGAGAATGATGGCCGACAGCAGGATCCAGCGCGGCGGCTTGGAGTCCTTCAGCAGACCCCAGAAAGCTTTCCAGCTCCCTTTCTTGATAGCAGGCTCTTCATTTTTCGTCATCAACATTCATTCCTTTCTGCTCCAGATAGAGACCGAGTGCAGCTGCAAGCCATTCTTCCTCCTTGGGGGAGAATGGGATATGGAAAAGACCGCCGTCATCCTCATCGCTTAAATCCACCGAACTGATTTCTTTCAGAAGCGAAGGATCGTTTCCCGAGATTTCATCGACTATCTCCATCATGGCCTCAATTAAAGCCTGAACTTCCCCGCTAGCAGGGTCTGAACCAGCAAGCTCCTTCAAGCCCATTGAAATGGAAACCCATCTGCTTTCATATTCCCGCTGTTTCTCCTCGGGAATGGCGTAAATCGAATCTACTCTTTCCTCCGGGAGGAAGCTCTTCAGCCATTCTTTCTGTTCATCCTCCCGGTGGATAGTGTTGATGAGCGAAATGAAGATGCCAGCATCCACCTCGTTTTGATCCTCCATTACATAGAGCGCCCGGTCCAAAGCCCGGATGACCCCTTCGACTTCTTCCTTCTTACGGATCATCTCCGCTCTTTGAAAGGCAAGAGAATCCTTCAGGCTCCATTTTTCATTCTGGAGCATCCCTTTGATCTGCTCGAGGGAATAGCCGAGGTATTTCAGTGTCACAATCCGCTGGAGCACGGTGAAATCAGGGTCGGAATAATAGCGGCGCCCTGAATCTGTTATTTCGGTTGGCTCCAGGAGGCCGATTTCATCATAATAATGGAGTGTCCTGATCGTGGTGCCGGTTTTCTTTGAAAATTGACCGATTGAGTATTTGCCAGCCATCTCTTCATCTCCCTTAATCTATCTGTCTTTATCTTAAAACCTCACGCAGCGTGAGATGCAAGCTGTTTTTTTAAAAAATTGGTTAAGTCTATTATAGCCAAGCCGCAGCTCTGCCCATAAGCAGGAACCGGCCGCATGAAAAAAACCCGCCGGAGCGGGTTTTCGGAAGTCTTATAGAAAAAGCATTCCCAGTGAAATAATGATACCGCTTACAAATAAAGCAAGCACGCAGTAACCCATGATATCCTTGGCCTTCAGCCCGGCAATGGCAAGGGCGGGAAGTGCCCAGAATGGCTGGATCAGATTAGTCCACGCATCGCCCCAGGCGACTGCCATGGCTGTCTTTGGTATCGAAACACCGAGCGTTTGTGCCGCCTCAAGCATGACCGGCGCCTGTACGGCCCACTGGCCGCCTCCTGACGGGACAAAGAAATTGACCAGGCCGGCGGAAAGGAAGGCAAAGAATGGGAAGGTGAAATCATTGGAAATGGACACAAATGCCTCTGACATCACAGCCGCAAGCCCGGAAGTGGTCATCATTCCCATGATCCCGGCATAGAACGGGAACTGGATGATGATGCCGCTGGCTCCTTTCACGGCATTGACTGTCGCGTTCAGGAACTGCTTTGGAGTCCCGTGGAACAGGATGCCCAGGAACAGGAACAGGAAGTTTACGATATCAAGATTGAGCTTAAACCCGTTTGTAGCAAAATAATAGAATAAGAACACAAGCCCGAAAATGCCGATCAGCATGGAAACGATCTTGCTGTTCTCAAGGCGGTCCGCCGGTGTCAGGGCCGCCTGTTCAATGGCAGCAGCCGGCTGGTCCTCCTCAAGCAGAGCAGGGTCAACCGTGACAGTGTCTTCCCTGGAGGGCATCATCATTCTGTTCACAATCGGCATAATGATGAAAATGCCTAAGATAATAGCAATATTAAAAAAAGCAAAGATGGTCTGGTCTGTCGGGATGATGCCAATGAGGTCCTCTGAAAAATGCCCGGCTGTTGCAATCGTCAGCGGAATCGAACCAGAAATGCCTCCATGCCAGACAATAAAGCCGGTGTATGCGCTTGCAATCAAGAGCCGGTAATCTACATTTTTGACCTTTTTCGCCAGCTCTTTGGCAAAAAGTGCACCGATCACAAGGCCGAAGCCCCAGTTGATCAAGCTCGCGAGCATGGAGATGACAGTGACAAGGATGATGGCCTGCCCCGGAGATTTGGCCAGGCCTGCCAATGAGCCAAGGCCCTTTTTAAAAATGCGGCTGCTAGCCAGCACATGGCCCGTCACCAGCACGAGCACCATCTGCATCGAGAATGTCAGAAGTCCCCAGAACCCGCCTCCCCAGAACTGGACCATCTGATACGGGCTGCTTTCTGTAAAGATGAGCCCCAGGCCGAAAACGGCGAAGGTCAGGATCACCACAAACAGGAATGGATCCGGCAAATAACGCTGCATGATCCGGTTAAAAAGTGAGACGACAGCTTTCATATTAATTCCCCCTTTAAAAAAACAATTCCTATATAGTTTCTGTAATATTCTAATTTTTCCTTCTTTTGCTCCTTAATCTTCTCTTTTCACCAAGTGGGGATCCACAGAATACACTGGATAGTCATATGCCTATGAACAGGAGTGGTGATCATGTATCCAGTCTATCCTTATTACGGAAAAAAAGAGGAATGCAAAGAAAAGCCGCTGTCTTTCCCGCCGCAGCATCAGGATGTACAGCCCGGCCTGGAATATCAGATGGTGCCAAGACCGATTTCGGAGGACCCGGACTACCGGGGGTCAGGGAAACTGAAAGGGAAGGTGGCCATCATCACCGGCGGGGACAGCGGGATTGGCCGTGCGGCGGCTTACGCGTTTGTAAAGGAAGGCGCCAAAGTCGTCATTGTCTACCTGAATGAGCACCAGGATGCCAGGGAAACACAGGAAAGGATACGGGAGCTTGGCGGGGAAAGTCTTTTTATCGCCGGCGATATGAGAAGGGAAGACTTTTCCCGGGAAATTGTCGAAAAAACGCTTCATCATTTCGGAAGGATCGATATCCTCGTCAATAACCATGGCGTCCAATTTGTGCAGAAGAGCATTCTCGATATCACAAGGGAACAGCTCTTCGACACCTTTGAAACCAATATTTTCGCGTTTTTCTACTTAACAAAAGCCGTTCTTCCCCATATGAAGGCAGGGGGCTCCATCATCAATACAACGTCCGTTACGGCCTACGAAGGCCATAAAGATCTGATTGACTATTCCTCGACAAAAGGTGCGATCGTAACCTTTACAAGGTCCTTATCATTGTCGCTTGAGAAAAATGGAATCCGGGTGAATGCCATAGCTCCCGGTCCTATATGGACACCGCTCATCCCCGCCAGCTTCTCTGCGAAGAAGGTATCAGAATTCGGCACAGATACGCCGATGAAAAGGGCTGGCCAGCCGTTTGAGCTGGCTCCGGCGTATGTTTACCTTGCCTCCGACGACTCCCGCTATATGAGCGGGCAGGTGCTTCATATCAACGGCGGGACGATGGTAAGTTCATAAGGAAAGCTGCCGGGCGGGCTGGCCCGGTTTTTCTATGGAAGACTGTTCAGGACCCCTGGGGAGCTGTGCCTTGGCCAGTTTTTCACAGTTGGGAAGTAAAATGGGAAGGTTTGGGGCGGCTTCCTGAAGAATACACTATTAGAGAACTCTTTCATGAAATGCATAAAATATATTTGAATGGCCGTATCTTTTCTTCCTCCCTGATCCGTTTAAGGGGCAGAGATGTGTAAAAGGAGTGAGCAGCGATGGTGATGAAGCAGGTAGAGGCAGACCAGGTGCCGGCATTGGCGGAGAAGGCGGATGAGATGTATCCCGCCCTTCAGCGCTATAGCCGATTTCTCGCACGGAACAGCTGGGATGGGGATGACCTTGCACAGGAGGCTTTCCTCCGTGCCGCCAGCAGCTACGAGCCTGAACGGGTCAGCCAGGCACTTTTGAAGAAAATTGCCTATAACTGCTGGGTGGATGTGACGCGCAAACGTAAAAAGGAGCAGCTGGAGGAGGCGCCGGAGCCCATCCGGAATGAAGAGAAGCAATACGTCAGCAGTGAAGCTGTCGAAAAGCTGTTGGAATGCCTGACCTTGAAGCAGGCAGTCATTTATGCTCTTAAGGAAGGGTTCCAATATACCTCAAAGGAAATTGCCGGACTGATGCAGACAACCGAATTTGCCGTAAAGTCGGCCTTAAGCCGGGCGCGCAGGCAGCTGCAGTCAGATGCAGACACGGGCAGTCCTGACACCGGGAGCGAAGAGGCTGCCTTTGTTGCCAGGCTGCTGGTAAAGTCCCTCCAGGAAGAAGATCCAGGCTGTCTTCTAAGGGCGCTCCCGATGCTGCCGTCACTGAAAAGCCTGTCTGTCCATGCTGAGCCAAAGCCTTGCCATCATCGCAGGCAGTCTCCTCCGCAATGCACACTCTCTATCGCGGCGTAGACCGCAGAAAGGGAGGATTGGATATGACGGCAATACCATATGTAATTGAACAGTCGAGCAGGGGCGAGCGCTCCTATGATATCTATTCACGGCTTCTGAAGGACAGGATCATCATGATTGGAGAAGAGATCAATGATCATGTGGCAAACAGTGTGATTGCCCAGCTTCTGTTTCTTGCCGCAGATGCGCCAGACAAGGATATATCGCTTTATATCAATAGCCCGGGCGGATCCACAACAGCAGGCTTTGCAATTTATGACACTATGCAGTACATCAAGCCTGACGTCAGGACAATCTGCACGGGTATGGCCGCTTCCTTCGGTGCGATGCTCCTGCTCGCCGGCACGAAAGGCAAGCGCTGCAGCCTGCCAAACAGCGAAATCATGATCCATCAGCCGCTCGGCGGGGCCAGGGGCCAGGCAACTGAAATTGAAATATCCGCGAAACGCATTCTGAAGCTCCGGGAGCATATCAACGGAATCATTTCCGAAAAAACGGGCCAGCCTGTTGAAAAAGTGGCCAGGGATACAGACCGCGACTATTTCATGAGCGCCGAAGAAGCGAAAGAATACGGGATTATCGATACTATCATTTTTCATAGCTGATAGCGGGAATGGCAGCCTTTTAGGAAGGGCTGCTTTTTTTTGAAAAATTGAATCTTATATCATATTGGGAAATCTGGATAAACGTCCCGAGTCGAAGAAAATATGGTAACATTTAGGGGGTGGAGGAGGCGGATTATGACTAAGAAATCTTTGAAGTGGGGAATTGGAGCGATAGTGCTATTGGCTATATTGCTATCTTTCGATAAATGGAAACTGTATAAGGAAGAAAAGCCTCCATTCCCTGAAATAGTGTCAGAAGGCAAGGAAGCTCAAGCAGTTTTGTTTGATTATTCATGGAACGGGACGGACACATCCAAAGCATTGAATAAAGCTAATCTATCAGACTCCCTGGAAAGCATGGAGGCATTGCCGGTCGGACCATTTTCAGATCTTTCAGTCTCCTTTTCGGAGAAGCCTGATCTAATATCCATTTCCGCCTGGGAGCCGCGGCTTGAAGAAGAAATCTATAAACAGGTTGGATCTGTCTTTCATTTTACAAACCGTCCCGGAACTGTGACTCTTGTGATTAAGGCTGAGTGGAATAAAGGCAAGGCAACGTATTTAACCAGAGTCAAAACCGAAAAGATTGTCTCTTACCAGGAACTTCTGGCCCCTGATAAAGAGGTTCAAACCGTCATTGGATTTGCTGTCAGCAATTCATCATCTCTTAAATTTGCCAATAAAAAACCAGGCGATCGATTTGCCTCTGGATACATATCTGGAGAATTGGATTATTTACAAAAAGCTTATCCCGAACTGGAGCTGAACGAGCTTCCCTCCTATTTTGTTTTTAAGCAGGAGAAGATTGTTTATCGTACAACTGACATGCAGGAGCTGAAATCTTATATATCAAAGCACTAGGGGAAAATAATTTTGATACCAAAAAAACTCCCGCTTAAATACGGGAGTTTCGCTGTTTATTTTTTGGTCCTTGGCGCAGGCGGTTCCTTGCTCAATGATTTGAGGAGCGAAATGCACATAAAGACAAGGATGACAGTAAATGGCAGGGCTGCGACAAGCGAGGCAGTCTGCAGTCCCTCAAGCCCGCTGCTGAGCAGGAGGACGGCCGCAATCGCACCGATCAGGATGCCCCAGACGATGCGCACACCGAGGGGAGGCATCAGTGACCCCTTGGAGGTCATGCTGCCGAGAATATAGGTTGCCGAATCTGCTGAGGTAATAAGAAACGTGAAAATCAGCAGAATCGATAATAATGAGACAATAAAGGTAAACGGCAATTCACCATATGTTGTGAACAGTGCACTGGTAACATCCGCATTGACTGCTTCAGCTATGCTTGTTCCCTGGAACAGGTCAAAATGCAGGGCGGTCCCGCCAAACACGGCTGTCCATAAAAGGGCGATGAGCGGCGGTATGATCAGCACGCCGACGACAAATTCCCTGATGGTCCTGCCCCTTGATACCCGTGCAATGAACGCGCCGACAAACGGGGACCAGGCGATCGCCCATGCCCAATAGAAAATCGTCCAGTCACGCACCCATGTACCGCCTTTATAAGGTGTAAGGCGCAGGCTCCAGTTAATGAAATTGGTAATATAATCGCCGATGCCCTGTGTGAACGTATTCAGGATGAAAACAGTCGGTCCGGCAATGAATACAAAGAGCATGATGATCAGAGCAAGGGAAAGGTTAAGATTGCTCAAATACTTGATTCCTTTATCCAACCCGGTCGTAGACGACAACAGGAAAAGGGCTGTCAAAACGACGATGATGATAATCTGCACCCATGCACTGTTAGTGATCCCGAAGGCAGCATTCAATCCGCCGTTAATCTGCAGGATCCCAAGCCCGAGTGATGTGGCTACACCCAGGACAGTGGCGATGACAGCCAGGATATCAATGAATTTCCGGAGGCCTGTCCGCTCCTTTTTTGTACTGATGATCGGCTTGAGCGTAGTGGAAACAAGCCCGTCCTGCTTTTTGCGGAACTGGAAATAGCCGACTGCGAGTCCGACAATCGTGAAGACGGACCATTGGCTGACGCCCCAATGGAAGAAAGAGTAGCCCATGGCAGTTCTTGCTGCTTCAGGTGTGAGCCCTTCCATATCAGCGATGGGAGGCGAAAAATAATGGCTCATCGGCTCGGCGATTCCCCAGAAGACAAGGCCGATGCCGAATCCGGCGCTGAAGAGCATGCCGATCCACGTGAAAAAGGAATATTCGGGTCTTTCATCATCTCCGCCAAGCCGGATGCGGCCATATTTGCTGATGGCCAGGAATAGGCAGAAAAATACAAAGAGGAGTACCGATAGCAGGTAGAACCAGCCAAAGGCGTATGTAGTGAAATCGAAGGCTTTCTGTGCGGCCCCTGAAAAAATGTCAGGCAGGAAGACGCCTGTGAGGACAAGCAGAAGGATCACTGAAGCAGAGACCCAAAATACACTGTTTAATGACTTATCTTGCTGTTCATTCATAGAATACCCCCTGTTTTTTCTCTATATTTAACCTTAACATGTATAAAAGACTGGAGAAAACGCCATCAATAGCTGAAAATGGCAATATCCAAGAATATATGGCGGGAAAGCCGGGATTTTGCCGCCTTGAGAGTGCCTCATGTAGATATATACCCTAATAAGCAAGTTAGCAACCTATTTAGCAAAAAATCTGAATATATAGGAGCTGGATGAGATGTATCTCAAACCTTTGGAAGAAAAATTCACCCTGCACAGGAATGCTGAGCAGGCAGAGCCGATGAGAAAATATATGAAAGGCAACTTCCCGTTCCTGGGAATAAGGACGCCGGAGCGCAGGAAGCTTACGAAGGGGTTTTTTGCAGAAACTCAGATCTTGAAGGAGCCTTTTCAGCATGAGTTTGTGTCAGAGCTATGGAAGAAGGAAGAAAGGGAATATCAATATGCAGCCTGTGACTATATCCTCAGCTCCTTGAAGAAGCTTGTAAAAGACGACATGCTATTTATGGAGAGATTGATTACAGAAAAGTCCTGGTGGGATACTGTTGATACATTGGCTGCCCACCCTGTCGGCCGAATTGCCTCCGATCATCCTGAAACCATTGAGGATACAGTGAAGGATTGGGCCTATGGCAGCCATCTATGGCTGAGAAGGACAAGCATCATCTTTCAGCTCCGGTACAAGCAAAATACAAGTGAAGGCATCCTGTATGAATTCATCAGCCAGAATGCCGGCAGCAAGGAATTTTTTATCCAAAAGGCAATCGGCTGGGCCTTGAGGGAGTACAGCAAGACAAACCCTGAGTCAGTCAGAAGCTTTATCAGCAGTTCTTCGCTCGCACCCTTGAGCATCCGTGAGGGTAGCAAATATTTAAAGTAAGAAGGAAAAACTGATAGAATGCTACATAGATTGAAAAAACAATTAGTAGGTGAAGAAATCATGGTGAAATGCATCGCGATTGATATGGACGGGACACTGCTGACCGCAACCCAGCAGATTACAGAAGAAAACAGAAAAGCGATCCAGAAGGCGCAGGCTGAAGGGGTGGAGGTTGTCATCGCCACAGGACGATCCTATTTTGAAGCGAACTTCGTCCTGGAAGAAGCCGGGATACACACCCCGATGATCTGCGTCAATGGGGCCGAAGTGAGGTCCATCGATAAAGAAGTAATAGCCAGCAATCCGCTTGACAAGTCGACGGCAAGGACAGCCGGCATGGCGCTCCTGCAAAATGGCGTTTATTTTGAAGTGTACACAAACAAAGGCACTTACACGATTGATGCCGATAAAGGCGTCTCTATCATCGTCGACATCTTCATGAGCGGAAACCCTGAAGCTGATGTGGATGAAGTCATGAAGGCGGCAGAGGAAAGGTTCACAAAAGGGCTTGTCCAAAAGGTGGACAGCTACGATATCCTTTTTGATGATACAGAGCATCAAATTTATAAGCTCCTTGCCTTCTCATTCGACGCTGAAAGGCTGGCAGCGGCAAAGGAAGCCCTTGTGCCGCTTGAGGACGAAGGGCTCGTCATCAGCTCTTCCGGTGAGGAAAACCTGGAGCTGACTAGCAAACAAGCGCAAAAGGGCGTTGCGCTTGAAGCCTTCCTTGAAAAAAGCGGGACAGGCATCCAGGATGCAATGGCAATAGGCGATAACTATAACGATCTTTCTATGTTCAAACGGGTGGGCAGGTCTGTCGCCATGGGCAATGCAGACGAAATCATCAAGGCACAGTGCGACTTTGTGACGCTGACTAATGAAGAAAGCGGAGTGGCAAAAGCAATCCTGGATGCCCTTAAGGCATAGGGAAATGACGGCACGGCCTGTTTTTTGGACGTTTTGAAACCTTTAACTGAAAGGCGGAGATACTGTGAAAAAATCAGCCCTATTCATGCTGCTCGGTTTGCTGGCAACGGCGGGCTGCTCGGCAGAAGACAAATCGAATGAGACAGAGCCGAGCCCGCAGGAAAGCGAGGAGGCGGCTTCAGCCGTGCCGGAGGCGGAAGAGTTCGCAGCCGATCTGAAGACCCCGTGGTCGATCGACCAGGCAGGAAGCACTTTTTATATGACCGAAAGGACAGGGAGCATTGTAAAAGCAGAAGAAGGCAGCCGGCAGAGGCAGGAGGTCCGCCTGAAAAAGAAACTCTCACAGGCTTCAGAGGCCGGCCTGCTCGGCTTTGTCCTTTCCCCGGATTTTAAAAGCTCTGGAGAAGCCTTTGCGTATTATACGTATGAAGAAGGATCCGTACAGCAGAACCGGATCGTCGTCCTGAAGCAGACGGAGGATGCCTGGGAGGAAACAAGGCTGCTGCTGGATGGGATCCCGAGCGGGCAATACCATCATGGGGGCCGCCTGAAAATCGGCCCTGACGGCAAGCTTTATGCTACCGCAGGCGACGCGGCAGCCGATCCGGAAATCGCCCAGGATCTGGATTCCCTCGGCGGAAAAATCCTCCGGATGAATCTGGATGGAACGGTTCCCGACGATAATCCATTTGCCGGTTCTTATGTATACAGCTATGGCCACCGCAATCCGCAGGGCCTTGCCTGGGCTGAAGACGGCACCCTTTATGCCTCTGAGCACGGACCTTCCGCCAATGATGAGATCAACCGGATCGAGGCCGGGAAAAACTACGGCTGGCCGGTCATCCAGGGCAAGCAAGAGAAGGAAGGCATGGAAACGCCGCTCTTCACCTCAGGGGAAGACAATACCTGGGCCCCATCCGGCATTGCCATCAAGGACGGCAAGCTATATGCGGCTGCGCTGAGGGGTACTGCAGTACTTGAATTCAACCTGGAGTCAGGGGAGCTAAAGGAACTCATCACCGGTGCCGGAAGGATCAGGGATGTGCTGCTCTCCGATGATATCCTGTACTTCGCCGGCAATAATACGGATGGCCGCGGCAACCCGGGGCCAAACGATGATAAGCTGTATAAAATCCGGCTTTCAGAATAGAAAAGAGGCAGGCTCAGAGAGCCATGCCTCTTTTTGACATAATGAGCGTTCGAGCCATATCTCTTAAATTAATACCTGACTCATATCCCTCAAAAAGGTATAATGTTCTCTGTACCAGCAAATCTTTTAAACGGGGTGCAGAATATGGCTGATTTTAAATCAACTGTCATTATAAGAAGACCAGTAGCAGAAGTTTTCCAGTACGCCACCAACCCGGACAACGCGCCTGAAATTATGCCGAATGTCGTCAAGATGGAAAAGGCAACGGACGGTCCGATCGGGCCATCCACGAAATTCATTGAAACAAGGATGATCAGGGGCAAGAAGGTCAAGGCTGAAATTGAATATACACAATTTGAACAGGACAGGTCCTATACAGCAAAAAGCAATTCCAATGGGCTGGTTGTCACGTATGATTATACATTCACGGAAATTGATGAAGGCACGCAGGTGGAGCTCGAAGCCAATATCCACACATCCGGCTTCATCATGTCCCTGACAAAGCCAATGCTCGTAAAGATTATAAAAAAAGAAGATGGCAGGCAGCTGTCCTATCTTAAGCAGATGCTGCAGGGGGATGAAGAGTAAAAAAAAAGAGCCCGGGGGCTCTTTTTTTATTGGAACTTATAAGTCCAGAACCGTTCATTCTGGATCCAGGCTGTAGCCTGCGGGTCCTTATTTTTCAGCTTTTCCTCCGTTTGGGCAGCCATCAGCTGTGTCTGGGAAAGATGCGCTTTAATGGCAGCAAGCTTCTGGTCGACAACGGCGCTGACATCATTGAGAATATCCGCTTCGCCAAGTTCATCGACGCAGTTATTGGAAAATGCGACACAATGCAGCTTCGGCCGGTCCTGCTCAGGCAGGCGCTCAAGTGCCCTTACAACAGCTGCCCCTGTTGCATCATGGTCCGGGTGAACCGAATATCCCGGATAAAAGGAAATGACCAGTGACGGATTCACTTCTTCCACAATGGAAAAAAGGTGGTCGGTGAGCAATTTTTCATCCTCAAATTCAATGGTTTTGTCACGATAGCCGAGCATCCGCAAATCCTGGATCCCCAGGACGCGGGCAGCCTCCTTCAATTCTTTGCGGCGAATCAGCGGCAGACTCTCCCTCGTTGCAAAAGGAGGGTTACCCAGATTGCGCCCCATCTGGCCAAGCGTCAGGCATGCATATGTAACAGGGGTCCCGCTGTTAACATGGGAAGCAATCGTGCCTGACACGCCAAACGCTTCATCATCCGGGTGCGGGAAAATGACGAGTACATGTCTTTCCTTATCCATTAGCTATTTCTCCTTTCACTTTTATTCAAACGGAGTCTCGCTGATCTGCAGCGCTACAGCAAGCTTTCCGCTGTTATCATGGCCAGCCATCAGCAGGCGGCCGATTTCATCCACTTCAAAGTGGGTGATGCCCTCCGCATACACCCAGCCGAATTCCATTTTCAAACCGACTCTGAACGGGCCGTCTCCGGTAATCTTTCCGAGCTCATATTTGAGGGATGCGTTTCGGATATAGGCTCCGGCAGAGAAAAAAGACTCATCAAAATGGGATGCGTATGCCCCATTTGTGGTTTCGAGGTGAACAAAAACGTTCTTTCCGGCAAGCCGGCTAATCTCTTTTTGCACATCTTCTTTTACGACAGGCTTCATAAATATATGCCTCCTTTCAGCACAATGCTGCTGTTCCTTGAATGAGATTATTTTACTAAAAAAGGAATGGAAAAGCGAAATCGGCGCTTCCACATTCCTTTTAAGCAGCGGCAGTGTTTCCTCCGCTATCAGATTTTCCGGCCCTCGGCTTTTTCGATTGAGCCATTGCTGCGATATGCACCATGCATCGTAGGACCCACATACTCGTTCAGGCGGAACCCATGGCGGATTGCTTCCGTAATGAAGGATTTCGCGGTCTCGACAGCTTCTGTCACGCTATGGCCCTTCGCAAGCCCTGCAGTTACTGCAGAAGAATAGGTGCAGCCTGCCCCATGCGTATAAACAGTATCAATCAGCTCGTTTTCAAACAAAAGGAAATCTTTTCCGTCATATAGGAGGTCAGCCGCTTTTTCATGCTTCAGCTTGCTGCCGCCTTTGATCAATACATACTTCGCACCCATGTCATGAATTTTCGCAGCCGCTTCCTTCATATCATCGATGGTGCGGATCGGCCCGGTCTGTGCCAGCTGCCATGCTTCAAACAGGTTCGGCGTTACCACTGTTGCCCGCGGAAGAAGAAGCTCCCTCATCGCGTCAGTGGTCTCCGGGTTCAATACTTCATCTTCGCCCTTGCAGACCATTACAGGGTCAATGACCGTGTTGTTCAATTTATTTTCATCCATCACCTTTGCCGCCAGCTCAATGATTTCCACCGTTCCGAGCATGCCGGTCTTCATGGCATCGATGCCGACAGACAGGATGGTTTCAAGCTGCGCCTTCAGCGTTTCGATTGGCAGCGGATGTACATGATGATGCCATTGGTCTTTCGGATCCATCGTTACAATCGTTGTCAGTGCAGTCATCCCGTACACACCGAGTTCCTGGAATGTTTTCAGGTCCGCCTGGATGCCCGCTCCTCCGCTCGTATCCGATCCAGCAATCGTAAGTACTTTCTTCATAGTCATGTCATGCGCCTCCCATTATTGTTCTAATTATGATTATAACAATATTATATCTCAGTACAATTGGAACGAATTGCAGGGACCCCTTTTCTTTTCGCCAAAATTTACCTATGATAAAAACAGAAATAGAAGATTGAGCGGTGATGAAGATGAAGAACATCCTATATATCGAAGATGATAAAGAAATCGGCAAATGGACGAAAGATTATCTCCTTGAAAAAGGCTACTCGGTCGACTGGCTGCAGTCAGGGGAGGGAGCAGCCCAGGCAGCTGTCAGAGCGGACCTGGTCATCCTTGATGTAATGCTGCCAGGTCTGGACGGTTTTACGGTCGGCCAGCGCCTGAAGAAGGATGCCCCGGGGATTCCTATCCTGATGCTTTCGGCCCGGACGGCTGTCGATGATAAGCTGCAGGGCCTGCAGTTTGCCGATGATTACCTGACAAAGCCATTTCATCCGGAAGAGCTGGCGGCAAGGGTCGATGTGCTGCTCCGGAGGTATGGAAAGCCGGAACAGAGCCAGCTCCTGCTTCGCCATCTCGAAGTCAGCCTTGGGGAGAATCGCATCACCGATACAAGGAGCGGCGAAGAGATCATCCTGACAGGCAAGCAGCATCAGATTTTCATGTACATGCTCCGCCATCCGAACCAGATTCTCACAAAAGAGCAGATTTTTGAGGCAGTCTGGGGGGAGCCCTATATGGACGGAGATAAAACCTTGATGGTCCACATCCGCTACCTGCGCGAAAAAATTGAAGAAAACCCAGGCTCGCCTGCCATCCTGGAAACCATCCGGGGCATCGGCTACAGGGTGAAGCAATGAAGCCAAAATCACTGCAGGGCAGATACCTGCTCATCATCCTGCTGGCGCTGGTGCTCATGCCAATCACCTTTCCGCTCGTTTCAGTTTTATTCCATATCCCATTTTCCATGCAGGAGCATGACCCGAATGTCTATGAAGACAGCAAAGGCATGGAATCAATGTGGAAGGAAGAAGGAAAGAAGCTCGGCGGCAGGACGGATGAGGAAATCAATGAGAGGCTCCGGGAGCTTAAGCAGAAGTACAATAAGGCAAGCATCTTTTGGGTCGACGGACAGGGGAGCACAAAGCTGAAGCTTCCAGAGCAAATAAAGATCCCTGCCCAGTGGGACCCGCTGTACACCATAGATTTCATGAAGACGAACAGGGGCCTTGAAGCTGATCCCTATACTGTCGTTTCATTCATCGGGTCCGGGAAATCCGAAGGGTTCATGGTCATCCAGGTGCCCCGGGGAGAAATGGACACAGAATGGGAGCAAGTAAGCAGAAGCTATGACTATTATTATCTGATTGCCACCTTTGGGGTGCTGGGATTGTTCCTTTTTGTGTCCTGGATTTTCTTTTACAGAATCCGCCAGAGACTGCTCCGTCTCCAGGAGGCAATGGACAAGCCTGCTGAAGGCGGGATCCCCCTGCCGATCGCCATTGATAAGAAGGATGAAATCGGCCAGCTGGAAGGGGCTTTTAACCGGATGATCGACCAGCTTGAAACAGGCAGGCAGCGGGAGCGGGAAGAAGAAGAGCTGAGGCGCCAGCTGATCGCCAATCTCTCCCATGACCTCAGAACCCCGCTGACAACAATCAGGGGCCATGCCTATTCTTTGAAAAAAGAAATCACTTCCGAAAAAGGCCGGGAATCTCTCGAACTCATTGACAATAAAGTCAGCTATCTTGGCCAGCTGATCGAAAACCTGCTTTCCTATACACTATTAACCTCAGGCAAGTATCCATACAATCCGGAAAAAACGGATATCGTCCGGCTCGTAAAAACCTCGGCAGCCGCCTGGTATCCTGTTTTTGAAAATGAAGGCTTCGAGCTTGATATTGAGCTGCCGGACAAGAGCATCTACTGGGATATAGACGGGCAATGGATGAACCGCATCCTCGATAATCTGTTTCAGAATATCCTCCGGCACGCCGCCCAGGGCAGATATGCCGGTGTCCTGCTTGATGCAGAAAAGGAAATTCTGGCCGTAAAAGATAAAGGGCCGGGAATGACAGGAGAGTCTGCTGGCAAAGGCGCTGGCATCGGTCTCTCCATTGCAGCTCTTATGCTGAAGGAGATGGATCTTGATCTTCAGATTAACAGCAGCAGCGGCGGGACGGAGATGGTGATTGGGAGGAAGGGGGATTTGGGAAAAGGGTATAAGGATGGATAGTTATTGGTGGAGGGTTCGGATGATTTCATCTGGACTCTTTTTGTTTTTTTTAAGGCTAGAATAGAATTTTGAAACAATTCAAATTTAAAAAGGCTGTGGATTGCAGTGGAAGGCACGAAGACTCCTCATAAAATGCATACGCATTTTCTTCGTGCGAAGCAGGTTCAAAGGTGAAGATTCAAAGTCCTGCGGGATTGCAGCGGAAATGTTGAGACCCAACAGCGCGCAAGCGCCAGGAGGCTTAACAGACGAAGTTCGAAGAGATAAAAATATTTATAAAGGATCAGTCGCTTTTATTGAAAATGGTAATAAATGTATAAAAGGTCGAATAACCAAAAAAGTAGGGCGAATCATTTCATTTTTAGGGCGAATCATTGTAATTTTATGCAGAAAAACGCTGAATTTGGGTGGAATCAGCCGGAAATCATGCATATCGGCGCCAGCTGCTACTAAGATAGATGGAATTTTTCAAAGAAATTCATCAAATGCAGCCTACATCCATCCTTTTTTAAACCAAATTTAAACTTCCCCCCACCCCCAGCTTAACCTTCGCGGGATAAGATGGTTCCGAGGTGAAGAAAATGAGCGATTTAATTTTGGAAACGAATGGTTTAACGAAAAAGTTCGGAAAACGGAGTGCGGTCGAAAATGTGGATCTGCGGCTGGCGAAAGGAGAAATATACGGATTCCTCGGCCCTAACGGTGCGGGCAAGACAACGACGATCCGGATGCTGCTCGGGCTGGCCAGGCCGACGGGCGGTTCCATCCATATCTTTGGCAGGGATCTGAAAAAAGAGAAGCTGCAGATCCTTCGCAAGGTTGGCTCTCTTGTTGAATATCCTTCCTATTACGGACATCTGACCGCCATCGAAAATCTTGAGGCTCTCCGCAGGATTCTCGAGGTGCCAAAATCAAGGATTGATGAAGTGCTGGCCATTGTCCGCCTGTCAAAGGAAGCGAAACGGCCGGTAAAAGGCTTTTCCCTTGGAATGAAGCAGCGGCTTGGAATTGCCGCCGCCCTGCTCGCGAACCCTGAGCTGCTGATCCTTGACGAGCCGACGAACGGACTGGACCCATCCGGCATTCTTGAAATCCGCGAGCTGATCAAAAGCATGCCGGCACAGCATGGAATGACCATCCTCGTCTCCAGCCATCTATTATCAGAGATTGATCAAATGGCAACACAGGTGGGCATCATCTCCAAAGGGTCGATGATTTTCCAGGATTCGATCCATGTTCTCAGGCAGAAGGCAAACAGCCAGATTGCGATTACAGTCAATGAAACAGAGAAAGCCTGGAGAGCGCTGCTGTCAAACGGCATCCAGGCAGAAAAAGAGCGGGAGCACCTGCTGCTTGACGGGACAGACGCCCAGGTGGCCGCGGCTGTGGAAACACTGGTCCGCCATGATGTTTCTGTATACCGTGTCCAGGAGCAGAGAAAAACGCTCGAGGACATCTTCCTGGAGCTGACAGGAGAAGGGGGAAGCCTGTGATGATGAACATGCTTTCCGCCGACTTTCTGAAAATCAAAAGAAAAATGATCCTGTTTCTCGTTTTTCTCGGCCCCTTTGGCGTTGTCGCTCTTGAAGCGGTCAATTTCGGGCTCCGCTATGAGTATTTGACAGGAGTTTATGCAAAAGATTTATGGAAAGGCTTGATCGGTGAAGCCAGCTTCCTCAGCATCCCTGCGATCATGCTCGGGCTTGCGCTGGTCACCAGCATGATTGCCAATATTGAGCATCAGACAAATGCCTGGAAGCAGCTCCTGGCCCTTCCTGTTTCTAAAGGAAAGGTATTTACCTCCAAGTTTCTATTGGCAGCCATCTTATTGTTTATTTCCTGTGTACTGCTATTCGTTGGGCTCATCATTCTGGGACTGATCCTCGGATTTGGCACAGACATCCCCTTCCTTCATCTGGCGGAATCAGTGTTCTTTCCTTATTTGGCTGGGATGCCTTTCATTGCACTGCAGTTATGGATTTCCATCACCATGAAAAATCAGGCCATTCCGCTGACGGCCGGCATTCTGGCGACGGTGCTGACCCTGTTTTCCGTGAAGTTCCCGGACTGGGTCCCGCTGAAATGGCTGTTTCTTGAGAGCTGGGGCGGTCCTTTTTATTCGGCACTGGCCGGCGTCCTGCTCGGCATCGGCATCTACTTGACCGGGCTGATTGATTTTTCCAGAAAGGAAGTGAAATAGCATGATCAATCTATTAAGCTCTGAATGGCTGAAGCTTAGAAAATCTTCTGTCTGGCTGCTTATATTTATAAGTCCTCTTCTGGCAGCGTTGGCCGGCTTTGGTGAAGCGGATCATCCCGGGATGGAGGGGGAGCTGCAATGGCTCTACACCCTCAGCAGCATGGCGTTCGTCCATGCGCTGCTGTTCCTGCCGCTCTTGACCGGTGTATTTTCTGCATTTGTCTGCCGCTATGAGCATCTGGGCGGAGGCTGGAAGCAGCTGCTGTCACTGCCGGTTTCCCGGAGAAATGTATATATCGTGAAATTCAGTCTTGTTATGGGGCTGATTGCTGTCTCCCAGCTGCTCTTTTTAGGCGGCCTGCTGCTGGTGGCACAGCTGAAAGGATTCGATGCACCGATTCCGTGGAAAATCATCCTGGAAAGCATAGCCGGCGGATGGGTTGCCTGCCTTCCGGTCGCGGCCCTGCAAATGTTTGTTTCAGCCGCATGGTCCAGCTTTGCCGCTCCGCTGGCCATCAATGTGGTCTTTACACTCCCAAACATTCTGGTAGCCAACTCAGAAACCTACGGCCCGTTCTATCCCTGGGCACAGCCGTTTCTGACCATGATTCCGCGGATGGGAGAAGAATTCGGGGCACTGAATGCCTCCATGGAAACCCTCCTGATTGTCATCCTCGGCGGCTTCGTACTGTTTTTCCTGTCAGGAATGACGTACTTTCAGCGCAAGGAGATTTAGTATCCAGTTTGTGTGGAAAAATGGGGGCGGATATTTGTAGATTTAAAACTATTTAGTCTTAACACTTTGCTGCTGTTTTCCGTTCCAGGCACTTCGCTTTCCGCGGGGCGACGCTGAGCCTCCTCCCGCTCCGCGGTGCGGGGTCTCAGCATTGCCGCTATCTCCCTCAGGAGTCTACGTGCCTTGCACTCCAAACAGCAGGTTTCTAAAACTTTTTAAGCATCCCTTATAATTCCGCAGTTTTTTTTCTCTGTCACCACTAAACTCTTTTTACACCCCTCCATGGATGTTTTTCCCACTACCTATTAATCCACCATCAAGAAAGCTACAATAGATACATATACCAAAAAGGAGGCTGCTGCATGAAAGCAACAGGAATCATTCTTGCGGGCGGGCGTTCAAGCCGGATGGGCCAGAATAAGGCGCTTATGACCTTAGAGGGGACAACGGTCATTGAACGGGTGCGTGACGAGCTGAAAAAGGCAGTCCAGGATATCATCATTGTCACCAACTCCCCGGAAGACTACGATTTTCTCGGCTGCCCGATGGCTGGTGACATCTATCAGGACGGAGGGCCGCTTGCCGGACTCCATGCAGGACTGAAAAATTCGCAAACAGACTATAATCTTGCCGCAGCCTGTGATATGCCCTTTCTTTCAGCCGGGCTCGGCAGCATCCTTTTAAACGAGCTGGGAGAATGCCAGGCCGCTGTTCCGAAAATCTCCGGGCAGCTTCATCCCTTGTTCGGTGCCTATCACAAGGGGTTATACCGGAGGGCAGAGGAAATGCTTGAAGCAGGCGACCGCAAAATGAGGAATCTGCTCACAGAGGACAGCCGGATTTTATCAGAGAAAGAGCTTTTGGAAAGAGGCTGGGGTGGTGAGGAGGCCTGTTTTTTCAATATGAACCATCCTTCTGAATACGAGACAGCTAAGCGTATGCTCGGCAGGGAATCTTAAAATTGGGAATGGGAAGCCAATCCTGCTATTCTATATAGATAAAAACTTCGAGAATCCTAAGAGGTGAGAAAATGGATTTTGAACTATCAAAAGAACCGATTGATGTTCAGGCTGTCACTGATAAAGTCATCCAGCGCAATGCTGGGGCGGTCACCGTGTTTATCGGGACGGTCAGGGAGCTGACGGGCGGCAAGAAAACCCTGTATCTCGTCTATGAAGCATATGAATCAATGGCAGTGAAGAAGCTTGAGCAGATCGGCCATGAAATAGAAGAAAAATGGGAAGGCGCGAAGGCAGCCATCACCCACCGGACAGGCAGGCTGGATATTACCGATATAGCCGTCGTCATTGCTGTATCTACCCCGCACAGGGCGGATGCCTATGAAGCGAACCGCTATGCCATCGAAAGAATCAAGGAGATAGTCCCTATCTGGAAAAAGGAACACTGGGAGGACGGGGAAGAATGGATCGGCAACCAGCTTGAAACCATTTCTTATCCGGCTGGCCGTCCGCAAAAGGAGGATCTGGATGAATAAAATCAAACTGTTTGCCCACTTGCGTGAAAGTGCAGGCAAGGAAGAAATCGAGCTTGACGCCGCGGGCAAGACGATTAATGAACTGAAAGCCATTTTAACTGAAGCCTATCACCTTAATCTGGAAACCGTAATGACAGCAGTGAACGAAGAGTTCGCCCTGGATCACGAGCTGATCAAAGAGGGAGACGTCATCGCTTTCATCCCGCCGGTCAGCGGCGGCTGAGGAGGGGAATAGGTTGGACGAAAGATATTCGCGCCAGACGCTTTTTCCCGGAATCGGCACGGCTGGACAGGAGAAGATCGCCCGGAAGCATGTCCTGATCATCGGGGCCGGGGCGCTGGGCTCAGGCTGTGCAGAGCTCCTGATCCGTGCGGGGGTCGGGAGTATGACGATCATTGACAGAGATTATGTGGAAGAAAGCAATCTTCAGAGGCAGCAGCTTTATGCAGAGAAGGATGCCAGGGAAAAACTTCCGAAAGCAAAGGCTGCAGAAAGGCGGCTGAAGGAAATAAATTCTTCCGTCAGCTTAAGCTGCATTGTCGGGGATGCAGATCCTTCACTTCTGGCTGGGCTTGCGCCTGGAACTGATCTGATGATTGATGCCACTGACAATTTTGAAACAAGGATGGTCATCAATGATCTGTCCCAGAAACTTGGAATACCATGGATTTACGGAGCCTGTGTCGGCAGCTTTGGAATGAGCTTTACCGTGATCCCGGGCAAGACCCCATGCCTGAATTGCCTTCTGAAAGCCGTTCCGCTGCAGGGGCTTACCTGTGATACAGGCGGCATCATCGGACCGGCCGTCCAGATGACTGTAGCCCATCAGGGGGCAGAAGCGCTGAAAATCCTGACAGAAGACTGGGACGCTGTCAGGACTTCGTTTGTCAGCTTCGATCTTTGGCACAGCCAGTATACAAATATGGGGACTGCCAAAGCCAAGGATCCGGGCTGCCCTTCATGCGGGGCTGAAAGGACCTATCCTTACCTGGAGCTGGATAACCGGACCAGGACAGCCGTACTCTGCGGCCGGGATACGGTCCAGATCCGCCCGCCCGGTAAGCGGGACCTGGATCTCGAAGGGCTGGCAGGGCAGCTTGGCCGGCTCGGCTATGAAGTAAAGGGCAATCCCTATCTTCTGTCTGCCGAGCTGGGTGCCGAAAGGGCCGTCTTTTTCAGTGACGGCCGGGCCCTCATCCATGGCACGAAGGATGAGTCCCATGCAAAAGCCATCTACCAGCGTCTGCTGGGTTAAATACAGGAACCCCTCTGCCTGGCTGCAGAGGGGTTCTGTTTTTTTCAGTAAGAAAGCCGTCCCGGGGGGTGTCCCGGAACGGCTGGAGAACCTTCTTACTTATTCGTTTGAACCTACAATGACAAGCTTGCCTTCATCAAGCACCTTTTCGTATTGCTCAGCTTCCACCTTTGAAAGGCCGAGAGCTTCGAACTTGTTGCGGAGCTCGTCGCCGCGCTTATTGAACATATTGCCGACAGAATCAAATAAGCCCTGTTCCTTCAAGCCGACGCTCCCAGTGTTCGTAGCATCAGTTAAATCTTCGGAACGGTTTTCGTCATGCGCAAAAATAAAGATATTGTCCTTTTCATAGCCTTCTGCTGTTAAAGTTTTAATAGTATCCGTTGCTTGTACGCCGTTTTCACAAACCTCAATTTTATACATGAATAATTCCTCCTCTAATTTTTTTGGACAATGTGCCTGTCCGCTTATTCTTTTATTTATCCTTTTTTTCCATACTTAAACTTCAATCTTTGTGTACAATTTTTCAGCAAAATTTTACAAAAAAGGCAGTTCTCATTTTATAATGTAAACGAACGGGTATAGAAAAGGAGCGGAGATATTGAAAAAAGAACAGGAAGTATTAGAACAGATGGAGGCGCTTATGAAGGAACTGAAAACTTCCCGCAAGCAGGCTGCAAGTGCCGCCGCTCTTGAAGGCAGCGGGGGTGCGTTCACGTTTTCACGGTTTTTGCGCTACGGATTCAGGAAGTGGAGCTGGAAAATCGGGCTGCTTTTATTGTCGCTTATTATGATCGGAATTTTGCTTACAGCAGGAATCTTTTATTTTTATACAGGGTCATCAGCTCAAGAAGAGAAAGGGAGTTTTATAGAACAGGTGCGGGGCCTGTCCACGCTGGCATCATCACAGGCGCTCGTGAAGGCCGTGATTGAAAAAGAGGACAATGAACTGTTTGGCAGGCAGATAGAAACGGATCTGCCGGGGACAAAGCGCAAGCTTCTGCTTATTGTCCCGGGAACGGTAACGGCAGGGGTCGATCTTGAGCAGGTTGGAGAAAAGGATATCAAGGTGTCGGAAGAGGATAAGAGGATTGAAGTTTCCCTTCCGAAGGCAAGCATCCTCCAGGAGCCGTCGCTCGATCTGGAGCATGTCCAGACCTTTTCGGCTTCCGGGATTTTTCGGGGTGATGTGAACTGGGATGAGGCATACAGCCTTGCAGCAGAGGCAAAGGAACTGGTAGAAGCGGAAGCGATTGACCAGGGGATTCTTGAACTTGCTGAGAAGAACGCAGAAAAAACGATCAGCGAATTTTTTGGCAGGCTGGGCTATGAGGCCTCTGTCAGCTATAAGGGGGATTCTGATGCAGCTATTAAATAACCGCTGGGGCGAGCTTCTGGAAGAGGAGTTCGAAAAAGCGTATTTTCATGAACTGGAAAGATTCCTGGAAGAAGAATATGCGAGCGAGACGGTCTATCCGGCCAGGGAAGATATCTTCAACAGCCTGAAGTATACCGATTATGAGGATGTAAAAGTGGTCATCCTGGGGCAGGATCCGTACCATGGACCGGGACAGGCCCATGGTTTGAGCTTCTCGGTCAAGCCGCAGACCAGGATTCCCCCCTCCTTAAGGAATATTTTCAAGGAGCTTCATGAAGACCTTGGCTGCAAAATCCCTGATAACGGGTATCTGGTCAGCTGGGCGGAGCAGGGTGTCCTGCTGCTGAATACCGTTTTGACTGTGCGGGAGGGGGAAGCCCATTCCCATAAAGATAAGGGTTGGGAGACTTTTACCAATAGCGTTATTGCCCTGCTGAATGACAGGGAAAAGCCGGTCGTATTCCTGCTTTGGGGAAAGCCCGCCCAGGAAAAGGCCAGGCTGATTGATAATCCGCACCATATTATCCTAAAATCAGTCCACCCCAGCCCACTATCAGCAAGAAGAGGATTCTTTGGCAGCCATCACTTTTCAAAAACCAATCAGATTTTGAAGGATAATGGGGAAGAGGAGATAGACTGGCAGATACCAGATCTCTAATTCCGGCATGTTTCACGTGGAACGGAAATTGCATATGAAGAATGCCGTCGAAAGCTGACGGCATTTTTTAATAGACAAGTATAAAATAAGGCGGGCAAGACGCTTCCGCCTTTCTCTATTCAAAGAACTGTCAGAGTTTTAGGATGTATAATGGGTACAAGTCATGTAAAATAGAAACCGATAGCCAAATGAGTTAGAAATAAGGCTCAGCAAAGGATGACAGGATTGGACAGCAATCAGCCAAATTGCTTTAAATGCAAGCATTTCTACGTGACATGGGACCGGCAGTTTCCGAAAGGGTGCAGGGCGTTTCAATTTAAGGGAAGGCAGCTTCCGTCCAAAGCGGTTGAAAGGGCTTCAGGCCATCCTTGCCTTAAATTTGAGGGAAAGTCCAAGTAATTTCGGCTGCCTGAATAGCATGGGTGCCTGCTGCCGAAAATGGAGCTGTAGAGATTTAGGAAAAAGAGGTGAACAGTATGCAGATACCTGTTGGAAATCTGCTTGCCAAGATTGAAAAGGAGCTGCAGGGGGCCAAATCAAGCTCTTCTGAGGAAATGATCCGGGAGCGGGTGTATTCTATAAAGGCTTTATGCGAGCTGCTTCTGGAAGGTGAGAAGACAAGTTCAGAGCCGGTGCGGCCGGCTGCATCTTATATTCCTCAGCCTGTACAGGAAAGTGTGCCGCTGGCTTCAATCCAGCAGCCCAGGAAGATGAATATGGAAAATGAAGCAAATGGAGATTCAATTTTCGACTTTTAAGAAGTCGATGAAGAGGTGAAATCATGAAAATTTTTATCATAATCGGTGCAATCAATGCGTTCCTTGCTGTTGCTCTTGGTGCTTTTGGCGCCCACGGCCTGGAAGGAAAAGTTGAACCTAAGTATCTTGAAACCTGGAAAACAGGTGTAACCTATCAAATGTTCCATGCCACCGGACTTCTGATCATCGGTGTTCTGCTGGGACGACTGCCGGCAACGGCCTTACTGTCATGGTCCGGCTGGCTGATGCTGATTGGAATCATCCTCTTCTCCGGAAGCCTGTACGTCCTGACGCTGACAAAGATCAGTGTCCTCGGCGCCATCACGCCGCTCGGCGGAGTCGCCTTCCTTGCTGCATGGGTTCTCCTGATCATTGCCGCAGTTAAATATCTGTAAAAAAATGAGCCTGGCTGCATAAGCCAGGCTTTTCATTATCTTGGCGGAAAGGCTGCCAGCCCTGGAGCCGCTCCATATGGATAGTCATACTCAATCTCTTCATCAAATGTAATATAATCCAGATAAATCATCGGGATCAAATAGCGTGTGCCTGACTGCGGATCGCTCAAGATCAGGTGATCCCTTCCTGCCGCTTCAATGATTCCCTTGAAAATCTTCGCATTCCATTCCCTGTTGTTCTCAAAGGTGGCGTAAACGGTTGCCAGCTTCCCTTTGTTCAGACGGAGGATGTTTTCAATGTAGGATTGCTCAATAGGCAGCATCCCGGGAACCTGTGAAACGGGTGAACCTGAAGGCGGAGATGTGGTGAGCATGGAACCGGACGGCATCTGCGGATAGGCCTGCTGGGCGCCGTATCCCTGTGCCTGTGTGCCGGCCCCATAGTAAGGCTGCTGCTGTTGCGGCTGCTGCTGCTGATAAGGCGGATAGGTGCGGTAATCAACATATTGCTGCTGCGGTACAGATTGCTGTTTCAAAATAAATCCCTCCTAAATGTCATTAATAAACAGTGGGACAGTCTGCCTGGGCCGGCTGGAAGAAGCAATGTGCTTTGTATCTTCCGGCATTCGGCTGATTATACCATTGGGCAGGGCAGTCCCCGGTGGGGCGGAAAAACCAGAGCGAATTGCTGGCAGGATTATGGCGCTGCCCCTTGATGACTTTCCTGGCCAGGTCGAGCTCATTCTGACGGGGCCGCTGATAAAAGTAGCCCTTGATGGTGGCTTCAAATCCGCCTGGCCGCTGATAAACCATTTTCCGGATGGAAGGAATCTCTTTGAAATCCAGGCAATCGGCCCTGACCCGGTTCACCCCGACATTGCCGACCATCAGCATGCCCAGATTTCCTTCTCCTTCAGCCTCCGCACGCATCAGCCTTGCGAGAAGCTTCACATCCTCTTCGGTATAAGGAATAACGGCCATAACTTCACCTCTCTCAGCAGCTATTCAAAGGCTGTAAGTGAAAGTATCCGTATAAAACCAAACTCACTATTTCATAAATATGTGGGAAATGCTGTATTATGCCTGATGGGGGAAAGAAAAGCAGATGGCGCTTGTTCAGAATAAAGGAACGCAGGCTAAAGACGCCACGTCCTGTGGCAACGCCTGCATGACCCGCATCCTGCGGGCCCAGCATAAGGCGCTTTGGAATTGAAGGCGTTCTTTGCCTTCGGTTCCAAAGTGACTTATGACTCGAGCACCTAGGAGCCGGAGCTGGACAAAAAGAAAAGCGGAGGGCGCTTGCTCTATAAGCAGGAATCTCTTTATTGGTAACTGTATAGATAGAAAAATTGGAAGCCCAATTGCAGTAAATGTGACGGTTTTTTTTCAATAAAAAAAGCCCCGGCAAAAGCCGAGGCCTGATTCATATATTAAACATTCAGGAAGCTGCCTACCTGGTCTTCCAGGAGCAGGTTTCCGACAAAGAAGGAGCCGAATTCGCCGTAGCGGGCGCTCACTTCATCAAAGCGCATTTCGTAGACAAGCTTCTTGAATTGAAGCACATCGTCTGCGAAGAGGGTTACTCCCCACTCGTAATCGTCAAAGCCGACAGAGCCGGTGATGACCTGCTTTACTTTGCCTGCATACTGGCGGCCGATCATGCCGTGGCTGCGCATCATATTGCGGCGGTCTTCCATAGGGAGCATATACCAGTTATCTTCACCCTGGCGGCGCTTGTCCATCGGGTAGAAGCAAACATATTTTGCTTTAGGAAGCTCCGGGTAAAGGCGTGCCAGGACATGAGGATTCTGATAAGGATCCTCTCCGGCCGGCAGATAGTTGCTGAGCTCCACAACGGAAACATAAGAATGTGCCGGAATGGTATATTCCGCAAGCTTTGATTTATTGAACTCATTCTCGATCTCATTCAGCTCTTCCATTGTAGGGCGCAGGATCATCATCATGAAATCTGCTTTTTGGCCAACAATCGTATATAAAGCATGGCTGCCATTCTTTTCGCTCTGCACGGAATTCCATTTATCCACAAGGCCCATAAATTCCTGGATTGCTGCATCGCGCTCTTCTTTCGGAGTCATTTTCCATGTTGTCCAGTCCATTGTGCGGAAATCATGGAGGCAATACCAGCCATCAAGCGTTTGTGCTGCTTCAGTCATTCTGATCACTCCTATATATGTACTCGAATTCTCATCAATACTATATCATAGTTTCACCATAACACGTCTGCCTGAAACTTGAAAATTATATGTCGCTTACCAGCTTTCAAAAATTATTCTCAATCAGGTTTCCAGCCGGGAAAACAAGGGGATTCTAAAGAATAGCAGATTAGGCAACCAGAACGGGCGCGAAATCGGATATTTTCCGGCAAAAAGGACCATATTAACATCGTCCGGAGAGAATCGATTCCCAGATATAAATATAAGAATGTTAAGAAAACAAAAACTTTTCAGGTGTAACCGCTGCCACTTCTCCTTGTTCTTGAATTTTCACAGTGGAGGAGTATCCTAAGGGAGTGAGAATAGCGGACGCAGGCCCACTTCTATGGATAAAGGCAGTCTCAGCGCCGCTTAAGCCGAGTGATTTGTTACATATAAAAGGAGGATTTTCATATGAGTGATCTTTTTGAAGGATTAAGGAATAAGGTTTCCGGCAATAATCTGCGAATCGTATTTCCTGAAGGAACAGATGAAAGGATTCTGACTGCAGCAGGCCGTCTGGCAGCTGACAAAATTCTTACCCCTATTCTGATCGGGGATATTGCACAAATCGAGGATAAAGCAAAATCATTGGATGTATCCCTTGATTCTGTCGAAATCTATGACCCGAAAAACTTTGCCATGATGGACGAACTTGTTGCTGCATTTGTTGAGCGCCGCAAAGGAAAAGCGACAGAAGAAGATGCCCGCCGCATTCTTCTTGATGAAAACTATTTCGGCACCATGCTTGTTTATGCCAATAAAGCAGACGGCCTTGTCAGCGGTGCAGCTCACTCTACTGCAGATACAGTCCGACCGGCTCTTCAGATCATTAAGACAAAAGAAGGCGTCAAAAAGACTTCCGGTGTCTTCATCATGGTCCGCGAAGATGAAAAGTATGTATTTGCGGATTGTGCAATCAATATCGCACCAGACAGCGCAGATCTAGCGGAAATCGCCATCGAAAGCGCCAAGACAGCAAGAATGTTCGACATCGACCCGCGCGTTGCCATGCTGAGCTTCTCTACCAAAGGCTCTGCAAAATCCCCTGAAACGGAAAAAGTATCCCAGGCAGTTGAAGAAGCCAAGCTTCGTGAGCCATTGCTCATCGTGGACGGCGAATTCCAGTTCGACGCAGCCTTCGTTCCATCCGTAGCCGAGAAGAAAGCTCCGGATTCACCGCTGCAGGGAGATGCTAATGTATTTGTATTCCCAAGCCTGGAAGCCGGAAATATCGGCTACAAAATCGCCCAGCGCCTTGGTAACTTTGAAGCGGTCGGACCGATCCTTCAAGGCCTGAACCGTCCGGTAAATGACCTTTCCCGCGGATGTGACCAGGAAGACGTGTATAAGCTTGCTTTGATCACAGCAGCTCAGGCATTGAATCAGTAATAGAAGAGAGCCGGCACTCTGGTGTGCCGGTTCTTTTTTGCGGTGCAGCGTGTTGTGGCGCGGCGCGGTGGGGCTGTCAGCTGCCAGTTGGTAGAAAAAACGCTCAATTCGGTAGATTACAGTGTAAAGTCGGTAGAATATAGCGTCAAGTTGGTAGATTCCCGGGGGGACCCGGTAGAATATGCCCCGAATTGGACAGAAAGCTGCTCCCGCGCTGTTTGCACCCCCAAAGATAGGCTGTTTTCAGGCAGAGAGATCAGTTTTAAAGCAGAAAAAGCAGTCAAAAAGCTGAACTCAATAACCAACTGCGCACCCGATCAGCGGCTCCGCCCCTTTTCTTCTTCCCGCCGCCCGTATGCTATAATAATCCCATATTGTTTATTTAAAGGAGTACTGAAGATGAACGAAGCAAGTGAGCTGCTGCAGCAGCCGGAGTGGCGGATAATAGACCAGTCGAGTGCGGGACTGCATTTGAATGCGATGCATTCGTTCGGGATGGATGATACGCTCTGTGCTTCTGTCGGATCGGGAAAAACCCCTGCAACGGCAAGAGCATGGGTTCATGACCGGACAATCGTGCTCGGCATCCAGGATTCACGTCTCCCATACCTGGAAGACGGGGTGGACTGGCTGCAAAATCAGGGTTACCGGGCGATTGTCCGCAACTCGGGCGGCCTGGCAGTTGTGCTGGATGAGGGTGTACTGAATCTGTCGCTCATTTTTCCGGAATCAGAAAAAGGGATTGATATCAACCGCGGCTATGATGCTATGTGGCTTTTGATAAAAGAAATGTTCAGCGACTTTCCATATGAAATAGAAGCAAGGGAAATTGTCGGTTCTTATTGCCCCGGCAGCTATGATCTGAGCATCGGCGGCAGGAAGTTCGCCGGCATTTCCCAGCGCAGGCTGCGCAAGGGTGTGGCAGTCCAGATCTATTTATGCGTAAACGGCAGCGGCAGCGGGCGGGCTGCATTGGTCCGGGAGTTTTACAGCAGGGCGAAAAAGGATGCGGTAACGAAGTTCCTGTACCCTGACATTACACCGCCGGTCATGGCATCGCTCAGCGAGCTGCTCCAGTCCGAGCTGACGGTCGCAGATGTGATGATGAGGTTCCTGAACGTGCTGAAAAGCAGATCAGGCAGGCTGTATGCCGGAGGGCTGAATGAAGAAGAAGCCGTCCTTTATGAAAGCTATTATGAGCGGGTCGCCGAGCGGAATGAAAAAGTATTCGGCACCCTTCAGGATCCCGCCTGACCATCCAGGAATAGAAAAAACCGCCCTTTAATCCGGGCGGTTTTCTGTTTAAGGGGGCAGGCTGCTGCCATTTCTTCTCTCCGAGTCTATAAAACAGCGGGGTCCCTTATTCTGCTACCTTTTCCAGGTTCCCGTTGCGGTCCATCTTGAATTTGGTGGCCGGGCGTTCTTCCTCGTCAAATAGTACCAGCTTTCTTGCCCTGTTCATAATTTTCATGAGCGTCTCGTAATCTTCCTGGATCGTGACGGTATTCTGTTCCAGCATGCCGATTTTTCCGGATAATTCCTCATTCTGGCTCCTCAGCATGGCGATTTCGCGCCTCAATCTTTCATTCTCGCTTTTTAACAGATCAGCGCTGAGGGTGGAGCCGTTCAGGCTTTGCAAATAGCTGATAACCGAATCCAGATTCAGCTGGGCCCGCGGCTGCGGCGCCGATTGATAAGCAGGATAAGAGAATACTGGTTCTGGAGCTTCGATTGTTTCTTCTTCAGCATCTCCATCGGCATCTATATCTATTTCTGTATAAGTCTCCGTATAGACTTCTGTTTCTTCCGGCATTGGCAGTGTATCAGCAGTGAGCAATTCAACTTCTTCAACAGCTGGGACCGGAGGATTGTACAGCAGCTTTTTCTTGCCGCCCTGTTCTTTCCCGAGCAGCCTGTTGCGCTGTTTGCGCTGTTTCTTGGCGAGCTGCAGCGCCTTTTCGTAGCGGTGCCTAACAACAGCGTTCCAGCGGAATCCGCAGGCGGCAGAAGTGCGGTTCAGCTTATCTCCGACTTCCTCGAAAGCGTTCAGCTGGGTGCTTCCTTCCCTGACATGCCTTAATACCGTCTCAGCAAGCAATAAATCATTTTCTTCTGACCATGCATCCTGTCTTACTTTCATTTTTTCTTCAACTCCCTGGGCAAAATTGGTTTATATAACCTTCTAGCACTAGCATGGCCACATCTTTCTTTCTTTATACAGAGGGAATAAAAGGATAGTAGTTTTTTTTTCTGATATATTCAGGGACTGGGGAGAAGGGAGAATGTGCTGGAAAAAATGCCTGCAGCCTGCCAGCGGTGCTAAAGATTGCAGCTTGCAATACAAGTTCAGAAAATGTAAAATACCCTTTAGTGCCTCCGGGCAGATTAATTGAGATAGCAACTAAAATTTTCTATAGATAATTTAAAAATGATAGACCGAGAAAGGGATGTACGAAATGGCAAACGAATTCCGTGTTTGCGACGACTGCCAGGCAGTTAATCTGAAAACACTGATCCCCATGCTGAAGGATATCGACCCTGAGGCAAAAGTGGACGTAGGCTGCCAATCCTATTGCGGGCCGGGCAGGAAGAAGACTTTTGCATTTGTCAACAACCGTCCTCTGGCAGCATTGTCAGAAGAAGAGCTAAGAGAGAAAATCGAAAAAAAGCTGAAAAAATAAATCGCCTTTGACACCTGTCTTAAGGTGATTTTTTATTCGCCAAATGCTGTGCGGCTCCGGCAGATGGGGCAATTTCTTTTCTTCCCGGCACGTTTAGCCTGCTGCCTGTTTGTGGAAAAAGAACATCATCTGAACACAGGGAAAATTTTATTTTTCCGAAAGCCTTGCTGTGTCTGGATTTTGTCGAAGAAAAGGGAATTACAGCAGATTTTGTAATGATTTAGCGGTGAAAACTGGCTATAATAGATACAAAGGAAAAAAACGGGAATAGGCCGGGCTGGTGCACAGGAAGAGGGGAAAAGATGCCATATTCAACGGAAAAATTAAGCGAAGAAAAAGTATTCAAGGACCCTGTCCATCGCTATATCCATGTTCGTGACAGAATGATCTGGGATTTGATCGGGACGAGGGAATTTCAGCGCCTGCGGCGGATCAAGCAGCTGGGGACGACTTATCTGACCTTCCACGGGGCAGAGCACAGCCGCTTCAATCATTCACTTGGAGTCTACGAGATTGTCAGGCGCATCATCGATGATGTATTTGCCGGCCGGGAAGAGTGGGATGACAATGAACGCCTTGTATCCCTCTGTGCGGCGCTCCTGCACGATTTGGGGCATGGCCCTTTTTCCCATTCATTCGAAAAGGTATTCGACCTGGATCATGAGCATTACACACAGGCAATCATCCTTGGCAATACCGAAGTAAATCTTGTCCTTTCAAGAGCAGGGAAGGATTTTCCGAAGGATGTAGCCGACGTGATTGCGAAGACTTACCGGAATAAGCAGGTCGTCAGCCTGATTTCCAGCCAGATCGATGCCGACAGGATGGACTATCTGCAGCGCGATGCGTATTTCACCGGTGTCAGCTATGGCCATTTTGATATGGAAAGAATTCTCCGGGTCATGCGCCCGAGGGAGGACCAGGTTGTCATCAAGCAGAGCGGGATGCATGCGGTCGAGGATTATATCATGAGCCGCTACCAGATGTACTGGCAGGTCTATTTCCACCCGGTAACAAGAAGTGCGGAAGTCATATTGACGAAAATCCTGCACAGGGCCAAACAGCTCCATGAAAATTATTATGCATTCAAGTACCTTCCCCTCCATTTCTATACACTGTTTGAAGGCGAAGTGACGCTGGAAGACTATCTGAAGCTTGATGAAGCCGTGATACTCTATTATTTCCAGATGTGGCAGGAAGAAGAAGATCCAATTCTGAGGGATTTGTGCAAAAGGTATATGGACCGCAATCTCTTTAAATATGTGGAATTTGACCCGGCGAAGGAATACAAGAAGCTGGCCGAGCTGTCTGTGCTGTTCAGCAAGGCAGGGCTTGATCCTGAGTATTATCTGGTTGTCGATTCCTCCTCAGATCTTCCGTATGACTTCTACAGGCCGGGAGAGGAAGAGGAGCGTCTTCCGATCCACCTGCAGATGAAAAACGGGGACCTGCGGGAACTGTCGCGCGAATCGGAAATTGTTGATGCGATATCCGGAAAAAGGCGGACGGACCACAAATTATATTATCCTGCTGATTTGATTATGGACGAGGGCAGCAAGAAGACTATTAAGAAAAAAATCCGTGAAATGCTGGAGATCTAATCGACATACATAGAAGCGGTAATTACTTTGGAGTAGGAGATGAGGGGTTTTGTTAAAAGATCATGCCAATTTGGTGCACGCTTTGGCGGCTTCCGGGGAAGTCATCGGCCGGAAAAAGCTTCAGAAGATGATTTTTATTGCAAAGAAGATTTCTTTTCCTTTTCAGGAGCGGTTCCAGTTCCACTTTTACGGGCCTTATTCAGAGGAGCTGACATTGAGGGTGGAGGAGCTTTGCAATATGGGCTTCCTGAATGAAGTGAAAGAGAAGAAGGGCGGCTATTTTCAATACCGGTACACACTGACGGACAACGGCCGGGAATTTCTATCCGTTAACCAGGTTGATATGCCTTGCCTGCCGGACTGCCTGGAGGATATGAACAGCCAGAATGCAAGATTCCTGGAGCTTGTCTCAACGGTTTTATATTTTGATAATCTTCCCCGCGAAGAGGTGCAGGAGAAGGTATTCACTTTAAAGAGCAAGCAGAAGTACACAGAAGAAGAGATTGAAGAGGCCTATCAATATATTGAAAAGCTGAAAGAAAAAGCTAAGCACTAGGGATGTGCTTAGCTTTTTCTTTAGTTTGCGGGCCTTACAAGGGCATTTTAGTCTTCGTCGCTTAAGCGTTTGCCTGCTACGGCATAGTGGTTCTTGCTCATTTCTTCGATAAATACGACGACTTTGTCTTTAGAAGCACCGGTCGTTTCGCTGACCGCATCGGTCACTTTTTCAACAAGAGCTTTTTTCTGGTCTTCTGTACGTCCTTCAAGCATTTTGACTGTTACATATGGCATAATAACTTCCTCCTTTTTATACTTTTTACTATAGCAGAAGGCTTGAGGGAAGTGCCAGTTCGGGGCGCGGGCTGATGCCGGGCTTTTCCCGGAAGCGGAGTTTTCCCTTCGCCAGGCATTTCATGTATACTGAAAAATAGATAAGTATGCAGGCGTGTGCCTGCTGCCTAAGGACTTTATTCATTCACATAAAGGGGTATTGCCGTTGGAACAATTCTTAGCCTTTTCTTTAAGGGAGATTCCCTATGTAGCACTGACGTTAATGATCGCTTTTACGGTCCATGAATTTGCCCATGCGTTTGTTGCTTATAAATTCGGCGACCCGACTGCACAGAAGCAGGGGCGGCTGACGCTCAATCCGATCCACCATCTGGACCCCCTTGGGACCATCCTGATTTTTATAGCGGGATTCGGCTGGGCACGGCCTGTGCCGGTGAACCGTTTCCATTTCAAAAATCCAAGGCTTGCGGGGATATCGGTTTCGCTTGCCGGACCGCTCAGCAATCTGTTGATGGCTGGCTTGGGCCTCGGCATCTGGTACGGACTGGCCGCGGCCGGAGCAGCAGCGGGCCTGCCTGATTTTGTGCCCGAGTTCCTGGATTTGTTCATCTACTTGAATCTTATGCTGTTTGTGTTTAACCTTCTGCCTTTTCCGCCTCTTGACGGATACCGGATCATTGAGGATCTCGCCCCGGCTGGTATCAGGCCGAAGCTGACGCAGTTTGAGGCATATGGTTCGATTATATTCCTGATTCTTGTCATCACACCGCTCGATCAGTATACGATCCAGCCGATCTTCGGCACCGTACTGCCGGTCCTGATCAACGGGATGCACGACTTCTTCTCGGGACTGTTCCTGCGCGGCTGACGATTCGGAAATCAGGCCAAAATTAAAGATCAAATTATGATAACTGACCTTTTTAAAAGGAGGATAAATCAAATGGAAGAAAAGAAGAAAAAAAATATTGGCTTCAACATCATTAAGAGCGACCCGACAGACGGGCATGGCGGCTTTGGGGGAGGCTCCCTCAGCCTTGATAATGTGTCACCGGTCTTTGTGGATGTGGAAGCGGGAGATGCCCATGTTGATATCGGCGCCATGCATGCAAGAAGCACTGTAGAAAAAGGAATCAAGTTCCTGACCAACCAGGAGGACGTTCCGAACGGAAAGCCATACTGGCTCGTATGGGTGACGATCGACCGCAAGCAGGAAGGCCCTTATTATGCCGGTGTCACTGCCTGCTTTATGACGGTGGACCGGGAAATCCGCCGCGGCTATAAACTGCTGCCTGAGCATGTCAACAGGCTTGATAAAAGCATCAAACGCCATATCATCGTCGACCATATGGATGACAAGTCTAAAGGAATCCTTGCAGACTTCCTGAAGAATCACGATATGGGCATGTGGGAAAGGGCAGAAGACCAGCTGAAAAAAGATTTGGCTTCCAGTTAAAAAATTTGACGAAATTGTGACAGATTTTCGAACTTAAATTCCAACCTACTTGCCGAGCGGCGATAAAAAAAGTAAACTTATTTACAGTGTTGATGCACTGTATAGAACTAGGACACGAAAAACCCCGGGCGGAAACCCGGGGTTTTTCCTTTTATTGACTATGCTAAGATCCCCACTGAAACAGCTTTTTATACCAGGTTTTCTTCTCCTTGGTTTTTTTCACAGGCTGTTCCGGCTCTTCTTCCATATGCTCCAGATGATCGGTGCAATATTCGGTCGGCTCGGTCCCGGCGGTGAAATAGGTCAGGCGCTGAACCGGGCAATGGTCGGTGGCGATTTTTCCGTTCTCCGGATTGATATACACGCCGACCGTTCCTTTTGGACCTTTGAACCGTTTGACGGGCAAATCTTTATGGGCATCCTCCATAAACTGTATCCAAATATTCTTTGCATAAGCTTTATCGGCCGTCAATGTGATGGGCTTGCCCTGGTCATATCCGGTCCAGACGGCGGAAACGAGCTGGGGCGTGAACCCGGCCATCCAGCTGTCTGTGTCGGTGGACCCTGATTTGCCGGCATATGGCCTTGTCATCTTGTTTATGATGGTGCTGCCCGTAACGCTGGAATAGCCGTCAAGCTTATGGTCAAACATGCCGGTCATCATTTGCGTCATAACATATGCATCCTCCGGCTTCAGCACCGGCAGAGGCTCTTTCTTTTCTTCATAAATCACTTCGCCTTTATGATTTTCAACCTTTGTCACCAGGACAGGGGAAACCTTTTTTCCTCCATTGGCAAAAAGGCTGTACGCATTGGCCAGTTCAATGACCCTAATACCCGATGTCCCAAGCGCCAGGGAAGGAACCTCAGCCATTTTGGAAGTGATGCCGAATTTTTTCGCTGTTTCTGCAAGCGTATTTTCGCCTAAAAAGAGATGGGTCTTTACAGCATACACATTGTCCGACAAAGCGAGTGCCTGTGCCATGGTGATATCACCATCCGCATATTGATTGTTGAAATTATGCGGTGTGTATTCCTGCCTGCCGTCATCAAAACGGAAGGTGGTCTGCTCGCTCCTCATCATGGTTGCCGGGGTGAATCCCTGTTCGAGGGCAGCATAGTAAAGAAGCGGCTTAATCGTCGAGCCAGGCTGGCGGACTGCCTGAACCGCCCGGTTGAACGGGCTCTCGCTATAATCTCTTCCGCCGACCATTGCCTTTACATGTCCGTTCTTCGGGTTGACTGACACAAGCCCGACCTGGATTTCCGAATCTTTGCTAATATTGCCGGTTACCGCTTTTTCAGCAGCAGCCTGGATTTTTGTATCAAGTGTTGTGTATACCTTCAGGCCGCCAAGTTCTATTGTGCGGTCATCAAGCTGAAGCTGATTCTTCAGCGCATTTTTGACCGCATCCTGAAAATACGGCGCCTTTTCGATTGCTTTATGCGGAAATTCGCCGACAAGCTTGAGCGCTGACCCAAAAGCTTTATCAGCTTCCTCCGCGGTGATTTTCCCCTGCATGGCCATTGTATCCAGAATGATGCGCTGGCGGTCCCTGGCCCTTTCGAAAGAAGCGAGCGGGGAATAGACGCCAGGGCCCTTCGGTATCCCGGCAAGCATGGAAGCCTCGGCAAGGTTAAGCTCCTCAGCATCTTTCCCAAAATAGTACTGGCTTGCTGCCTGTACGCCATAAGCGCCATAGCCATAATAAATCGTATTGATATAGCCTTCCAGAATCTCATCTTTTGAATAGTTCATCTCAAGCCTGATTGTGTAGAAGGCCTCCATCATTTTCCGTTTCCATGTCTTCTCGTGTGCGAGGAACAAGTTCCGGGCATACTGCTGGCTGATGGTGCTGGCTCCCTGGACCTTTGCCATCGCTTTTAAATCGGCAAGCGCAGCCCCGGCAATCCGTTTATAATCAAAGCCGTGGTGGGAATGAAAATTCTGGTCTTCGACTGAAACCGTTGCATCAATCAGATGAGGGGAAATATGGTCAAGCGCCACCCAATACCGCTTCTGGCCATTGCTGCTTTCCCCGATCACTTCACCGTCCTCAGAGTAATACAAGGTCGACTGCGGTACGGCCAGCGGAGGAGGGCCAAGGATCTTGGCATATATCAGGACGGCGCCGATGGCAAGCCCGGTAGCAATCATTCCTATTAAACTGATGACAGCGGCTGCCCGCACATATTTCTTCGCTCTCTTGTACCGCTGACCGGCCATGACTTCCATCATAATTCACCCCTTTTTATAAACGGTGCGCGTATGGTTTCCGGCACCCAAATTTGGTCTTTATTCCTAGTATTGAAATAAGAGAAGGAATTTATTCGCGAGTTTCATTTTTTTCTTGCAATTTTGCTAGATTCATCTATACTTTTTCTCATGTTTGTAATTAAACAGTTAGGGAAGCATAAAGATAACCGCACAACTTTTAAAAAGTTTTGAGAGCGTTTTATGCGCACTATACAAATTTTTAAAATGGAAGGATGTTCAGAATGGGACTTTGGTTTACAGAGAAACAGACAGAGAACTTTGGCATCACAATGAAAGTGAAGCAGACTTTACATACAGAGCAAACTGATTTTCAAAAGCTTGATATGGTAGAGACAGAAGAATGGGGCAATATGCTCCTCTTGGATGATATGGTCATGACATCCATCAAGGATGAGTTCGTATACCATGAAATGGTGGCCCATGTGCCGTTATTCACGCATCCGAACCCTGAGAACGTTCTTGTAGTGGGCGGCGGCGACGGCGGCGTTATCCGCGAAGTGCTGAAGCACCCAAGCGTTAAGAAAGCAACACTGGTTGAAATCGATGGGAAGGTAATCGAGTACAGCAAGAAGTATCTTCCTGAAATCGCAGGCATGCTTGACGATGAAAGAGTAGAAGTGAAGGTTGACGACGGCTTCATGCATATCGCCAACAGCGAAAATGAATATGACGTCATCATGGTAGATTCCACTGAGCCGGTCGGGCCAGCTGTGAACCTGTTCACGAAAGGCTTCTATGCCGGCATTTCCAAGGCTTTGAAGGAAGACGGCATCTTTGTTGCGCAGTCTGACAACCCTTGGTTCAAGGCAGACCTGATCCGCACCGTCCAGAAGGATGTAAAAGAAATCTTCCCGATCACAAGCTTATATGTGGCCAACATCCCGACATACCCAAGCGGACTGTGGGCATTTACAATCGGAAGCAAGAAGCACAATCCGCTTGAAGTAAGCGAAGAGCGCTTCCACGAAATCGACACAAAGTACTACACAAAAGAACTGCACAAAGCAGCGTTTGTGCTGCCTAAGTTTGTGCAGGATCTTGTAAAATAAAGATTGGTGCCAGGCACCAGCATGTAAAGCGAGGGAGTCATTTTGGTTAGATTTGATGAAGCTTATTCAGGAAATGTATTCATCGGGAGCCATCCGAATTTTATGGAAAGCCAGGCGGTCCTTTACGGAATGCCGATGGACTGGACAGTCAGCTACCGCCCGGGCTCACGCTTCGGCCCGACCCGCATCAGGGAAGTTTCAATCGGACTTGAAGAATACAGCGCGTATCTTGACCGCGAGCTTGCGGAGGTTAAATATTACGATGCCGGCGATATTCCGCTTCCTTTCGGGAATCCGCAGAAAAGCCTTGATCTGATCGAGGAGTTTGTCGATAAGCTATTGGCTGCCGGCAAGTTCCCGCTAGGCATGGGCGGGGAGCATCTTGTCTCATTGCCGGTTTTCAAGGCGATGTATAAGAAATACCCGGATCTGGCCATCATCCATATGGACGCCCATACAGATCTGCGCGAGAATTATGAAGGGGAGCCATTATCCCACTCAACACCGATCCGCAAGGCCGCAGACCTGATCGGCCCTCAGAATATCTTCTCCTTCGGCATCCGCTCAGGAATGAAGGAAGAATTCGAATGGGCAAAAAAAGTCGGAATGCATATCTCAAAATTCGATGTGCACCAGCCGCTCAAGGAAATCCTTCCTAAGCTGGCAGGCCGCCCGGTATACGTAACCATCGACATCGACGTCCTTGACCCGGCACACGCACCAGGCACAGGCACCGTCGACGCCGGCGGAATCACATCCAAGGAGCTCCTGGCGTCCATCCACGAAATCGCCCGCTCACAAGTAAAAGTTGTCGGAGCCGACCTCGTGGAAGTAGCACCAATCTACGACCCGTCAGAACAAACAGCTAACACAGCCAGCAAGTTGATTCGTGAGATGATATTGGGCTGGGTGAAATAGAAACGCGGAGGCTAATGCCTTTGAACAAAAGAGGTACAGGATTCTGTATCTCTTTTGTTTTGTAATGGAACTACATTCATAAAATCCTATTAGACGGGCGGGTTTGCATTAATAAATAGGCCTGTTGATTTCCGTTCCAGGCACTTCGCTTTCCGCGGGGCGACGCTGAGCCTCCTCACCGCTGCGCGTCTGCGGGGTCTCAGCATTGCCGCTGCAATCCCGCAGGAGTCTTCGTGCCTTCCACTGCAATCAACAGGGCTTACTTAACTTTTTGGAGCGTTATAACCAACCTGGAAAAAAATTCAATCAACAGCCCCCATAATTAAACCAATCCCTGTCACTGCCCAACTTCATTTGCACTTCCACCCCAAAAAAATTATAATTAAAAAGTTATACTAAAGAGTTAAACGAAAAGGAAGTGTGCCCGTTGCTCAATAGCCCAGCGGAACAGACACCTGTTAAAATAAAAGTAAAAACGGATATTCGCAGCGGAGGCAGCAAAGAAACTTTTGAACTGACTGCGTTTGGCCGATACTATAAAAAAAACGGCTCCCGCTTTCTTCAATATGATGAAGAAAATGAAGCGGGGACAGTTAAAACGATTGTAAAAATGGCAGAGGGAGAAGCCCTGATCCTCCGTTCAGGAGCAGTGAAAATGAGGCTGCCCTTCCGGATGAACAAAAAGATGAGGGGAAGCTATGAAATGCCCTTCGGCACCATGGAAATGCTGACTCTGACCAAAGGGCTCTCACAGTCCTTTGACGACGGCAGCGGAACAGGGGCCTTTGACCTTCTATATGAAATGAAAATGCAGGGATCACAGGCAGGTACATATCATTTGGCGATTACGTTTGAGGAGGAAGAAAAATGAATATAGTCGAACAAGTGCAAAGCAATCTGAAAGAGGAAATCAAGCAGGCGGTCATTAAAGCAGGCCTTGCTGCAGAAGAGCAGATCCCGGATGTAATCCTGGAAACGCCTAAAGAGAAGGCGCATGGCGATTATTCTACCAATATGGCGATGCAGCTTGCACGTGTAGCCAAAAAGGCGCCGCGCATGATTGCCGAGCAGCTGATCGAGAATTTTGACAGCAGCAAAGCATCCATTGAAAAAATTGAAATCGCAGGGCCGGGCTTCATCAATTTTTACATGAACAACAGCTACCTGACGAACCTGATCCCGACCGTCCTTAACGCCGGAGATCAGTACGGAGAAACGAATACAGGTAATGGCCAAAAGGTGCAGATTGAGTTTGTTTCTGCCAACCCGACAGGCGACCTTCACCTGGGACATGCCCGCGGTGCAGCAGTCGGCGACTCCCTGAGCAGCATCCTGGCCAAAGCAGGCTATGATGTATCCCGCGAATATTATATCAATGATGCCGGAAACCAGATCAATAATCTGGCATTGTCAGTTGAGGCCCGTTATTTCCAGGCGCTTGGCATGGAAAAAGAAATGCCGGCCGACGGCTATCATGGGGCAGACATTATCGGCATCGGCCAAAGGCTTGCCGATGAATTTGGCGACAAATATGTGAATGCCGATGAAAAGGAACGCTTCGATGCATTCCGCGAATACGGCCTTAAATACGAAATGGAAAAGCTGAAAAAGGATTTGGAAGATTTCCGAGTGCCTTTTGATGTCTGGTACTCTGAAACTTCCCTTTACCAGAACGGCAAGATTGACGATGCTTTGAAAGCACTCAAAGAGAACGGACATGTATATGAAGAAGAAGGCGCAACCTGGTTCCGCTCAACCGAATTCGGCGATGATAAAGACCGCGTGCTTATCAAGAATGACGGATCTTACACGTATCTGACGCCTGATATCGCCTACCATAAAGACAAGCTTGAGCGCGGCTTCGAAAAGCTTATCAATGTCTGGGGCGCCGATCACCACGGCTATATCCCGCGTATGAAGGCTGCCATCCAGGCGCTTGGCTATGGCAAGGATGCCCTTGAAGTCGAAATCATCCAGCTCGTACACCTGTACAAGAACGGTGAAAAGATGAAGATGAGTAAACGGACAGGAAAAGCTGTTACCATGCGTGACCTTGTGGACGAGGTTGGACTCGATGCAGTCCGCTATTTCTTCGCAATGAGAAGTGCTGACACTCATATGGATTTTGACCTTGATCTGGCTGTGTCCCAATCCAATGATAATCCTGTTTATTATGCCCAGTACGCACATGCGCGCATCTCGAGCATCCTCCGCCAGGGTGAAGAGCAGGGGATGGCATTAAGTGCTGACGCTGATTTCTCCCTCATTTCTGCTGAGAAGGAAATCGACCTGCTGAAGAAGCTTGGTGAATTCCCACAGGCAGTTGCAGAGGCTGCAGAAAAGCGTATGCCGCACCGCATCACAAACTATATTTTCGAGCTCGCATCTGCCTTCCACAGCTTCTACAATGCCGAAAAAGTGCTTGATAGCGACAATCCGGAAAAAACAAAAGCCCGTCTTGGCCTGATCAAGGCTGTACAAACAGCATTAAGAAACGCACTTAAATTAATTGGTGTATCCGCACCTGAAAAAATGTAAGACTCATGCCCCGCTTCCTGGAAGTGGGGTTTTTTTCTGTTTTAGTGGCGGTAGAATGATGGAGCGTTTATTGCACATAATAAAGGATATTTATGGAACAACACGAGCCTACTTTTAGGAGGAATATGATGAAAATTGTTCTGCTGTCACTTATAACAGGCTTTGCGGTCGGCTTTATTTTTGCCCTGTTCAAACTGCCGATACCCGCCCCGCCAGCACTGGCTGGAGTAGTGGGAATCATCGGCATCTATTTGGGATTTAAGGCGTTTGAACAAGTGGGCCCTTGGTTTGAAAGCTTTTTAAAATAAAGAATTGGGATGCAGGGGGAGAGTGCGGAATCCTGTAAGCGAGGAGAGGCAGGGGGCGATGACCCGCCGGAAAAGAGTGAGCATGTGGCCACTGTAGTACATAAAATTTGTGTAAACGAGGGAGTCATGTATCCCATAAGCAGTCTGAGGTACATGACCCGGTGAAAAAAGCGCAACTCATGTATCCCAAAAGCAGCCTGAGGTACATGACTTGGCGAAAAGAGCCCGACTCATGTATCCCAAAAGCAGTCTGAGATACATGACGCTGCGAAAAAATCGCGACTCATGTACCCTATAACCAGTCTGAGATACATGACCCGGCGAAAAAAGCCCGACACATGTACCCCAAAAGCAGCCTAAGATACATGCCCCGGCGAAAAAAGCCCGACTCATGTATCCCAAAAGCAGCCACAGGTACATGACCCGGCCGAAAAACCCCACCTCGTGTATCCTAAAAACCTATTTCCACTCAACCGCCCCGCCGCTGATCCGCTTCACGCCGCGGATCCGGCTGATGTCCTCAACAAGCTTCAATAAAGCTTTGTCCTTCATCTTTGCTTCTATCATAAAATCCACATCCTCGCCGATCGCATGAAGGTGATCCAGCAGAGGCTTCAGGAATTCGGCGTCCACATAGTCAGCATGCGACCTGAAGGCTTTTTCCGATTTAGGGGAAGACACATGGATCTTCGGCTTCATGCCGAAATGATCCCAGGTCCGGAAAATATCCGGGAGCATATCCTCAAGCGGCCTTTCGCTCAAGTTCGCCATATGATGGTGATAATCGAAGATCAGCGGTATCTGCTCCCGCTGGCAGGCGGCGAGCGTTTCTTCGGCGTTATAGGTTTTATCGTCATTTTCAAGGGTCATAACCGCTTTTATATGTGCAGGAAGGGTCTTCAAGTTCTGATAAAAACGTTCAATGGATGTCTCTTTATCGCCATAGGCTCCGCCGATATGGATATTGATCAGCGCCTGGTTTTCAAGTCCCATTGCCTCGAGCATGCGGTAATGGTATTCCATATCAATTACCGCATTTGCTGTGACTTCGCTGCGGGGAGAGGTAAAAAGGGTGAACTGGTTCGGATGGAAGCTGACCCGCAGGCCATTGTCCTTTACCAGTCTGCCGAGCTCCTGCCATTCATCGCGGAAGGGGGCGACAAAATCCCACATGACCTCCGGATGGGTGGCAAGGGGGGCGATAGAGCTAGAGAATCGGTACAATTCTATATCGTGGGCGAGGTTATAATAAAGCATCCTTCTCGTGCTCCGCAGATTCTCTGCAGTTGCAGCCAGCAGCTTCTGCATGCCTTCTTCCTTTGTCATCTGCTTGTATCTCGTAAATGTCAGTGTTCTCGCAGGGGATGCCTCCCATAGGCTTACCGCCTGGGACACATAGCCGAATCGTATTTTCATAATTACTCCTTTAAAAAAATGGCCTGGGTCCGGCACCACTGGAGGGAGGAGAGGCGTTAGCTATCAGAGAAAGTACGAAACAGATTTCGCCACTCCTTCCCGCAGCCACCGGATTGCATTAAAGCCCGAAATATTTTTGAGCATAAGCAGTTTTGAGTCCTTCATATCCTGCTCAAGGACTTTCTCAGCTTTCTGGATGAATGCTTTGTCATATATATAACAGTTGAGTTCATGGTTTAAATACAAGCTTCTTTTATCAAAATTGGCCGTCCCGATATCGCATACTGTATCATCCGAAAGAAGGATCTTCGCATGGTAGAAGCCGTTCATGTATTGGTAGATCCGTGCCCCTTCCTTCAGCAGCACCCTGAGATAAGGATAGGAAGCTTCCTTTACAAGGGGATGGTCTGTTTTTGAAGGGACGATAATGCTCAGCCTTACGCCTCTGTCCAATGCCCGCCGCAGCTCCTGGAAAAGAGCGGGGCTCGGGATGAAGTACGGAGTGCCGATGATGATCTTCCTCCTGGAATTCCGGATAATGGCGAGGAAGGTTTCTTCCAGATAGCCGGCCTCTGATGGGATATGCTGGTGCCGGAGGCCTTCCTGTGGAAGCCTGGGAAAATAGGCCGCATCCCTGAGCAGGTCTGTTCCGGATGCATCCCGCCAATCACAAAGAAATTCGCTTTGAAGATCATTGACGCCTTCTCCTGTCATCCTAAGGTGATAATCCCGCCATGGACACAGCTTCGAATCCAGGTTGACGTATTCCTTGCCAATGTTATACCCGCCCAAATAGCCGATACTCCCATCTATGACGGTTATTTTCCGGTGGTTCCTCGATTGGGAGGAATAGAACAGGTAGGGGAGCTTCGGTACATGACAGAAAGCAAAACGGACCCCGGCTTCCTTCAGGCCGGTGATCAGCTTCCTTTTTACACGCAGGCTGCCTACCCAATCAAGCAGCAGCCGGACCTCGACGCCTTCCTCGGCCTTTTTCTTCAGAAGGGAAAGGAACTCGCCTGAGATTTTATCATTTTTTACAATATAAAATAAAATATGGATATGCTTTTTAGCATGTTTGATATCAAGGAACAGCTTCTCGAATAAGTCCGGGCCGGCGGTGATCAAATCAATCCTGCTCTGCCTGACCGGATAGTTTTTCCTCTGGACCTTTGACAGCTGCTTCCGCCGGCCGAGCGCCATATCGCATGACACCCAAAGCAGCAGCGCCAATCCTATGGCAAGTATGATAATGGCAGTTTTCAAGTCGCATGTCCCCCTCGGATCTTTTCCTGATAGCATCCCCTTTGAAGGCGGTTTCTATGAAATAGGAGAGCAGACTGGGAAAAGTGGGAAAATGCAGAAAAAGTTATTGACTGAATGCTCATTCATTATATAATGGTACTAAGAATCTTTTCAGAAAATTTGGTTGGTTGTAAATTTTCTGGTGGAAAAAGGACGAAAGGAGATTATCAGCCATGAATGGATTACTATGGATCAACTTAATTGCGTTCCTGCTTGTAACCGCTTACGCAGTCAGCCTGTTTGTCTATGTGGTTAAAACCAGAATTGAATATATTAAGCTCGGCAAGAAAGCGGAGTTTGATAAAAACGTCAAAGAACGCCTGGGGAAAATATGGGTGAATGTCTTTGGCCAGAAAAAACTCCTGAAGGACAAGAAGAGCGGGGCCATCCACGTTATGTTCTTCTATGGATTCATCCTTGTCCAATTCGGGGCGATCGATTTTATCATCAAAGGAATCAAGCCTGGGGCGCATCTGCCGCTTGGGCCGCTGTATCCCGGGTTCACTTTCTTCCAGGAAATTGTGACGCTGATGATTCTTGTCGCCGTTCTCTGGGCTTTCCACCGCCGCTATGTGGAGAAGCTTGTCCGTCTGAAGCGCAACTTCAAGGCAGGGCTTGTTCTCATCTTCATCGGCGGACTGATGCTGTCCGTTCTCCTTGGAAACGGTATGAGCATGATCTGGCACGGCCATGAGGGGACATGGACAGAGCCGGTTGCTTCGCTGATAGCCGGGGCATTTTCAGGGATCGGGGAGACAGCCAGCATCGTCATCTTCTATATTTCCTGGTGGATCCACCTGCTGTTCCTCCTCGCTTTCCTGGTCTATGTACCGCAGTCCAAGCACGCTCATTTGATTGCCGGGCCTGCAAATGTGTATTTTGACCGGACCGAGAATGCCGGGAAGCTGAAGAAAATCGACTTTGAAGATGAGTCACAGGAATCATTCGGAGTCGGCAAAATCGAGGATTTCAACCAGCTGCAGATGATCGACTTCTACGCATGTGTGGAATGCGGCCGCTGTACGAATATGTGCCCTGCGACAGGTACAGGCAAGATGCTGTCGCCAATGGATCTGATCCTGAAGCTGCGCGACCATCTGACAAACCATGGGGCCGCCGTAACATCAAGGCAGCCATGGGTTCCGACCTTTGCTTTCTCTAATACGAAAGGCAACCAGCTTGCACTGGCAGCTGCAGGGAAAGGTGCCGAAGAAGCGGCAGCCGGCCTTGCATACAGCCCAAGCCTGATCGGCGATGTCATTACAGAAGAAGAAATCTGGGCCTGTACGACTTGCCGGAACTGTGAAGACCAATGTCCGGTCATGAATGAGCATGTGGACAAAATCATCGACCTGCGCCGTTATCTTGTTCTCACAGAAGGAAAAATGGATGCGGATGCACAGCGTGCGATGACCAATATTGAACGCCAGGGCAATCCATGGGGCTTGAATCGGAAAGAGCGCGAGGACTGGCGCGAGGCAAGGGAAGATGTATCCGTCCCGACTGTGAAGGAAATGAAGAAATCCGGCGAAGAATTCGAATATCTCTTCTGGGTCGGCAGTATGGGTTCCTATGATAACCGGAGCCAGAAAATCGCTTTATCATTTGCAAGGCTCCTTAATGAAGCCGGTGTGAAATTTGCGATCCTTGGCAATAAGGAGAAAAACTCCGGAGATACGCCAAGGCGCCTCGGCAATGAATTCCTGTTCCAGGAGCTTGCCACAAAGAACATTGAGGAATTCGAGAAAAATGAAGTCAAAAAAATTGTAACGATCGACCCTCATGCCTATAACATTTTCAAAAACGAGTATCCGGATTTCGGGCTTGAGGCAGAGGTGTATCACCATACAGAGCTGCTTGCTGAGCTGGTGAAAGAGGGCAGGCTGAAGCCGCAATTTGATGTGAATGAAACGATCACCTTCCATGATTCCTGTTACCTCGGCCGCTATAACGAGGTGTATGATCCGCCGCGCGAAATCCTTAAGTCCATTCCTGGCGTGAAGCTGGTGGAGATGGAAAGAAACCGGGAGACAGGCATGTGCTGCGGAGCCGGCGGCGGACTTATGTGGATGGAAGAAGAAACAGGACACCGCGTCAACGTTGCCCGCACAGAGCAGGCACTGGCTGTCAATCCTTCAGTCATTTCTTCCGGCTGCCCGTACTGCCTGACCATGCTGTCAGATGGCACGAAGGCTAAAGAAGCGGAAGAAACAGTCCAAACCTATGATGTGGCAGAGCTGCTTGAAAAAGCCGTGATCGGCGAGCCGCAGACTCTTGTATCCTGAGCTGAAACTTGAGAAAGGCCTGGCGCACCGGGCCTTTCTTAGAAAAATAATGCCGTGATTATTAAGAATCTTCAGGAAAATATTTTTATTTTCACTGCGGATGGAGTAAGATGGAAATATAAATAAAGCGCTTACAAAGATGGAGAACCTTTTCGAATGGTCTCCTTTTTGTCCTTATTCTGTTTAAGACTTGGAAGACAGGCTGAGTTCAGCAGGCTTTGATTTCATTTCGAGCGAGCGTTCAGTCAAAACAGAACACCAAATTCACCTGGCAATCAAAAATTGCCCACAAATTAAAATTAAATTTGCCCAGCAAATTAAAGACCAATTTGCCTTGAGGAGAGGATACAGATGGGAAGAACAGTCATTATTAGCGGAGCACGGACACCTTTTGGAAAAATGGGAGGGGCATTAAGCAGCCTGACTGCCTCTGATTTGGGAGCTGCAGCCGTCAAGGAAGCATTGAAGCGTGCCGATGTCCGTCCTGAAGAGGTTGGGGAGCTGATTCTCGGATCGGTCCTTCAGGGAGGCCAGGGCCAGATACCTTCCCGGCAGGCAGGCAATAAAGCCGGTCTTCCATGGGAAGTTAAAACAGAAACGATCAACAAAGTCTGCGCCTCAGGAATGAGGAGTGTGACGCTTGGCGACCAGATCATCAGGGCCGGTGATGAAGAAGTGATTGTGGCCGGCGGGATGGAATCGATGAGCAATGCGCCATATCTTTTGCCTAAAGCCAGATGGGGCCTGCGGATGGGCGATTCGACTGTGAAGGACCTGATGATTCATGACGGCCTCAGCTGCAGTTTTACAGGCGTCCATATGGGGACTTACGGAAATTCAACGGCAAAGGAAATGGAAATATCGCGGGAGGAACAGGACCATTGGGCATACAGAAGCCACCAGCGGGCTGTCGAAGCGATCGAAAGCGGCAGGCTGGCTGAAGAAATTGTGGCAGTAGAGGTGCCGCAGCGCAAAGGCGATCCGCTTGTCGTAAAGCAGGATGAAGCACCGCGCAAGGATACTTCCATTGAAAAGCTGGCAAAGCTTGCCCCTGTATTCAATGGGGATGGAACGATCACTGCCGGTAACGCACCGGGAGTGAATGACGGCGCAGCCGCACTTGTACTGATGAGCGAGGAGCGGGCTGAACGGGAAGGCAAGGAAGTTCAGGCTTATATACTGGCCCACACGGCAATCGCTGTTGAGGCAAAGGATTTTCCGAAAACACCAGGACTTGTCATCAACGAGCTTTTGAAAAAAACAGGCAAGTCCCTCGATGATATTGACCTGTTTGAAATAAACGAAGCATTCGCGGCAGTTGCCCTGACGAGCGGAAAGATTGCCAATCTGGATGAAAATAAAGTGAATGTGAACGGCGGGGCCGTTGCCATCGGACATCCGATCGGGGCAAGCGGCGCGAGGATTATCCTGACGCTGATCTATGAGCTGAAGCGCAGGGGCGGAGGAACCGGCATCGCGGCAATCTGCAGCGGCGGCGGCCAGGGAGATGCCATCATGATTGAGGTTCCGGCGAACTGATAGATTAGAAGACTGGAAGAGAAATGGAGGAGTAACCGTGGAAGTGAAAACAGTAATGGTCATCGGTGCAGGGCAGATGGGCTCTGGAATCGCGCAGGTATGTGCACAGGCAGGCTATCAGGTGCTGCTGAATGATTTAAAGGCTGAATATATTGAGCGGGGGCTTGGTGTCATTAAGAAGAACCTTTCCCGTCAGGTTTCCAAGGAGCGCATGACAGAGACGGAGATGGAAGAGGTGCTCCGCCGCCTGCAGCCTTCTGACAATCTGGAAGACGCAGGCAGGGTGGACCTGGTAATCGAGGCTGCCGTAGAAAATATTGAAATTAAAGCCGATATCTTCAAACGGCTTGATGGGATTGCCCCGGATCATGCAATCCTGGCAAGCAATACTTCTTCCCTGCCAATTACGGAAATTGCTGCCGCGACAAAGCGTCCGGAAAAGGTAATCGGGATGCATTTCATGAATCCGGTCCCGGTTATGAAACTTGTTGAAATCATCCGCGGGCTTGCTACAGCCGATGAGGTATACACAGCGATCGAGGAAATGACTCATAAGCTCGGCAAGGTGCCGGTCGAGGTAAATGATTTTCCGGGATTTGTCTCAAACCGCATCCTGATGCCGATGATCAATGAGGCCATCTATACCCTCTATGAAGGTGTTGCAGAAAAGGAAGCAATCGATGAAGTCATGAAGCTTGGCATGAACCATCCGATGGGGCCGCTCACATTGGCGGATTTCATTGGTCTAGATACGTGCCTTTACATTATGGAAACGCTTCATGAAGGGTTTGGCGATGATAAGTACCGCCCATGCCCGCTGCTCCGGAAATATGTGAAGGCCGGCTGGCTCGGGAAGAAGTCCGGCCGCGGCTTTTATCAGTACAGCTGAACTGGAAAGCCCAGAATGGACACCAGGAGGGATTAGCCATGAATTTACGGTTTACAGAAGAACAGGAAATGATGAGGAAAATGGTCCGTGACTTCGCCCAGAGCGAGATTGCGCCATTCATTGAAAAAATGGAGCAAGGGGAGTTTCCCCGTGACATATTGAAAAAGATGGGCGGACTCGGGCTGATGGGAATTCCCGTGCCTGAAAAATATGGCGGGGCAGAAATGGACTTTACCTCCTACATCATTGCCATCAATGAGCTGTCAAAGGTATCCGCAACCGTCGGGGTCATCCTGTCTGTCCATACATCGGTCGGCACCAACCCGATCCTGTATTTCGGGACGGAGGAGCAGAAGCAGAAGTATGTACCGAAACTTGCTGCGGGAGAATATCTCGGCGCATTCTGCCTGACAGAGGCCGGGGCAGGCTCTGATGCAGGCAGTTTGAAAACAAAGGCGGTCCGAAACGGGGATGAATACATCCTCAACGGCTCGAAGGTATTCATTACAAACGGCGGCGAAGCGGATGTGTATATCGTCTTCGCATCCACAAGCCCTGAGCTTGGGACAAAGGGCGTTTCTGCCTTCATTGTTGGAAAAGGGACATCCGGCCTTGTGATCGGCAAGGACGAGGAGAAGATGGGGCTTCACGGTTCCCGGACTGTTCAGCTCAACTTTGAGGATATGAGGGTTCCGGCAGAAAATCTCCTTGGTGCTGAAGGGGAAGGCTTCAAAATTGCCATGGCCAATCTGGACGCGGGGCGCATCGGCATTGCAGCCCAGGCCCTTGGCATCGCGGAGGCGGCATTGGAAGCAGCGGTTGCCTACTCGAAGGAACGAAGCCAATTCGGGAAGCCGATCAGCCATCAGCAGGGCATCGGCTTCAAGCTGGCTGATATGGCCGTAAATGTAGAAGCCTCAAGACTGCTGGTCTACCAGGCAGCGATGATGCGCCAGAATGGCGAGCGCTGCGGGATGCAGGCCAGCATGGCAAAGCTTTTTGCCTCGAAAACAGCAGTGGAAACGAGCATAGAAGCTGTCCAGGTGTTCGGCGGCTATGGATATACAGAAGATTACCCTGTCGAGCGGTATTTCCGCGACAGTAAAATAACCGAAATCTATGAAGGCACAAGTGAGATTCAGAGAATTGTCATCAGCAAAAACCTGTAAGTAAGAGGCAGGCCAATATTGAAATGGACGGGGGAAAATACGATGAATTTCCGACTGACGGAAGAACATGAAATGATCAGGAAAATGGTCCGCGATTTTGCAAAGAATGAAGTGGCGCCGAGCGCGGCAGAGCGCGATGAGGAAGAGCGCTTTGACCGTGAAATCTTCGATAAGATGGCCGAGCTCGGGCTGACAGGAATCCCTTGGCCTGAAGAGTACGGCGGAATTGGAAGCGACTATCTGGCATACTGCATTGCAGTCGAGGAGCTTTCAAGGGTTTGTGCATCCACAGGGGTGACTTTGTCTGCCCATACATCGCTTGCAGGCTGGCCAATCTATAAGTTCGGAAGTGAAGAACAGAAGCAGAAATACTTGAAGCCGATGGCGCAGGGTGAAAAGATCGGTGCATACGGCCTGACAGAGCCGGGCAGCGGCTCGGATGCAGGCGGTATGAGGACGACGGCCCGCCTTGACGGTGACCATTATGTGCTGAACGGTTCAAAGATTTTTATCACAAACGGCGGAATCGCCGACATCTATGTCGTATTTGCCCTGACAGATCCGGAGAGCAGGCAGAAAGGCACCACAGCCTTCATCATTGAAAGTGATTTTCCTGGATTCTCTGTCGGCAAAAAGGAAAAGAAACTGGGCATCAGATCTTCGCCGACAACCGAAATCATCTTTGAAGACTGCCGTGTGCCAAAGGAAAATATGCTCGGCAAAGAAGGAGAAGGCTTTAAAATCGCCATGATGACTCTTGATGGCGGAAGGAACGGCATTGCAGCCCAGGCAGTCGGCATTGCCCAGGGGGCATTGGACGCTGCTGTCGATTATGCGAAAGAGCGGGAGCAGTTCGGCAAGCCGATCGCCCTTCAGCAGGGAATCGGCTTCAAGCTGGCCGATATGGCGACAAGTGTAGAGGCAGCAAGGCTCCTGACTTATCAGGCTGCATGGCTTGAGTCGGAAGGTCTGCCGTACGGCAAGGAATCGGCCATGTCCAAACTGTTTGCAGGCGATGCGGCAATGAAAGTGACAACTGAGGCCGTACAGGTCTTCGGCGGCTATGGCTACACCAAGGACTATCCGGTCGAACGATATATGCGTGACGCCAAGATTACGCAGATCTATGAAGGCACTCAGGAAATCCAGCGCCTTGTCATTTCCAGGATGATAACCAAATAGAACATAAGAGGATAGGGCTCTTTCCTAATTTAAAATAAACAACCTCCGCGAAAACAGCCACCAGTAGGGAAAGGTCCACTTTTGCCTCATAAAGAGCGGCCAGAGGAGGGCAGTGCAAATTTATGAAAAAACGGGAAGTCCATGCTTCTGTAAAAGATGAAAAGCTGGTGAAAAAGCGGCGGGACGAAATGATCAAGGGAGCGGTGAATCTTTTTAAGCAAAAAGGCTTTCACCGCACCACGACAAGGGAGATTGCAAAGGCCTCCGGATTCAGCATCGGAACGCTCTATGAGTACATCCGCACAAAGGAGGATGTGCTGTACCTTGTCTGTGACAGCATCTATGATTCGGTCCGCGACAGGCTGCAGGAGGCCCTTGATGCCAACAGGGGGACGCTCGATAGCCTGAAGCTCGGGATCGCCTACTATTTCCGGGTTGTGGATGATATGCAGGATGAAGTCCTGGTCATGTACCAGGAAGCAAAATCCCTGTCAAAGGATGCCCTTCCATATGTGCTGAGAAAAGAAATTGAAATGGTCTCCATGTTTGAAGATGTCATTCAGCGATGTGTGGACAACGGGGAACTCCATTTGACGGAAAAAGAGGTCAAGATGATCGCCCACAATATTTTCGTGCAGGGCCAGATGTGGGGATTCCGCCGCTGGGCGCTGCAGAGGGTGTACAGTCTTGATGAATATATTGAACTGCAGACAGAGCTTCTGATTCAAGGGATAAAGCATGATCAGGCAAAAGTGCCTGCCGGCAGTAAAATCCAGGAACAGGGGGAGTCAGACGAATGAGTACAGCAGAAATTTACAGGCCGAAGCATCACTTGCGATTCGTTACCGCTTCAAGCCTTTTTGACGGGCATGACGCTTCCATCAATATTATGAGAAGGATCATCCAGGCGAGCGGGGCAGAGGTCATCCATCTTGGCCATAACCGGTCAGTGGAAGAGGTCGTGAATGCGGCGATCCAGGAGGATGTCCAGGGAATCGCGATTTCCTCCTATCAGGGAGGCCATGTTGAATATTTTAAATACATGTACGATTTGCTGAAGGAAAGGGGAGCTTCTCATATCCGCATCTACGGCGGAGGTGGAGGCGTCATCATCCCGCGCGAAATAAAAGAGCTTCATGAATACGGGATTGCCCGTATCTTCTCGCCGGAAGACGGCCGCCAGAAGGGTCTGCAGGGCATGATCAATGAAATGCTCGCTGAGTGCGACTATCCGACCGTTTCAGTGGAGAGTGCAGCAGAGCTTGAAAAGCTTGAAGCAGGCGAAGTGAACAGCATCGCCAGGCTGATCACGCTTGCCGAGCATGGCGTCGGGCTTGAAAAAGAAGCGGCAGCTGCGGCAGAATCGCTCATGGAAAGAATCAAGACACTGGAAAAAACAGCACCGGTTATAGGAATCACCGGGACTGGCGGAGCAGGAAAGAGCTCATTGACGGATGAGCTGATCCGCCGCTTCATCAATGAAATCCCTGAAAAGAAAGTAGCCATCCTTTCTGTCGATCCGACAAAGCAGAAAACAGGCGGAGCGCTGCTTGGCGACCGGATCCGCATGAATAGCATCTTTTCGCCGCGCGTCTATATGCGGAGCCTTGCGACACGGAAGTCCAAGAGCGAACTGTCGCTGGCCATCAAGGATGCCATCTCTGTCGTAAAGGCTGCCGGCTTTGACCTGGTTGTCGTCGAAACGAGCGGGATTGGGCAGGGTGATGCTGAAATCGCGGAAATCTGCGATCTGTCCATGTATGTGATGACAAGTGAATTCGGGGCGCCTTCCCAGCTTGAAAAAATTGATATGCTCGATTACGCTGACCTGATCGTCATCAATAAATTCGAGCGCAAGGGCTCAGAGGATGCCCGCCGCCAGGTGCAGAAGCAATATCAGCGCAACCATATGCTGTTTGAGAAAGAGCTGGAAGAGATGCCGGTCTACGGCACGATCGCCAGCCAGTTCAATGATCCGGGCACCAATGCTTTATTTGCCGCGCTGGTCGAAAAAATGAATGAAAAAGCGGGCCTCGGCTGGAGCACTTCTTTTTCCAAAAATGAAGTGGTCGAAAAGCAGAATGTCATCATTCCGAATGAACAGCGCTATTATTTGCGCGAAGTATCTGAAACGGTCCGCAATTACCATAAAAAAGCGGAAGACCAGGCAGCCCTTGCCAGGAAGCTGTTCCAGCTTGAAGGAGCAATCCAGGCCGTAAAAGAGTCAGGCGGAAGCGAAGAGACTCTGGTTTCCTTAGAGGACCTGGCTGCGGAAACAAAAGAAAAGCTGACAGCCGAATCAAAAAAGATCCTGGAAGGCTGGAAAAACCTCAAGGAGAAATACTCCGGGGAGCAGTTCACAACAAGGATCCGCGATAAGGAAATCATTACCATCCTGAAGACAAAGAGCCTTTCAGGCCTGCAGATCCCTAAGGTCGCGCTCCCGAAATACAGGGACTACGGCGAAATCATCCGCTGGGTTTACAGAGAGAATGTGCCGGGTGCCTTCCCATATACCGCAGGCGTCTTCCCGTTCAAGCGGGAGGGAGAGGATCCGAAGCGCCAGTTCGCCGGGGAAGGGACACCGGAACGGACGAACCGCCGCTTCCATTACCTATCAAAGGACGATGCGGCAAAGCGCCTGAGCACAGCGTTTGATTCCGTCACCTTATACGGCGAGGATCCGGACTACCGCCCGGATATTTACGGCAAGGTTGGGGAGAGCGGTGTCAGCATCTGTACGCTTGATGATATGAAAAAATTATATGCCGGCTTTGACCTTTGCCATCCGTCCACATCTGTTTCAATGACCATTAACGGACCGGCACCGATCATTCTGGCTATGTTCATGAACACGGCGGTCGAGCAGCAGGTGGAAAAGAAAGAAGGAGAGCTTGGCAGAAAGCTTAACGAAGCGGAGCATGAAGAAGTAAGGGCGGCGACTCTGCAGACGGTGCGCGGTACCGTCCAGGCGGATATCCTGAAGGAAGACCAGGGACAGAATACTTGCATCTTCTCAACAGAATTTGCCCTCAGAATGATGGGTGATATCCAACAGTATTTTATCGATAAAAAGGTCCGCAACTATTATTCTGTCTCCATTTCCGGCTACCATATCGCCGAGGCAGGGGCAAACCCGCTGTCACAGCTGGCCTTTACGCTGGCGAACGGCTTCACTTATGTTGAGTACTATTTGAGCAGAGGCATGAAGATCGATGATTTTGCGCCGAATCTTTCCTTCTTTTTCTCAAATGGGCTCGATCCGGAATACACCGTCATCGGCAGGGTGGCCCGCCGCATCTGGGCAACTGTAATGAGGGATAAATACGGAGCCAATGAGCGGAGCCAGAAGCTGAAGTACCATATCCAGACTTCAGGGCGCTCACTCCATGCCCAGGAAATTGATTTCAATGACATCCGGACAACACTGCAGGCATTAATGGCTCTCCATGATAACTGCAACTCCCTGCACACGAATGCCTATGATGAAGCAATCACCACGCCTACGGAGGAATCTGTCCGCCGGGCGATGGCCATCCAGATGATCATTACAAAAGAACATGGCCTTACAAAGAATGAAAATCCTCTGCAGGGGGCCTTCATCATCGATGAACTGACAGACCTGGTGGAAGAAGCGGTCCTGCAGGAGTTCGAACGGATCAACGACAGGGGCGGCGTGCTCGGTGCCATGGAAATGCAGTACCAGCGGGGCAAGATCCAGGATGAATCTATGTATTATGAAATGAAGAAGCATACCGGTGAGCTCCCGATCATCGGCGTGAACACATATCTGAATCCAAATCCTCCGTCAGAAGAGCAGATGGACAGCATGGAAATCGCAAGGGCGACGAAGGAAGAAAAAGAAACACAAATCAGGAATCTCAGGAGCTTCCAGGAACGGAACAAGGATCATGCAGGTGAAGCCCTGTCCCGCCTGAAAGAAGCAGCGGTGACAGACGGCAATATCTTTGCCGAGCTTATGGAAACCGTCAAGTATGCAAGCCTCGGACAGATCACGAGGGCGCTGTATGAGGTGGGCGGACAATACCGCCGCAATATGTAGCAAGGATAGAGCCAGGGGCCAAAGACAGCCCATGGCTCTGTCTTGTATTCGGAAAAAGGATATATTTTTCTGGAAAACATCATAATGTGTTTAGGATAAAAGGCTTTTCTCCGCTATAATGAAAGGGAATGCAGTCCTAAGTGATATTGATATGCAGGATGTGAACGGATTGAGACAGATATTTTCAATAGGCGCTTTTGCTGCTGCGATAGCGGCCTTCTACTTCTTATACCAGAGGCAGCTTGGTGCGGTCGCTTTCTTTTTGCTGTCCATCTACTTTCTGTACCTGGCCATGGGCCAGCTCTCCGGAAGAAAAGGCAGGGGGCCGGGGAAGAGGAAAAAGACCTGAAAGGGTCCCCGGATAGAAGCTCTTCCCGTGCAAAAGAAGAAAGCCATCCGGGAGACCTGCAGCAGCAAGCCTTCCAAAAGTTTGTCTCACAGCAAAAATGCAAGGAAACTGGAGATAGAACTAGCATAAACACCAGCAATTTGTTTATAATGAAGAATATGTATTTTACATAAGCTGTCTATCCAGCTTGCAAAAGGCATTCTTATGCCTTTTATTCATCTAGGGATGCTTTTGGAGCGGCTGAATCCTATGCCTTTTTAAAAGCAATGCATATCCGGGAAGCCCCGGTGTTTTTACAGTATTTTGCGCTCCGATAGCGAGTGTTATATAGGGAAAGGAAGTGCGTATAGTGAGTCTAGACCAATTCACAAAAGAAGAGCTGCAGGAAATGTCCTTTATCGATATTGCCTACGAACTGCTTAAAGGCACAAAGCAGCAGGTTTCTTTTACCGACATTATGAACGAATATAAAACGCGTCTTGAAGTATCAGATGAGGAAATCCGCTCAAGGATCGCCCAGTTCTATACTGACCTGAACCTTGACGGCCGCTTTATTGCAATGGGAGAAAACCGCTGGGGCCTTCGCAGCTGGTACCCTGTTGATACAATGGAAGAAGATACAATGACAGCAGCGAAGCCGAAGAAGAAAAAGGCCAAGAAAGCGGCGAAGGCTGAAGACATTGATCTTGATCTGGACGAGTATGATGAGCTCGACGAGGAAGACATCGAATACGATGACCTTGATGACGATGATGATCTGGACGAGGATGACGACGATCTACTCGAAGACGATCTTGATGAGGACTCGGACGACGACTTCGAAGATGATGATGAACTTCTTGAAGATGATATTGAAGAAGACGAAGACCTTGATGAAGAAGACGAGGACCTCGACGAAGACGAAGAAGATCTATAATCGCTTGACTTTTCCAAGCCAGGCTTGTAGAATCATTTTTGGGCTCCTTAAAAAAGGACCATATGAATGTATATGCAATAGCGCTCCCTTACTGTTTGGTAGGGAGCGCTTTTTATTTTTAGCTGTTCTTGGCTACAACCAGGAACAGCAAATTTTTTTTAGGAAAAGCCTTACCTAAAGGATGCAGAAAATGCACAAACTGAATATGAGGGGGAAATAACATGACAAAGTATATTTTTGTAACAGGCGGCGTTGTGTCGTCATTGGGAAAAGGGATCACCGCTGCGTCTTTGGGCCGCTTGCTGAAAAACAGAGGCTTGAATGTCACCATTCAGAAGTTTGACCCCTATATCAACGTTGACCCGGGAACCATGAGCCCATACCAGCACGGTGAAGTTTTCGTTACAGGCGATGGCGCCGAAACGGATTTGGATCTTGGCCACTATGAGCGCTTTATCGATATCAATCTGACTAAGTTCAATAATGTGACAACTGGAAAAATCTATTCCACTGTCCTGAAAAAAGAGCGCCGCGGCGACTATCTGGGCGGAACAGTCCAGGTTATCCCGCATATTACCAATGAAATCAAAGAAAGAGTTATGCGTGCAGGTCATGAGACCAATGCCGATGTCGTCATCACAGAAATCGGCGGTACAGTAGGGGATATCGAATCCCTGCCATTCCTTGAGGCGATCCGCCAGATCAAGAGTGATATCGGCCGCGACAACGTTATGTATATCCACTGTACCTTGATTCCTTACATCAAAGCTGCAGGCGAAATGAAAACAAAGCCGACACAGCACAGCGTAAAAGAACTGCGAAGCCTCGGGATCCAGCCAAATGTCATTGTCGTTCGTACTGAGATGCCGGTTTCCCAGGATATGAAGGATAAAATCGGTCTGTTCTGTGACCTTGATCCGAAGGCTGTTATCGAGTGCCGTGATGCCGATACATTATACGCAGTCCCACTTGCCCTGCAGGAGCAGAATTTTGACCAGATCGTCTGTGATCACTTGAAGCTGGATTGCGGACAGGCAGATATGGCTGAATGGACAGAGCTTCTGAACAAGGTCCGCAATCTGTCCAAGACAACGAAGATTGCCCTTGTCGGAAAGTATGTTGAGCTGCAGGATGCCTATATTTCTGTTGTGGAAGCATTGAAACATGCCGGCTATTCTTTTGATTCTGATATTGAAATCAAATGGGTCAATTCAGAAGAAGTAACAGAAGGTAACGTGGAGGAGCTTCTTCAGGATGCTGACGGAATCCTTGTTCCGGGCGGATTCGGCGACCGCGGCATTGATGGGAAGATCCTTGCCATTCAGTATGCACGCGAGCAGAAGCGCCCATTCCTTGGCATCTGCCTTGGCATGCAGCTTGCTTCCATTGAATTTGCCCGCAATGTCCTTTCATTGGAAGGAGCGCATTCAGCGGAAATTGATCCTTCTACACCGCATCCGATCATTGACCTGCTGCCTGAGCAGAAGGACATTGAAGATCTCGGAGGGACGCTCCGCCTTGGCCTGCAGGCATGCAAGCTGAATGAAGAAACAAATGCATATGCTGCTTACCAGGATGAGGTTGTCTATGAGCGCCACCGCCATCGCTATGAGTTCAACAACCATTACCGCCAGGCAATGGAGGAGAAAGGCTTTGTCTTCTCTGGTACAAGCCCGGACGGCCGTCTTGTTGAGATCATTGAAGTGAAGGATCACCCTTGGTTTGTCGCTTCCCAGTTCCACCCTGAATTCATCTCAAGGCCAAACCGCCCGCAGCCGCTGTTCCGCGACTTCGTCGGTGCATCCTTGAAGCATCAGGAAAATAACTAAGTATACAAAAGCCCCCTCTGGATTTGAGGGGGCTTAGTTTTTTAACTGGGTGAATAACTGCAAGATGCCCAAAGAGTGTAAGAAACCCTGTTGATTGCAGTGGAAGGCACGAAGACTCCTGCGGGAAAGTAGCGGCAATGCTGAGACCCCGCAGCGCGTAAGCGTGAGGAGGCTCAGCGTCGCCCCGCGGAAAGCGAAGTGCCTGGAACGGAAATCAACAGCCCCATTAGAGGCAGAAAACTGTACTTGGAGTCATCTGTTCTGCTATTCATACTCACTCAATATCTCATCAATCGTGAACTTCAGACCATGGTACACAAAGAGTGCAGCGATGGCAGAGGGGTAGCCGAAGCGGTTCCCTTCTTCATCGGGAAGCAGTCCCCTTGTTAATTTCAGGTCGATATGGACATCCGCAAGCTCAGCAAGGGATGGGCCTTCTCCTTCCACAGCAGTGGAAATGGCGGCAAACGGAATCATTTTTTCAGAAAGTGCTTTTGCCAGGGCGACTGCCTGTCCATCATTAGAGTGGCGGGAGATGATCAGAAAGCGGTCTGTATCAGCGATATCATTTTCTGAATGAGCATCAGTCCAATGGGCAGCGGATGCGAGCGGTTCTGCTCCTTCCGTGGCCTCCAGGGCAGCAGCCTTCATTTCGCGGGTGGCATAAATCTGGATCCTGCCTTCGCCTGCAGGGGCCTGGGCCAGCAGCCGGGCTGCGTCCTCAATGCTGAATTCTTCTTTTTCCATCAGCTTTTTGAAGATTCCCGTCAGCTGGGTTGAAAACATTTTTAGCAATGTGAACTTCCTCCTAATTGGTGCAATAATCAATCTGCAGGTCATAAACCCGGCAGGATCATGAACACTATTTGTGGTCTTATTATAGTGAAATGAAAGCTAAAGGTAAAATATTCGGCAGAATCGAACAAAAAGAAGCAGGAATTCAGACGGGAAAGGGAGAATGTTGAGAAGTGGATATATTTTCTATGACCAATGGTCACTTTTAAAAAAGCAGGAGTTTGATTTCACTGGCGCTGGAATCCCGCATAACAGCAGTCTGCATAGCTTCCGTGCGGGAAGCGGCAAGTGTCAGCAGTGAGCTTCTTATCTTATCGGGAAAGCGGGAATTCTTATGTGCTGTCAAAAATATAGAAGGGTTATCTAAGCCCGGCAGGACATAAGAATTCCGCTTTCTGTCTATCAGCATCAGATGTAACTATTTTAGGGAAGAGGTGGCTGTATGAAAGGGAAAATATTAATAGTAGACGATCAGTTCGGCATCCGCATTCTATTGAATGAAGTGCTGCAAAAGGAAGGCTATGACACCTATCAGGCTGCAAATGGCGTCCAGGCCCTCGAAATCGTTACAAAACATTCTCCGGATCTTGTCCTGCTCGATATGAAAATTCCCGGCATGGACGGCATTGAAATCCTGAAGAGAATGAAAGTCATCGACCAGGATATCCGTGTGATCATCATGACTGCCTATGGTGAGCTCGACATGATCCAGGAGGCAAAGGACCTGGGGGCTTTGACCCATTTTGCCAAGCCATTTGATATTGATGACATCAGGGCTGCTGTCAAAAAGTATGTCCCTATCACGAATTCATTTTAGGAGAGTCTGGATAAATTCTAATATTAAATGCCAGCTGGTTAAAAAAATATGCTGGTCCGGTCCAAAAAAATGAATATTTAAAATGATAGCGTTTGCTTTAAAATATTCTGTCCTGCAGCGAAAAATAGCGCTGGATTAATGGAATTTCTGATTCTCTTTTGGTATGATACAAATGAATTCCAAAGGATTGCGTCCGTTTTGCCTATTGCAAGATAGGGTACATATTCATGGGCATGCTGGGAAAAACTTTATGTGAATCCCTGTAAAGAACGATGCAATCATTAATAAGGAGGAAGAAATATGCCTTTAGTTTCCATGACTGATATGCTGAACAAAGCTAAATCAGAAGGCTATGCTGTAGGTCAATTTAATTTAAATAACCTTGAGTTCACTCAAGCGATCCTTCAGGCTGCAGAAGAAGAGAAATCACCTGTTATCCTTGGTGTTTCCGAAGGTGCAGCTCGTTATATGGGCGGCTTCAAGACAACTGTGAAAATGGTAGAAGGGCTTCTTGAGGACTATAAGATCACTGTTCCTGTTGCCATCCACCTTGACCACGGTTCAAGCTTCGATAAATGTAAAGAAGCAATCGATGCAGGCTTCACGTCTGTCATGATCGATGCTTCACACGGTCCTTTCGAGGAAAACGTGGAAATCACTTCTAAAGTGGTAGAATATGCACACTCAAAAGGTGTTTCTGTTGAAGCCGAGCTTGGAACTGTCGGCGGGCAGGAAGACGATGTAGTAGCTGACGGCGTCATCTATGCTGATGCTAAAGAATGTGACGAGCTTGTCAAGCGCACTGGCATTGACTGCCTTGCTCCTGCACTTGGCTCTGTTCACGGTCCTTACAAAGGCGAGCCAAACCTTGGCTTTGTTGAAATGGAAGAGATCGGAAAGCTTACAGGCATGCCTTTAGTCCTTCATGGCGGTACAGGCATTCCTACTAAAGACATCCAGAAAGCTGTTTCCCTTGGAACAGCGAAAATCAACGTAAACACTGAGAACCAGATTGCTTCCGCGAAGCGCGTGCGCGAAGTATTGGCGGCTGACACAGAAGTGTACGATCCGCGCAAATACTTAGGACCTGCACGTGAAGCGATTAAAGAAACAGTAATCGGCAAAATGCGCGAATTCGGTTCTTCTAACAAAGCTTAATACAGATCCAGTATGTTAAAATAGACTTGAAACCGCCTTTCTGAAAGGCGGTTTCAATTCATTTATGTCGATTTTAAAAAATAAGTCGAATAATCTTAGGGGGAAGCGAAATGAAATTTTTTATTGATACGGCAAACCTGGAAGAGATTAAAGAGGCCCATGCTCTGGGAATACTGGCAGGAGTAACGACCAATCCTTCTTTAGTGGCAAAAGAAAAAAATATTTCATTCCATGACAGGCTGAAGGAAATTGCCGAGCTTGTACCCGGCTCTGTCAGCGCAGAGGTCATCGCACTTGATGCAGAAGGCATGATCAAAGAAGGGAAGGAACTGGCGGCAATCGCCCCTAATATCACCATCAAGGTCCCAATGACACCGGATGGACTGAAGGCTGTCCATGCTTTTTCAAAAGAAGGGATCAAAACGAATGTAACCCTCATTTTCAGCGCCAATCAGGCTTTGCTTGCAGCAAGGGCCGGTGCTTCCTATGTTTCTCCATTCCTTGGCCGGCTTGATGATATTGGCCATAATGGTCTTGACCTTGTAACTTCCATTAGGGAAATCTTTGATATCCACGGAATCGAGACAGAAATCATTGCAGCTTCAGTCCGCCATCCGCAGCATGTCACAGATTCAGCCTTGAGAGGCGCCCATATTGCCACCGTCCCGCTTAAGGTCATCAATCAAATGTTTAATCACCCTCTGACTGACAAAGGGATTGAAGCATTTTTGGCTGACTGGGACAAGCGTTCTGAATAACCCCGAAGAGAGCACTGCTGCGCCGGGAATTATCTGAATAGGCGGAAATGTAAGTGCATACTTCAAATATTTAACTTTTTTCAATTCTCATACATGAAGTTTAAATTTTCGTGTAAACTAGATGGTGAGGATAATGTCGGAATTCGTCTTTTGCTCATGGAAAATTATCCCTATACGGTAGCTTTTGATATAATGGACAAGCTATCCCATACTGAGAATGAAAAGTCCAACGGTGCTATACTTTCGCCTGCAGCGGCAGGCTGGCAATCAATGTTCAGAGATTTGCAAAGGCACTTAAGGGCAGGAAAGGAAGTCGAAAATGGAAAAGCTTATGATTGCGGGCGGCTACCCTTTAAAAGGAACTGTTAGAATCAGCGGAGCCAAGAACAGTGCGGTAGCATTGATCCCTGCTACGATTCTCGCAGATTCCCCCGTAACAATTGAAGGTTTGCCGGATATTTCTGACGTTCAAATACTGAAAGGGCTTTTGGAGGAAATTGGCGGAAGTGTCGGTTTTACTGATAACGATATGACCGTTGATCCTTCTTCGATGATTTCCATGCCCTTGCCCAATGGAAAAGTTAAAAAGCTGCGTGCCTCTTATTATTTGATGGGGGCGATGCTCGGACGCTTTAAAAAAGCGGTGATCGGCCTGCCTGGCGGATGCCATCTGGGACCGCGCCCTATCGACCAGCATATTAAAGGCTTTGAAGCGCTCGGTGCCAGCGTGACAAATGAGCAGGGTGCCATTTATCTCCGCGCAGACGAGCTGAAAGGTGCAAGAATTTACCTGGATGTCGTCAGTGTCGGTGCCACGATCAATATTATGCTGGCTGCGGTCAGGGCCAAAGGGAAGACGATTATTGAAAATGCGGCGAAAGAGCCGGAAATCATCGATGTGGCAACGCTCCTCACCAATATGGGTGCGAAAATCAAGGGAGCGGGTACAGATGTCATCAGAATTGAAGGGGTGGACCAGCTGCACGGCTGCCGTCACACCATCATTCCGGACCGGATTGAAGCAGGGACATATCTGATCCTCGGTGCTGCTGCGGGTGAAGGGATCCTGATCGATAATGTCATTCCCCAGCATTTGGAATCACTGATTGCCAAGCTGCGTGAAATGGGCGTGAACATAGAGGCGGGAGATGACCAGATTTTTGTCAGCCCAGCTGAAAAAATGAAGGCCGTTGATATTAAAACGCTTGTGTATCCGGGATTCCCGACCGATCTCCAGCAGCCTTTCACGTCTTTGCTGACAGGGGCCGAAGGGACAAGCATGGTGACGGACACCATCTACGGTGCCCGCTTCAAGCATATTGATGAGCTGAGGAGAATGAATGCCAGCATTAAAGTCGAAGGCCGTTCAGCGATCATCAATGGCCCGATCCGTCTGCAGGGGGCCAAGGTGAAGGCGAGCGATCTCAGAGCGGGAGCCGCCCTCGTCATTGCCGGGCTGAAAGCCGAAGGTATAACGGAAGTGACAGGACTTGAGCATATAGACCGCGGCTACAGCCATCTTGTTGAAAAACTTAATGGGCTGGGTGCGACCATCTGGCGCGAGAATCTGACCAAGGAAGAAATGGAGCAGATGAAAAACGCCTGAAGACAGATAGAGAAAACAACCCGGGGAGGAAAACAGAATGGAAAGAAGTTTATCGATGGAGCTTATCCGTGTTACAGAAGCAGCAGCACTTGCTTCAGCCCGCTGGATGGGAAGAGGCGTAAAGGATGAAGCTGATGATGCTGCTACCTCTGCCATGAGGGATGTGTTCGACACGGTGCCAATGAAGGGTACTGTTGTAATCGGGGAAGGGGAAATGGATGAGGCGCCAATGCTTTATATCGGAGAAAAGCTTGGGACAGGCTATGGCCCCCGCGTCGATGTAGCGGTAGATCCGCTCGAAGGCACCAATATCGTAGCCTCCGGAGGCTGGAACGCGCTTGCTGTCCTGGCTGTCGCTGATCATGGCAATCTTCTTCATGCACCTGATATGTATATGGATAAGATTGCAGTCGGTCCCGAAGCGGTCGGTGAAATTGATATCAATGCTTCTGTTATCGATAACTTGAGGGCTGTCGCCAGGGCCAAGAACAAAGATATTGAAGATGTCGTGGCAACCGTGCTGAACCGGGAGCGTCATCAGCATATCATCAGCCAGCTGCGTGAAGCAGGGGCAAGGATCAAGCTGATCAATGATGGCGATGTTGCAGGTGCCATCAATACCGCTTTTGACCATACAGGTGTAGATATTCTGTTCGGATCCGGAGGTGCGCCGGAAGGGGTGCTCGCTGCAGTTGCGCTGAAATGCCTGGGCGGCGAAATCCAGGGCAAGCTGGTTCCGCACAGCGATGCTGAAGTTGAAAGATGCCAAAGCATGGGCCTTGACCTTGGAAAGATTCTTCGCATGGAAGACCTTGTCAAAGGTGATGATGCCATCTTTGCAGCAACAGGCGTCACAGACGGCGAGCTGCTGAGAGGGGTCCAGTTCAAGGGCTCTTACGGTTCTACGCATTCACTTGTCATGCGCGCCAAATCAGGCACGGTCCGCTTCATCGACGGGCGTCACAGCCTGAAGAAGAAGCCGCATCTTGTCATGAAATAAAGATTTTTTTTGCATGCCGGTGCAAACCCTTTCACTGAAGGGAATCGGAATCGGCCTGCAGAAAAAATGATATAAGAGAGGGGACCTGGCTTGCCGGCTGAAGCCGGTCCCTTTATATATTCCCCCGAAACAAGGCAATCTATGAAAGAGCGAAAAAATTATATTGATTAACTTTCAGGTATAAGGGTAAAATAGAGATTGTTTTTGAAATCTGTTATGATGATTATGCAGTGCAGATATGGTCTGTTTAAGCCTGAGTGCCAGGAACATACCAAAGATACTATCCTTTTTAACAAGCTGAATCATCCTTCCAATGCTTCGATGAACCTCAAACGCTTTCTTTCCTTTTTCCTTTCATATTCTTAATACAGTACGATATTGTCATTTTATATGGGGAAAATGATTTAAAATTCAAAAGAGTGGTGTCAATATGGGATTAAATATATCCAGTTTAGAAAATATGAAGTTAAAAGAGCTCTATGAACTTGCCCGGGAATATAAAGTTTCCTACTACAGCAAGCTGACAAAGAAAGAGCTGATTTTTGCCATCCTGAAAGCCCGCGCTGAGCAGGAAGGCTACTTTTTCATGGAAGGCGTGCTGGAGATCATCCAGTCTGAGGGCTTTGGCTTCCTAAGGCCAATCAATTACTCGCCAAGCTCAGAGGATATCTACATTTCTGCTTCGCAAATCAGGAGATTTGATTTAAGGAATGGAGATAAAGTATCCGGAAAAGTCCGCCCGCCGAAGGAGAATGAGCGCTACTTCGGCCTCCTGCAGGTTGAAGCTGTCAATGGCGACGATCCGGAATCTGCCAAGGAGCGTGTCCACTTCCCGGCTTTGACGCCTTTATATCCTGATAGGCAGATGAAGCTGGAAACAACGCCGAAGCATGTGTCCACAAGGATCATGGACGTACTTGCACCGGTTGGATTCGGTCAGCGCGGACTGATTGTCGCTCCGCCGAAAGCGGGTAAAACGATGCTGATAAAGGAAATCGCCAACAGCATCACGACGAATCATCCTGAGGCAGAGCTGATTGTTCTCCTCATTGATGAGCGCCCGGAAGAAGTGACTGATATTGAACGTTCTGTTGCCGGTGATGTAGTCAGCTCGACATTTGACGAAGTGCCCGAAAACCATATTAAAGTGGCCGAGCTTGTCCTTGACCGGGCAATGCGCCTCGTGGAGCATAAACGGGATGTCATCATCCTCATGGACAGCATCACAAGGCTTGCTCGTGCTTATAACCTGGTCATCCCGCCAAGCGGACGTACGCTGTCCGGGGGGATTGACCCTGCAGCATTCCACCGTCCGAAGCGTTTCTTCGGGGCGGCGAGGAATATTGAAGAAGGCGGAAGCCTGACCATCCTAGCAACAGCCCTTGTTGATACCGGCTCACGGATGGATGATGTCATTTACGAAGAGTTCAAGGGAACAGGAAACATGGAGCTTCACCTTGACCGCCAGCTTGCAGAGCGCCGTATTTTCCCGGCCATCGATATCCGCCGTTCAGGTACACGGAAAGAAGAGCTGCTTATTCCGAAAGAGCATCTGGACAAGCTGTGGGCGATCAGGAAGTCGATGTCGGATGCGCCTGATTTTGCTGAGAAGTTCCTCCGCAAGCTGAAGCAGACGAAATCCAATGAGGAGTTCTTTGCCAATCTCGGCGAAGAAATGAAGAACGGCAGGCGTTCCCAATCCTGATCTGTTCACAATCTGAAAGTCAGTAAATCCCATCTTGCAAAAACATGATGTCCTTGTTATAATAACAACAGTGTGTTTTTGAATTATACGGTGTGTCCAAGCATCGTACTATATAACTCTGTTTCGCAAGACTCAGGGCAAAAGGAGATGAAAGAAATGAAAGCAGGAATTCATCCTAATTACAAGAAAATCACGGTTACATGTGCTTGCGGCAATCAGTTTGAAACTGGTTCTGTAAAAGATGAGGTTCGTGTTGAGACTTGCTCTGAATGCCACCCATTCTATACTGGCCGTCAGAAATTCGCTGAAGCAGGCGGACGTGTGGATCGTTTCAACAAAAAATACGGTCTTAAAGGTCAACAGCAATAATGATAAGAAACAGGCAAGTTTTTACTTCTTGCCTGTTTTTTATTGCCGATAGAAGAATATGATGATTAGATAGGTTTATACTTTTAACAAAAAGTGTAAGTTGTAAAAGGGGAATTGGCGCTTTGGCGCCGTGTTTTCTTTAGCAAGGAAGGAGAGGCCACTCATGTATGTAATGAAGCACCACGGCTGGGTTGAGGTTATCTGCGGCAGCATGTTTTCGGGAAAATCGGAAGAGCTCATCCGCCGTGTCAGAAGAGCGCAATTTGCAAAGCAGAAGATAGCTGTGTTCAAGCCGCAGATCGATAACCGCTACAGCGAGGAAGCAGTTGTCTCCCACAATGGAACATCAGTCATTGCCAAACCCATCAGCCATTCAACGGACATCTTCAAGCATATTGATGAAGATATGGAGATTATCGCCATTGATGAAGTGCAATTTTTCGATGATGAAGTTGTGAAGGTGATTCAGCATTTAGCTGATAGCGGATACCGGGTGATCGCTGCCGGGCTCGACCAGGATTTCCGCGGTGAGCCGTTTGGCCAGATGCCGGCTTTGATGGCAATTGCAGAACTTGTGACAAAGCTTCAGGCAGTATGTGCAGTGTGCGGTTCGCCTGCCAGCAGGACCCAGCGCCTCATTAACGGAAAGCCGGCTTCATACGATGATCCGGTCATTCTTGTCGGAGCATCAGAGGCTTATGAGCCGCGCTGCCGCCACCACCACGAAGTTCCGAAATCGCCGAATGTCCTCAACAGTTCGGAAACGACCCGTACGTTATCCTAATAGATGAAAGCTCAGGCTCTGCTTAGTGAAAGCAGGGTTTTTTGCTGTCCGAGTGGCCGGATTCCTCCAGCAAACTGCCTGAATTTGGGTTGCGGATTCACCTCCGGGAAAGGAAAACCTATTAATGGAGGTGTTTGAAATGATGAAATCCATTTTCGCAGCTGCAGCAGTCCTTTTGGCCGCTCTATTGGGAGGATGTGCACAGGATGATAATGTGGCGGGGATCCATGAGCAGAACGAAGACCAGAATGGGACAAACTTGATCACTGACGGCGGGGGCCAGGTAAAAAGGGGCCTTGATCAAGTGTCTGACGATGACCGCGACAGGACGATGAGCGATCAGAACCCGAACTTCCTCAATATCGATGGAGGGCGGGTCAACGATCAATCTGATGTCGACAAAGCGCGCCAGGTCGTCAATCAATACACAGAATATGAGCCGGATGAAGTCTGGATCAACGGTGGCCGCATGTGGGTCACGGCCCACACAGACAAAAGCCTGTCAGCCGAAGAAAAACGCAAGGCCCAGGCCGAACTGCACAAAACACTCACCAAAGCCCTTCCACGGTATAACATTGAAGTGCGGTTGAGTGAGCGGTAGGAGAAGTGAAGAAATGGTGACAGGTACCTGTACCACTTCTTTGAAATGGTGACAGGCACCTGTACCACCTTTCTGTGCGAAGACCTTGATTTGGGTAGGTTTGTATTGAATTGGGTGCCTGTCACCTATACCACTTCTTTTTTGAAAGGTGCCTGTCACCTATACCACTGCCTATGCACTTCCAGCCCTGGTTTTCCGGGGCTTTTTAGGTTTTGACCTGGGATGCGCTGTATACTATAATTAGAATGTTATGGGCATGATGGTTTAATGGACTTATTTTATGAATTTATGAGCTTTTTTAGGTGTGAAAGCCGATTTATATAGAATAGAATCAAAATGAGGTGAAGGACTGTGTACGATCGTCTTCAAGCTGTAGAAGATCGCTACGAAAGGCTGAATGAGCTTTTGAGCGATCCTGAGATTGTTAATGATACAAAGAAGCTGCGCGAATATTCCAAGGAGCAGTCAGGCATCCAGGAAACGGTGGAGGCATACCGCGAGTATAAAGAAGTCCGCGGGCAATACCAGGATGCAAAAGCGATGCTCGAAGAGAAGCTCGATGCAGAAATGCGCGAGATGGTGAAGGAAGAGATAGGAGAGCTCGAAGACAGAGTGGAAGCTCTGGAAGCGCGCCTGAAGATCCTTTTGATCCCGAAAGACCCTAACGATGATAAAAACGTTATTATGGAAATCCGCGGAGCGGCAGGCGGCGACGAGGCTGCTCTGTTTGCCGGTGATCTTTACCGCATGTACAGCCGCTTTGCCGAGGTGCAGGGCTGGAAAACAGATGTGATCGAGGCCAGCTCAACAGGTGTCGGCGGCTACAAAGAAATCATTTTTATCATCAACGGAAACGGTGCCTTCAGCAAGCTGAAGTTCGAGAATGGGGCCCACCGTGTTCAGCGTGTGCCTGAAACTGAATCTGGCGGCCGCATCCATACTTCGACAGCAACGGTTGCGGTTCTGCCGGAAGCGGAAGAAGTTGAAATCGAGATCCACGATAAAGATATCCGCGTCGATACATTTGCTTCAAGCGGACCAGGCGGCCAGAGCGTTAACACGACGATGTCAGCCGTGCGCCTGACCCACTTGCCTACAGGGACGGTTGTTTCCTGCCAGGACGAAAAATCACAGATCAAGAACAAAGAAAAGGCAATGAAGGTTCTTCGTGCCCGTGTGTATGATAAATTCCAGCAGGAAGCACAGGCGGAATACGACCAGCAGCGGAAATCCGCAGTGGGCACCGGTGACCGTTCTGAACGGATCCGCACCTACAACTTCCCGCAAAACCGTGTAACAGATCACCGCATCGGCCTGACCATCCAGAAGCTTGACCAGATTCTTCAAGGCAAGCTGGACGAAGTGATTGATGCCTTGATCATGGAAGAGCAGTCAGCCAAGCTGAAGGAAGCTTCAGATGCCTGATCAGCCTATGAAAGTTTATGAAGCCCTGAAGTGGGCTTCTTCTTTTTTAGAAACGGCAGGGAGAGATTCCAACGCGGGTGAAATCCTCCTGGGCCACTTTCTGAATATGAGCCGTTCCCGCCTGCTTGCGGAGATGAGGGAAGAGCTGGATACGAGGATACAAGGGGCCTTCAAAGAAGCAGTTCAGCTGCACGCGGACGGCAGGCCGGTCCAATATATCATTGGAAAAGAAGAATTTTATGGGCGGACATTCCTTGTGAATGAAAATGTCCTCATCCCCCGTCCGGAAACAGAAGAGCTGGTGCTGGAAGCCCTGAAGAGGAAGGAAAAGCTTTTCGGCAGAGAGGCTGCCTCTGCGGCTGCTGATATTGGAACCGGAAGCGGAGCGATTGCGGTAACCCTGAAATTGGAATCGCCTGACCTCCAGGTAACTGCCACAGATGTGTACGGGCCTTCCCTTGACACGGCAAAGGAAAATGCAGACAAGAACGGTGCTGAAATCGAGTTTATTTTAGGAGACCTGCTGCAGCCTTTCATAGAGGAAAGCCGGAAATTCGATATTATCATATCCAATCCTCCCTATATCCCGCTCAGCGATATGGAAGGGATGTCTGAAGTCGTCACCGAAAACGAGCCCCACCGCGCCCTATTCGCCGGCCAGGATGGACTCGACCTCTACCGACGCTTCATGGAAGAACTGCCGCTCGTCCTAAAAGAAAAATCACTCGTCGGCTTCGAGGTCGGCGCCGGCCAAAGCAAAGCCGTATCAGAACTGCTGCGGACCGCATTCCCAGATGCCAACATAGACATAGTCTACGACATCAATGGGAAGGACCGGATGGTTTTTGCTGAGATTGGCTGGCAGTTTGATGGGGTGAAGAAAGATTGCTAAGTTTTTATAAAAGAGCAAGCCATTGTTCTTCGTTTGAAAACGAATGAAACACAAACCTGCCATCTAAATATTAAAGCCTGTTGATTTCCGTGAGGGCACGAAGACTCCTGCTGGATTGCAGCGGCAAAGCTGAGACCCCGCAGACGCGCAGCGGTGAGGAGGCTCAGCGCCGCCCCGCGGAAAGCGAAGTGCCTGGAACGGAAATCAACAGACCCCATTTATAAGCAATCTAAATGACAGATCTCAAACACGGGATTTTTTTTTTTATATTTTGCTAGTTTAAGAATCCCCCTTCCTGTCCACAATGGATTAGTGAAGGGACGGTGTCGGAAATGACAGCAAAATCATTAGCGAAATTATATATCATTATCTTATCCTTAGGAACAATGCTAAGCCTATACATACCAAAAACAGAGGTAGCAGCGGAAGACCCGCTCGTCATACCGCAGGAAGCCATCCGCCTACGCATCCTCGCAAACAGTGACAGCGAAGGAGACCAGGCGCTGAAACGGCTGGTGAGGGACGCAGTCAATAAGGAAATCACTGAATGGGTCAGCGAACTGACTTCAATAGAAGAAGCCCGTTCATTAATCAAGTCGCGCCTGCCGGAAATCCAGGAGATAGCAGAGAACGTGGTAGAAGAAGAAAATTCAGATCAGACAGTTAAAGCCAATTTCGGCAAAGTGGATTTTCCTACTAAGCTCTATGGCCAGTTTCTATATCCTGCCGGCGAATACGAAGCAATTTTAATCACACTTGGTGAAGGCGATGGAGCGAACTGGTGGTGTGTTCTTTTTCCTCCTCTATGCTTCCTTGATTTCTCGAATGGAGTAGCTGTAAGTGATGGATTCGAAGAGGAAAATCAGGAAAAAGGAGAAGTTGGTAAAAAAGAACTAGATGGGAATGTGCTGGAAGATAGTAAGTCTAAAGAACCATCTAGCGAAAAAGAGCCGGTCTTTGTTAAAGAAGAGGAAGAAAAGCCGGAAGTTAAGTTTTTTATCAAAGAATTATGGGATAAAATCTTCGGATAGTATGCTGCTCTTTTCATAGAGCGGCTTTTCTTTTTGTAGGAAAAACGGCACAAGAGAAGCTGATGCCATTGTTACAAGTGCATGACAAGCCTTTTACAGATGCTGGGAGCATGTTTGATTCTGGGAGAAGCGGATATTAAAGGAGTGTAAGCCAAAACAACAATTACTGAAAAGGAGATGGAAGACATGGCAAACAACAATAACAACGATAAAATGTCCCGCGAGGAAAGAGGCCGCAAAGGCGGAGAAGCAACCAGCAATAACCATGACAAAGAATTCTATCAAGAGATCGGTAAAAAAGGCGGAGAAGCAACATCTGAAAATCATGACAAAGAATTCTATCAGGAAATCGGCCAAAAAGGCGGAGAAGCTACTGCTGAAAGCCATGACAAGGAATTCTATCAGGAAATCGGTAAAAAGGGCGGAGAAGCTACTTCTGAGAACCATGACAAGGAATTCTACCAGGAGATCGGCCAAAAAGGCGGAGAAGCAACTTCTGAAAACCATGATAAAGACTTCTACCGCGAAATTGGTGAAAAAGGCGGAAATTCAAGAAACAACAACGACTAAGTTTATAGTGTAAAGGAAGTTTAAATTGAAAGATTCCAGATAGCACGGCAGCCCGTTAACTGATGGCTGCCGTGTTTTTTTATTCTTTTTATGTTCTACTTTTTCCCGCGCCCCATAGATATATTACTAGATTACAAAATCTTAGTGGGGTGAGCGTATGGAGACAATGATCCGCTGTGCACAAAATGGAGACGAAAATAAACTGGCCGCGTTTTTGGAAAAAGCCAATCTGGGGACAGAAGGCATTTCTGATTCTATCAATTATTTCTTGCTTATGGAAGATGAAGAGGAAAATATTAAAGCGACATTAGGCATTGAGCCTCTAGGAAGTGTGGGCCTCCTCCGCTCACTGGTACTTTCGGAAAGAGCATCTGAAAAAGATCTGCTGCTGCTTGTGGAGCAGATTCTGCGGCTTGCGAGGGAAAGGGAACTCGAGTCACTATATATGGCGACAAATAAAAAAGGAGCAGCAGAGTTCTTCAAACTGCTTGGCTTTCAGGATGAAAAAAGCGAGCTTCCGGAAGAACTGTACAGTTCCGCCCATGTCCAGCATATTCTAACTGTGGATAACTTTTCATTCCTGAAGCTTTCATTATGAATTGTGGATATATCCACAAAGTTATCCACTATTATCGAAAAGTTATACACAAATTGTGGACAAAACTTGAGTTATCCTCCATCTTCTTTTATACTTTCAAAAGTGATTGTGGTTTAAAAGCTGAAACAAAGGGTATACCACACAGAATTTGAACAGTATTGAAGGTGGGCATAACAATGAAGACAGAAATTTGGTCAGTGGATAAAAATGTGGATAGTTTAAATGATTATCCACAGATTAAACAGGCAGCTGCTCTTTTAGCCCAAAATGAGACGGTTGCCTTTCCGACTGAGACTGTTTACGGACTTGGTGGAAATGCAAGAAATGACGAAGCAGTCAAGAAGATATTTGAAGCGAAGGGCAGACCTTCTGACAACCCCCTCATTATTCATATTGCGGACAGGGAGCAGCTTGAGGGGATTGTGGAAAGTGTCCCGGCTAGTGCAGATAAGCTGATGGAAGCCTTTTGGCCAGGTCCGCTGACAATTATATTCAATAAAAAAGACGGGCAGCTCTCAGAGACAGCAACGGCAGGGCTGAATACGGTCGGAATCAGGATGCCGGATCACCCGGTGGCTCTCGCCATTCTCCGTGAAAGCGGCGTTCCGGTAGCCGCTCCAAGCGCGAACAGGTCCGGGCGGCCCAGCCCGACTACTGCCGGACATGTGGAGGAAGATTTGAACGGGAGGATTGCAGGAATTGTGGATGGCGGTCCTACCGGAGTAGGTGTTGAATCCACTGTCCTGGATTGTACGGGAGGGATTCCGGTCATCCTGAGACCTGGCGGAGTGACGAAAGAGCAGCTCGAGCAGGTAGTGGGAGAGGTAGCGGCCGATCCTGCGCTTGCCGATGAGAAGGAGGCGCCGCGCTCCCCAGGCATGAAGTATCGGCATTATGCACCTGATGCTCCCTTATATATAGTAGAAGGAACAAGGGAACGGATTCAGGAATTGGTGAACGAACAGCATGCGGAAGGCCTGAAAGCCGGTGTGCTTACAACGGCCGAAAATGAAAAATTTTACGACAGCGATTTTACATTTATATGCGGCAGGAGAGCGAATCTGGAAACAGTGGCAGCCTCACTTTACGAAGCATTACGGAGCTTCAACAGCTCTGGAGTGGATGTGATCTTCAGCGAATCCTTCCCCGCAGAAGGTGTCGGTGAAGCAATTATGAACCGGCTTCTCAAAGCAGCAGGCCATCGAATCATTAAATAATTTTAGTGCCAGGCACCGTCTGTGGACATTTCAATGTGATTTGTCCGCGGGAGGTGCCTGGCATTTTTTAGGCCCGCAGGAAGCGGGTCATGAGGACGTTGCCATACGACGTGGCGTACTTAGTCCGCGTTCCTCGATAGAACAGTCGCCTCCGCTTTTCTATTGTCCAGCTCCGGCTCCTAGGTGCTCGAGTCATAAGCCAAGCAGGCCAGAAGGTTACAGAACAACCTTCCGTCCTGCTCGTCTTATGCATGAGGCGCGCAGGATGCGGGTCATGCGGACGTTGCCACAGGACGTGGCGTACTTAGTCCGCGTTCCTCGATAGAACAGTCGCCTCTACTTTTCTAATTCTATTTCCCCTTGGACGTGCATATGCTGAATTAGCAAGTCCAAGGAGGAGAATGGATGACTTCGTTTTTTGGGGAACTTATTACGTTGATGTTAATGGCGTTTGCCCTCGGGATGGATGCTTTTTCGGTCGGGCTTGGCATGGGCATGTTCGAGCTGCGCCTGAGGCAAATTTTTAAAATAGGAATAACGATCGGTCTTTTCCATGTCTTCATGCCGCTGTTAGGAATGATTGCCGGCAGGTTCCTATCGGAGCAGTTCGGCTCTATTGCGGCCTATATCGGGGGAGGGCTGCTGCTGCTGCTCGGTGCCCAGATGATTTGGTCAAGCATCAAGGATGATGATTCAAGCTTGATTACACCCGTTGGTTTCGGCCTGCTCATTTTTGCGTTGAGTGTCAGCCTGGACAGCTTTTCGGTCGGTCTCTCTCTTGGAATTTATGGAGCGAAAACAGCGCTTGTCCTGGTATGTTTCGGTGCAGCCGCGGCGATTCTGACATGGGCAGGGCTATTGGCCGGACGCAAGGTTCAGGGATGGCTTGGATCCTACAGCGAAGCACTCGGCGGAGCCATCCTCCTCGCTTTCGGCATAAAGCTGTTATGGCCATTTTTTTAATGCGGGAGGCTATTCATTCATTGCAGAAAATAAAGGCATCCTGGCGGGTGTCTTTTTATGTTGCGTTCCTTTTACTGGGCAAGCTGTCTTCTCATTTCGGTTTGTCCGACTCCAGGGGCTAGAGCCTCGAGTCATAAGTCACTTAGGAATTAAAGGCAAAGAACGCCTTTTATTCTAGCGCGTCTTATGCTTGTCGGCCCTGGGCAAGCCGTCTCCGCATTTCGGTATGTCCGGCTCCAGGGGCTAGAGCCTCGAGTCATAAGTCACTTAGGAATTAAAGGCAAAGAACGCCTTTTATTCCTAAGCGCCTTATGCTTGTCGGCTCTGAGCAAGCCCCTTCCGCACTTCGTGTGAACTTTCTATAAATTTTTCCATGCTTGTCTATTGAAACTGTGACAATTGGCTTATAATGGAGGGAAAGGGGGCTGCATCGATGAGACGCGTATTGTTTGTTTGTACTGGTAACACTTGCCGGAGCCCGATGGCAGAGGCTATTTTGAAGAGCAGGGAGCTTCCGGGGATTGAGGTGAAGTCTGCTGGTGTGTTTGCTGCCAATGGGGGACAGGCCTCCGCACATGCTAAGCAGGTTCTTGAGGAGCAGGGGATTGCCCATGTACATACCTCGAGCGCACTGACGGCAGAGCTGGTTGAGTGGGCAGATGTCATTTTGACGATGACGTCCGGGCATAAATGGAATGTGGTCAGCATGTTTGAGGGAGCAGAGGGCAAAACCTTTACACTGACAGAGTTTGCAGGGGAACAAGGCGGTGAGATCCTTGATCCATTCGGCGGAAGCCTTGAAATATACAGAGAAACCTTTAATGAACTGAAAAAGCATATTGAACAGATTATTAACAAATTAGAGAAGTAACGACCAGGGGGCAATTATGGAGAAGAAGCGCTATAAGTTCGGGTTGAGAAAAAAGCTTGTGCTGTTAACGACCATACTGGCATTCATTACCTACACCACGAGTGCGGTGTTCATTTATGGTCTTTATCCAATTGTGAAGGAGTATCTGCCGTTCGGGGAAGCGGCTTTTAACATTATCACGCTTTCTCTTGGGGCCATGTGGTCCGGTGTATTGACATTCGTTGCGGCCGGCTTTATCACGAAACCGCTGCAAAAGCTGGAGAAGACAGCTCTGAAAGCGGCAGAAGGCGATATCAGGGAAGACGCGGAGCTTTCCAAATCAGATGATGAAATCCGTTCCCTCGGAGCGGCGTTCAACCATATGCTTTCAAATCTCCGGGAAATGGTCGCGAAAATCGATGAAAATTTTCAGCATACCAATGATAAAGTAATCAGCATTTCACAGGAAGCATCAGCTGCTGCCGAGCAGGCTGCAAGCATCTCCAGGACAATCGGCGAGATTTCACTGGGTGCCGACAGCTCAGCTGTGTCGATTCAGGCGACTGCCGAGTCGGTCGAGGATGCAACAAGAATTGCTGAAGAAGTACAGCAGCAGGCGAAAACGTCCCAGCAGGTTTCCGGTGAGCTAGTCGATGATCTGAATGAATCGAAGAAAGTCATCCACTCTCTTGTAACTGGAATTACCAAGCTGGCGGAAGATAATCAGGAATCATTGCAGACCGTCAAGCGCCTCGAAGATAATGCTGCGAAGGTAGAGCAGATCATCCAGCTGGTGGGAGATATTGCAGCTCAGACCAACCTGCTGGCGCTGAACGCTTCGATTGAGGCTGCGCGTGCAGGTGAGCACGGCAAAGGCTTTGCCGTCGTGGCAGAGGAAGTCCGGAAGCTGGCTGATGAAAGCGCCAAAGCGGTCCAGGGCATTTCCGAATTGATTAAAAACATCCAGAATGAAGTCCAAAATGTTGTTAGGCAAATTACGGACCAGGTCGAAACGGCATCGGCCGAGGGGAAAAAAGGAGTCAAAACCAATCAGGTCATCGGTGAAATGACGAATACCGTCAACCAGATGGCTTCGTCTGTCACAACGATTTCGAGCCTGGTGGAGCAGCAGATGGAAGGCATCCGCCATTCTGCCACCCAGTCGCAGGAAGTGGCAGCCATCGCGGAGGAAACATCCGCCGGAGCCCAGGAGGTCGCCTCTGCAACTGAAAATCAATCAATGGTCATTTCCAATGTGGAGAAGCTTGCTTTTGAATTGAAGGATGAGGCGGAAAAGCTGAAGGAAACGATCACCAAGTTCAGGGTTTAAACAACAAGAAAGAATCTCTGCGGCACAAGCGGGGATTCTTCTTTATTTCACAGCAGGCGATTTTGCTGATGGATAAATAGGGGAATAGATATAAATATAAATGGAGGTGGATGGGTGAATGAATATAGAGGAGATTATCGCAGGATTGGGCAGCAGGACACCGGCCATCCTGGGAAGCAATAAATTCATAAACTATTCAGTTCTCGTACCGCTGATTGAAAAAGAAGACGGTGTCCATGTCCTTTTTGAGGTCCGGTCCATGGAAATGCGCAGGCAGCCGGGGGAGATTTGTTTTCCGGGGGGCAGGGTCGACAGATCGGATCCGGACGTGAAGCATACAGCAATCAGGGAAACAACCGAAGAGCTGGGAATCCCCATGGATGAAATTAGAGGGACAGTTCCCCTTGACTATATGGTATCCCCGTTTGGCATGATCATCTACCCTTTTGCAGGAATGCTGAAGCCTTCCCGGCCTTTCCAGGTGAACCCGAAAGAGGTGGGGGAAGTATTCACCGTACCGCTTTCCTATCTGCTGAAGGCAAAGCCTGAAATTTATAAAATGAATTTCAGGCTGGAACCGGAAAACGGTTTTCCTTTCGACCGGATTGCCGGCGGCGAAAACTATAATTGGCAGACAAGGTCAATGGAAGAATGCTTTTACTATTTTGAGGATAAGGTCATTTGGGGTTTGACCGCCCGGATCCTGCAGCATTTTATAGAGATTGTCAATGAACTGCCGGAACAGAAATAGGCCCTTCCTGATGGAAAGGCCGCCGGGTTACATAACCCGTTTGGCACCCAGGTATTTCTTCGCCCAATAAGAGTCTGTCAGCTTTACAACGGTGACGCCTTTTTTGACGGTAACAGCAAAGAATTGATTGTGACCGGCATAGATGCCCACGAAGGAAGCCTTTTTGCTGCTGCCGCCGGCTGTGTTAAAAAAGACAAGGTCACCCGGCTTCAGGTCTTTCTTCTGAATGGTTTTCCCTGTTTGCTGCATTGCGGCAGAAGTCCTCGGAAGCTTAACGCCTGCTTTGCCGTACACATGCTGAACAAAACCGGAGGCATCAAATCCCTTCTCTGATGTGCCGCCGTATTTGTATTTGATTTTTGCATGGGTAAGCGCATCTGCATATTCAATGACGACATTTAGTTTTTGTTCAACATTCAGTTTTGGCTGGAGCTTCCCGAAAGTATCGGTGAAAACGTCTGCTGATGCACCTGCTGAATGGAAGGACAATCCTGCCATCAGCACAGAAGCGGCAGCAAGGCCTTTGAATAGATTCTTTTTCATTTGAATTCCTTCTTTCTTTGGTTTGTCTTCATTGGTAATTGTAAATGGCAGCGGGAAAAAAATCGTTAAGCATTGTTTACAGTTTCAGTGAATAGGCGTTACCTTTCTGTAATTTTTTTAGCAGCAGAAACAGTCCGGCCAGCTTTCTATTTCAGCTTACTTGTGTCAAAATAAAGGAAGAAATCGTGTTTATTTAGGAGGTTCTTGTAATGAAGGTTGCAATTGCTTCAGATCATGGCGGAGTGAATATCCGCGAAGAAATGAAACATTTGATGGAAGAAATGGGCATTGAATATGAAGATTTCGGCTGCGAGTGCGGCGTCTCCGTTGATTATCCGGACTATGCGCTTCCTGTAGCGGAGAAGGTGGCATCAGGCGAATTTGATAAAGGAATCCTGATCTGCGGGACAGGGATTGGAATGAGCATTTCCGCCAACAAGGTGAAGGGCATCCGCTGTGCACTGGTCCATGATGTATTCAGTGCCAAAGCGACCCGCCAGCATAATGACAGCAATATCCTTGCCATGGGCGAGCGTGTGATCGGACCGGGACTTGCCCGGGAAATAGCGAAAACCTGGCTTGAAACCGAGTTTGAAGGCGGACGCCATGCGAACCGGATCGGAAAAATCAAAACCTACGAAGATCTATAAGCAACTGGAAGGGTGATACCATGTTCGAAGAGATTCAGACTGAATTGAGAGAAATCCTGGATGAGTTCGGCGGACAGGTGGCGCTTAACGAAAACAGCGTGCTTGTGGTCGGCTGCAGCACAAGTGAAGTAATCGGCAAAAGGATCGGCACATCCGGCACAGATGAAGCCGCGGCCATCCTCTTTGAAGAGCTAAAGAATTTTGCCGAACGGACAGGGGCCAGACTCGCCTTCCAGTGCTGCGAGCATCTGAACAGGGCGCTCGTTGTGGAAAGGCAGACTGCGGATCAGAAGAATCTTGAGGAAGTATCAGTCGTACCGGTGCGCCAGGCCGGAGGTGCCATGGCCTCATATGCATACAGGCAATTCAAGGACCCGGCCGTCGTCGAATTCATCAAGGCCGACGCCGGCATCGACATCGGCGACACCCTCATCGGCATGCACCTGAAGCATGTAGCAGTTCCAATCAGAACCAAACAAAAAAGCATCGGCAGCGCCCACGTCACCCTCGCCTCCACAAGACCAAAACTCATCGGCGGAAGGCGCGCCGTGTATGAGAGGCTGCCGGAGAATGAATCGTGTTAAGATGAAAGATATCTTTTTTAGAGAAAGGAGTACGGGTAAAATTACACGTACTCCTTTTTGATTTGTAGAGAGACTGCCTGGTACCGCAAACCTGCAAAAAATTATTAAAACTCTGTTGATTGGAGCGGAAGGCACGAAGACTCCTCATAAAATGCTGCGCATTTTCTTCGTGCGATGAAGTTTCGAAGGAGCGGATTCAACGTCCTGTGGGAGATAGCGGAAAAGTTGAACCCCACAGCGCGCAGCGCGGGGAGGCTCAACTCCGCCCCGCGGAAAGTAAAGTGCCTGGAACGGAAATCAACAGCTCCATAAATAAATATAAATCTATGTATTTAGCAGCCATTCCAAGGCTGTTTTTTATTTTTCCTAAAAAACCTGTAACAAATAGCAACCCCCTGCGTTATCATTATAGCCATTCAAAGAAAGGAGGGAAAAAACAGTTGGACGCCCGCAGAAAAGAAAAACTCGATGACCTATACTCACACTATGCAAAACCACTTTACTACTACCTGCTCAAGCTTTCCGGCTCAGACCATCTGGCCGAAGAACTTGTCCAGGAAACTTTCGTGCGTGCAACTGTTTCACTCTCCTTTTACCAGCAGGAGGATGTGCGGTCCTGGCTGTTCAAGGTGGCCCGGAATGCCTACTTGGACGAATGGCGAAAACGGCAGCGGCGCAAATGGGTGCCGTTTGCAGACTATCTTTTTTCAAAAGAAGAGATGCTCAGCCCATACGGCTTGCCGGAAGAAGAAGCCCTGGCTGCCGAGCTGGAGCAGGACGCCGCTGACATGCTGAGGCTGCTGCCGGAAAAATACCGGACGGTCCTCTATTTAAGAGAATATGAGCATTTCAGCTATAAGGAAATACAGGAAGCGCTTGACCTGACAGAAAGCCAGGTGAAGGTTGATCTTCATCGTGCCAGGAAAAAGCTCGCTGTAATCGCAGAAAAGAAAGGATGGAAAAAGGATGGCAGACTGGAGCCCTGATAAAGAAAAGAAAATCCTGACGAAATACCGTTTTGCCCTGACTTTCCGAGTAGTCAAAGTCCTGATTGCTGCATTATTTATCTTCTGGATATATATGCTGGCCGTCACAATCAGCTATGACAGCCTGCACCTGGATCGGAAACATATTTTTTACACCCAGCTGGCGATGGATTGGACCCAGCCGAATATCCATAAAGACTTTGGCGGATTCGCACAGTCGGAAATCACACCATTTTTCACACAGAAGATTTCTTATCCTGTAACAAGGCGAGTCGGCAAAGAAGAACAGCCAGCGGGTGAAATGCAGATCAGGAAAGGGTTATTGAACAGCTATTCGGCGCGCACGCTTTCCTATTATCAGCCAGATCAGGAAGGGGGTTTCCGTTTCTACTTTCCTGAAGACCCGAAGACAGGAGGGAAACTGGATGCCGAGGACGATAATGGCATTTGGGAGGCCTTGGATAAGGTTCATGAGGGAACGGTGGCAGAGGCAGCTTTTTCGACAGACCGGTTTATGGAGCCGGAGGAGCTCTTCGCTCTCCTTGAGCCGTATGACTTGGATGTCCTGTGGATGCCTTTGTATACAGGGGAATTAAAGACTTTTAAAGGAAACAAAGGCAGCGGCGGCAATTCCATTTCTCCGATTCCTGCCTTCGGTTTGACGGGCGGAAGGGAAATCAGCAATGACCGCATGTCAGAAAGTGAATACGAGTTTACACAGGAAATGCTCGGCAGAAATAAGGAGCTGATGCTCGGACAGATGGAGAAGCTTCTAAAAGAAGAGCGGAAAAGCTATTATGAGAGATTCCTCGGACTAGGCTATCTTGAAGAAAGGCATGCTTATCTGAAAGAAAATGGCTTTCAGGTATACGGAGCTGTTGTAACGGGGCCAGTCAAGGAGCTGCTGAAGCTGAGAGAGGTAAAAGAGCTGCGCGGCGCCCAGCTTGGCGAGATGGATTACTGGAACTGGACGGAATAATCAAAGAGCCCCGCCTGTTTTTGGCGGGGTGTTGAAGTTGGGTTCCTTTTTAAAACCAAAACATGATAGAATGTAAGAGGATTTTACAAAAAAAAGCATACATATGTAGTTTTTCAAAAAGGGAGGATTACAATGAAGCATTTAGCACAGCAGGATGAGCAGGTTTTTCAATCGATTCAGGATGAATTGAAGCGCCAGAGAACGAAGATCGAATTAATAGCTTCCGAGAATTTTGTCAGTGAAGCGGTGATGGAAGCGCAAGGGTCTGTATTGACCAATAAATACGCCGAAGGCTATCCGGGCAGACGCTATTATGGCGGCTGCGAGCATGTCGATGTGACGGAAAATCTGGCGCGCGACCGTGCGAAGCAGATTTTCGGGGCAGAGCATGCCAATGTCCAGCCTCACTCAGGCGCGCAGGCGAATATGGCTGTTTATTTCACGATCCTTGAAACAGGGGATACTGTCCTTGGCATGAACCTGTCCCATGGCGGACACCTCACCCACGGCAGCCCTGTCAACTTTTCAGGCATCCAGTACAACTTTGTTGAATACGGGGTGGATAAAGAAACGCACCGAATCAATTATGATGATGTCCTTGAAAAAGCGCGCGAGCATAAGCCGAAGCTGATTGTAGCCGGTGCAAGTGCCTATCCGCGTGAAATCGACTTCAAGCGTTTCCGGGAAATCGCCGATGAAATCGGTGCTTACCTGATGGTCGACATGGCCCATATTGCCGGCCTGGTCGCAGCGGGACTCCACCAAAATCCTGTGCCATATGCTGACTTTGTAACAACCACTACACATAAAACATTGCGCGGACCGCGCGGCGGCATGATCCTTTGCCGTGAAGAATTCGCGAAGAAGATCGATAAGTCTATCTTCCCTGGCATCCAGGGCGGCCCATTGATGCACGTGATTGCAGCCAAGGCTGTTGCATTCGGCGAAGCACTGCAGGACAGCTTCAAGGATTATGCGCAAAATATCATTAATAACGCTAAAGCTTTGGGAGAAGGACTGAAAGAGGAAGGCATCGACCTCGTTTCCGGCGGTACGGACAATCACCTTCTTCTGATCGATCTCCGCTCCCTTGGCCTGACAGGCAAAGTGGCTGAAAAGGTGCTTGATGAAATCGGCATCACTGTTAATAAAAATACGATTCCATTCGATCCGGAAAGCCCGTTTGTTACCAGCGGCATCCGCATCGGAACAGCTGCAGTCACTTCCCGCGGCTTCGGCGAGAAAGAGATGAAGGAAATCGCATCCCTGATTGCCTTCACCCTCAAGAACCATGAAGACGAAGCAAAGCTTGCAGAAGCAAGCAGCCGTGTTGAGGAACTCACAGGCAGATTCATCCTTTATAAAGAGCTTTAAAATGGAGGGCCTTCCTTTGCGGGGGGCTCTTTTTGCGGAGAGCAGCGAAGACTCATTACGAATTATTAACAATTTCTGCTCTCAGTTGCCCTTGCATTTATTTTTCTGTAAAATTAGACGAAGTGTAAACGAAACATAGCGAAGAATAAAGGAGAGATTTTCAATGGCAAAAGTATACGTCTTTGATCACCCGCTCATTCAGCACAAGCTTACATACATCAGAGAAAAAAACACTGGCACGAAAGAGTTCCGCGAACTGGTTGATGAGGTCGCAACACTTATGGCCTTTGAAATCACACGCGACATGCCTTTGGAAGAAATCGAAATTGAAACTCCTGTCAGCGTAACAAAATCAAATGTCCTTTCCGGCAAAAAGCTTGGAATCGTGCCAATCCTGCGTGCGGGAATCGGCATGGTGGACGGCATCTTGAAGCTGATCCCTGCTGCCAAGGTAGGGCATATCGGCCTTTACCGCGATCCGGAAACACTTCAGCCGGTTGAATACTATGCCAAGCTGCCAAGCGATGTAGAGGAAAGGGACTTCATCGTAGTCGATCCAATGCTTGCGACAGGCGGATCTGCCATTGAAGCGATGCATTCCTTAAAAAAACGCGGCGCAAAAAACATTAAATTCATGTGCCTGGTTGCTGCCCCTGAAGGTGTGGAAGCAGTGAAAGAAGCACATCCAGACGTAGACATCTACATTGCTGCACTTGACGAAAAGCTGAACGAAAAAGGCTATGTTGTACCAGGCCTTGGCGACGCTGGCGACCGTTTGTTTGGAACTAAATAAGAAGAGGTGTCTTACATGAATCGTCCTATTAAAGTCATGACTATTTTCGGGACAAGGCCGGAAGCCATCAAGATGGCTCCGCTCGTCCTTGAACTTCAGAAGCACCCGGAACACTTTGAATCGATCGTTACGGTTACGGCGCAGCACCGCCAAATGCTTGACCAGGTGCTGGGTATCTTCAGCATCACGCCTGATTATGACCTGAATATCATGAAAGACCGCCAGACGCTGGTCGATGTAACGACCAGAGGGCTTGAAGGCCTTGATAAGGTCATGAAGGAAGCGAAGCCTGATATCGTCCTTGTCCACGGTGATACAACTACGACTTTCATCGCAAGCCTTGCTGCTTTCTACAACCAGATCACGGTTGGCCACGTGGAAGCAGGTCTGCGTACATGGAATAAGTACTCTCCGTTCCCGGAAGAAATGAACCGCCAGCTGACAGGCGTCATGGCAGATATCCACTTCTCGCCTACAGCCATGTCTGCAGAAAACCTTCTCCGGGAAAACAAGAAAAATGAAAGCATCTTTGTGACAGGCAACACAGCCATCGATGCGCTGAAAACGACCGTCAAGGATGCCTACTCGCATGAAGTGCTTGAAAAGCTTGGCCATGACAGACTTGTCCTCCTGACGGCCCACCGCCGTGAAAACCTTGGTCAGCCGATGAGGAATATGTTCAAGGCAATCAAGCGGATCGTGGAAGAGCAGCAGGATATCCAAGTGGTATATCCTGTCCACTTGAACCCGGCTGTAAGGGAAGTGGCGGACGAAATCCTTGGAAACGACCCACGCATCCACCTGATCGAACCGCTGGATGTCATCGACTTCCATAACTTCGCCTCCAGGGCAGAGCTGATCCTTACCGATTCAGGCGGAGTCCAGGAAGAAGCTCCGTCACTCGGTGTTCCTGTGCTTGTCCTGCGTGATACAACAGAAAGGCCAGAAGGAATCGATGCCGGCACTCTCAAGCTTGCCGGTGTTGAAGAACAGCCGATCTATGAAATGGCAACAGAACTTCTCACAAACCGGGCAGCCTACGAAAAAATGGCCAAAGCCACCAACCCGTACGGAGACGGAAACGCCTCTGCCCGGATCGGAGAAGCCATCCGTTACTATTTCAAACAGACAGAAGAAAGACCGGAAGATTATAATCCGAATTAATGGGACCGGCCGCGGAAATGCGGCTGGTTTTTTTGTGTGCCGGGCATGTTCATCAACTAGGCGGTGCAAGTCCGCTATGGGCGTTGGGATATGCGAACCATTAGCTGAAGGCAAGGGTGTCCATGGCGACGTGGAATCTGAAGGAAGCCCTAGGCAAATCCTCGGTCTGAGGTACACGAATCACATTTGAGGTGGACTGTTTCAGGACGAGTTTGCAAAACAAAACAAAGTCCAAAATATCCCCGGATGGAACAGACATAAATGTGGCAGATATATGAGGAGAAAGTGGATGAACTTACCCCGGGAGGTCTCTTAGAAACCTCCGGAAGGAGAACCTGCTTAGTGATAAGCAGCTGAACTAAGAGAAGTCAGCAGAAGCCATAGTATCAACGATTTGTTGAGAAGGGCGGAACGAAAGGAGCTACCATGTTAGAGAACTTTACAAAAGAACGATGACACAGCCAACAAATCTGGTTTAAGGCAGAAAGCTCGGAAAGCTGGAAACCTTAAACTAGCGTGGAGTTACTTTTGTGCAATCTCAAGAGCATGGAAACAATATGGAATGTAACCAAACATTAATTGACCGTATCGTTGATACTGAAAACCTTGACCTTGCTTTTAAAAAGGTTAAACGAAACAAAGGAGCAGCAGGTGTCGATGAGAAAGATATAGAAGCTACTCGCCTATATTTGAGGGAAAATGGACAAGAGATTATTCAACTGATACGAGAAGGAAAATACAAACCTCAGCCAGTTAGAAGGGTTGAGATACCAAAAGCTAATGGTGGAAAACGACAACTTGGGATTCCTACTGTGACGGACCGAGTGATTCAGCAAGCCATGGTTCAAAGGTTAACACCTATATTTGAAAGGCAGTTCAGCCACTTTAG
>NZ_JASHIV010000010.1:0-166920 GCF_030733525.1 Bacillus sp. MMSF_3328 | reverse complement strand
TAACGGAGGTTATTATGGGTGAAAAAGTGTTCATTTTTGTCGAGCAAAAACTGTTCACTTTAGTCTAGCAGTTACACTTAGTTGCGATATTTAATGAGGATAATTATTTAATAGTCCAACAGTTTGTTGATAAATATATTCATTCTGAAGAAGATGGTACATATATTTCCTGTTTAGATATGATTAAAAGAGTAAGCGACACCAATGGTATAGCTTACATTGCTCATATTAACTCAAATCAATTATTAGGTACGGACCTATATAAAAGGTCATTATTTGGTTCTGACATGTTATTTGTTATTGGTTTAACTAATTCTGATAGCAATACAAAAACAATACAAAGGATTGAAGCCTTTTGTTCAAATGCAGCAAATAAGTTTTGTTTTATTAATGAAGGTGACTCACATGAGCTAAGCCAAGTTGGCACTCGGAACTCATGGATAAAATTTAATTCTATTAATTATAACTCTTTAAAAAAAGCTTTTATTGATCACAAGGTATGTGTATATAGAGATAAACCAATTTATAACGATAGATTTATAAAAGGTCTTTATATAGTGCCTGGGGAAGAAGGTGGATTTCTAAGTGGTAAGGATGATCCAAGTGCACCATTTATAGTGGATTTCTCTAGAGATTTAAATTGTATAATTGGTGGCCGTGGTGTTGGTAAAAGTACCGTTTTAAATATTTTAGAGACAGTATTCACCTTAGAAGTTAAAGATAGGAATAAACTTAAATTCATTTCTAGGAATAAAATTATCTATGTTTTATTTTATTACAAAGGCGACGATTATATTTTACAATTTATTCCCCAAATTGGTATGACTGGTTACACTGAGTCATTTTTCTTAGAAAAGGCATTTAAAGAAGGTGTTGAAACAGAAAAAGGTATTAGTTTAGCACCGCATTGGGTCGATTTGTATAAAGTAACAAATTTGGGTAAGGAAGAAATCAAGTTTGCGAAGCTCAATCAGGATTACACAGATAACTTACTGAGTGAAGTGTATAAAAAGAGTTTTTCTATTAATAATATAATAGAACAAATTAATTCTGGTAAAGTAAGTGATTTTATAAGGGAAATAATATTAAATGGTAGTAAGTTTAATTCAATAAATAAATATATATCTAGACTAGAACAATCTAACAAAAATAATTTTAGAAAGATATTAAGACTTGAGATTAATAATATCATTAAAGATTTAGCTGAAAGAAACAAACAAGTTTACACTGTTATTGAAGAGTTTAATAAAATAAACACAAAATTGATTCAAGTTACTAGTTCTACAACAAGTTTGGATCCAGCTGAATATTTAAATATTCTGGATATAAGTGGTAAATCACATGTGGCTAATACTTATTTAAGATGGGACGATATTGAAAAATATCTTTATACAATAGTGAAAAAAATGAATTATTTACAGTTCATTGATTTACTGCTAAACAAAAAACATAATGCGCTTGAAGAGGTTTTAAAGATAAGTAGTTTCGTTTCAACCAGAAGTATGGGAGGATATGAAGAAATCAGTAGTAATAATCTAAGGAAAGTTTATAACAGTATTGAGGCAAGAGTATTCAGAGATATAGATAAAATGATTGTGAGTTTATCCAGATTTTTGAACTTACAAGATGATTACACATTACAATTTAATATCAATTCAAAAGAATCGGTTCAATCAAACAGCGTTCAAATGATGGAGATTGAAACATTGTCGCTTGGACAAAAAGTAGTAGCAATACTTACTTTCCTGTTTAATTTTGGTGAAATGTCTCAAGATAGTACTCCACTTGTAATAGATCAACCTGAGGATAATCTAGACAATCAATATATTTATAAGAATTTAGTAGAAAGTTTAAAAAAGATAAAGAACGCTAGACAGGTAATCATTTCTACTCATAGCTCTACTATTGTAACTAATGCTGATGCTGAACAAGTAATAATATTAGAATCAAATAACACAAATGGGTGGTTGGTGAAAAAGGGATATCCAGGTGATCGAGTGATTATTCGGCACATCCTTACCATTTTAGAGGGGGGCGAACAGTCATTTAACCACAAGACAAAAACATACAGTAACGTGCTCAACATGCAATAACCAAATTAATTAGAGCCAGGGGGACGGTCATAGGCCGCTGAACAAACTCCTGAAAATTGTAAAAAGACATAAAAAAAGAAAACCCTCCTACAATTTGTTTAATTAGTTGAATCGATCAAGAAACAACTATTACTAAGAAGGAAGGTTTTCTTTTATATTCAAAAAAATATTTGCCCCCCCTTTCTGTAAAGTGTTTGGGGTCAGGAACCATTCTTTAATTAGATATTTAAAAAATAGGTGCCTGACCCCACGTTTATTAAAGCTTTAAAGTGTATGGGGTCAAGTACCTTCTTGGAAAGTTAACAATGAACTTTTACTACAATGATTGAACTACGTAATGAGGGCTTCACTTTCCTTTCCATTGCTGAAAAATTCCATGTAAATCGAGGAACCGTATCTTATTAAATAAAAAAAGCAACATTAAGATATTGATTACTTTATTACCTGAATTAATAAAACTTCACCTATACTAATATTATTAGTCTTCTTTTTTCCCTTCTGGTCCTTCTTTCTTTCCATATTCAATAGTAACTCTATATTCAGAATCATTACGTTTCTCAACGTCTATTGTAAATGGTTCGCCTGTTTTTGCTAAATCATTTCCTAAAGTCCTTATATTAGGTCCAACATCAATAATTGTCTCTTTTTCTAATTTTTTACTCGGAGTAATTTTAGAACCTTTATATCTTTTGTAAACGACATTACCAAGCGAAGAAATAAATGTGGCTGTAAGTGATGCCAAAACACTAGCATTAAAGGGTTGGTTTGTTGCAAAATCATTCAAATCTATTACTAACAATTGAATATATTGAATTAACGATCCATTATCTACCCTTTCAACTTTTGTTTTTATTACCCTCGGTATTTTGTGTGTGAGAATATGTTTGTTAGCATATTCAGGATTTATTCTCTCTGAAAAAAACTCTATGCCATATTCTTTTTCAATAAGGTCAATAGCTACTTTGTTTATCATTCTATGTAAACTCAAATTTACAAGTGCGATTTCCCATAATTCAATATTAGCTCCATGAAAAGTCACTTTAATTGGTTCGGATATTGGAATATATTTTACTTCTCCACTATCTAAATTATATTTCCCCAAATTTATCACCCTTAAAATTTTTTATTATAACTATATAAATCTTACCAAAGAATGATAAAACTGGTAAGGAATTTTATCTTACTAAATGGTCAGTTCTGGGTAGAGAATACCACCTATCTACGGGGATTAATTTAAAAGTATTAACCCGATAGTGATTAATAACTGTATTAATATGGATAACTCCCACTTATTTTTCTTGCCGTTTATATCCCCTGTTCTTTATAGTTTAAAGTGTTAATGACGTTCTACTTTATCAGGAAATTGACGGTGCTAGTTGTCCTAAAATTGACGGATTTACTGCAAATGAAAGGGAATCAGTTATTTGATACCCCACCCACCCATTAAAAAAATAGGTACCTGACCCCACATTTATTAAAGCTTTAAGTGTGTGGGATCAGGCACCATTCCTGCATCAGAGCTTAGTAGAAGGGACAAATTTGTCCGGGCAAGAAATGGTTGGAGACCGCGACGGCGTGGCAAAGATAAAATTAGATATTTGGAGTGATAAACTTGAAAGAAATGAAACTTGAAGTATGGAGACCTCATAATAAGATAATGGGTGAAATGGAGTACGTCGAAATAATTTTATCTAATAATCTTACATTAATCTTTGAGGACATCAAAGGAACTAAAATAAAGTTTATATACGATAAAAATATTAATGGAAGTGTTGTTTGGGCAAGCCGCTTTACTGATGATTTTATAAGAGGGGATATTTCTCATCTTACTGCAGATGCAAGAGAAAGGGGATTAGGTTCCCGCACATCTCCTTGGTCATTGTATAAAGCGGTGGAGAACTCCGACTTTTTGCAGTGGTATGATACCTTACCTGGTCCAGGAAGTAAGGAGTACCCGCATATTCAGCATCATATGTTTGCTACGTCAGAAATTATTTACGAGATTTTAAGTGAGTATGAACCTAAAATAGAGATTAGCTAGGTGACCTGCCTCTGTGGAGCAAGAAAATTTTTTCTCACACCATGTCCATTTCCTCTTCAAATCCATATATAAGAGATGAACAAACATATAGGAGTGATTAGGAATGCATATGCAGATCAAAGGGTGGACTCAGTTTAAAAGTCTGGTTCGGTGGAGTGTTGTTTTACATCATGTGGAGGGCTTGTGGTTATATTTGCTGCTGAAGAGTGATGCGAAGTTGAAGGAGGGGGTGCCGTGTGGGAAGATTATGCTGATTACGGGGCAGTGTGTCAATTCTATTCATTTACTGCGGGAGGGCATATGGTTTTTTTACGTGAAGAAGAGGGATTATAATAGTCATTCGCAGATTCAGCGTTCAATAAAGCGGCTGAAAAAGCTCGGTCTGAAAACGGCGGAGCTGTTTCCGCATGGTTTTTTGTTTACGGTTTTTGGGGTGGGGAAGTATAAAAATGGTCGAAAGCTGGCTGAAATGGAAGAGGCAAGTGCTGCCGAGGTACAGCCTAAAACAGACCAGAATTTTTTTTTCGCCCGAAAGTGAATCGGTCATGAAGGACTCGTGAATCGAACCTGAATACACAATAGAGAAAAGAAATAAAGAAAGAATAGAAAGAATAAAAACAACAACAACAGCATCTCTTAAGAAGTCCTGAGAGCAAAAATCGCTGCTGTTGCTGACCGCTTCATGGATTATGAGAGGCAAAGACTTTTACCAGATACAATGGAGTTGACAGGAATTGAACGGGATCTGTAAGCGGCTATATTCGACTGAGCAGCTGACAGCATTTATGGACTAGCAGTGAAGGAACAGAGCGAAATACGTTACCCTGCATCATTACACATTGACAAATACACTGTTGCTCTTAATTGATTTGTCCTTTACTGAATGCAATCTAAAAATAAATAAACCCGCCTACGCTGAAGGCGAGTTCACTTTCTGTATGTCATGCTCAAAACTATTTTGCGATTGAATCTGCTGCAATCTTAACCTCCACCATCCGATTAAAACCGCAATAATGGAAAATGCGCATGTTAATGTAAGTACAGTAGCTCCATCAAGCTTTAATAAAAGAACTCCTCCCAATAAAACACCAATTGGCTGCGCTATAGTGGCTCCTGAAGATAATACCCCCATTGCGCTTCCTAAAATGTTAACCGGTATCGCTTCCTGCAGAGTTGTTTGGAAAATAATCGTTATTGGTGCAGCGAGCAATCCGAATAAGCCAAAAGCTATTAAACTGAATACGATTGAATCTAAGAAATAGCCGCCCATAATGGCCGCTAGTGCTGATCCTATGTATAAAAATATAGAGGTATTAAAATTTATCTGTTTGAATTTGTAGGTTAAAGCTGCCCCTATTAAGGTGCCAGCGCCAATGGCAGTGAAGCACATTCCTAGAGCAGCTGAGCCATTAATTTTCAAATAAGAAAATAGAATTGGCAAAAGAACATCCATGATCATAACGAATGACATATTGGTAAATACAGCTGAAGAAATAGCAATGAAAATCCATTTTTGCTCTTTCAGATCTCTGACAGTTGTCTTAAAGGCAGTCATCACACTCTTATTTTGATTAGAAGTGTGAGGAATCTTTACTTTAACTAACAGAACGATATAGCAAAGGACAGAAAAAAATGACAGGATAACAGCCACAATCATGGATAGGGAAAAACCGCCTGTCAGCAGAAGTATCCCGGCCGCGCTGGTTCCCAATAAATTGGACACTTGTGTGACAACAGTTATCACACTATTAACGGACTTTAATTCTCCAGGATTGCATAATATCGGTACCAGAGTTCTTTCTAGGGGAGTGAGAACAGCGGATGAGATCCCTATGAATATGACGACTCCTGCATATATCCAATAATTAGCCCCGGATGGATCAATTTTTAACCATCCCACCACCAGCAAAAGCAAAAGAGAAAAAAGGTGCCAGATGCTTGACCACAGTCCTAAAGGTATCTTCTTCATACGATCAATGGCAATTCCGCTTAAAGTAGTTAATAATATGCCCGGTATGTAACGGAAAGCCATGAGTGATCCGAATACCAAAGGAGAATTCGTTATATTAGTGAAATACCAAGCCAGTGTTAAGAAAACAATGCTCGATTGCAAGGACTGAGTCCCTAAAGCAATTACTATTATGCTTACTCTCTTATTCATACGTCTTTACACCTTGTTTCATATACTCCATTAAGCTCCAACATTGAGTTGGATAATACATTGAACTTATATTGTTCTCCCAAATACAATCACCAGCCTAGTTGAAATTCTCCATTATTATCGTGGATTTTTTTTCCTGCTAACCAATCTTACTTTAAATTTACTATTTTTGGTATTGGGAAAATGATTAAGTAGTTCATTCCTCCCGTATGAAGCGTTATAATCTTAATCAACAAGTGATTTACATAACCGAATTTAAACTCACACAAAGTATAAAAAACCCTGTTTATTGGAGTGCAAGGCACGCAGACTCCAGCGGGAAAGCAGCGGCAATGCTGAGACCCCGCAGCGCGCAGCGGGAGGAGGCTTAGCGTCGCCCGCGGAAAGCGAAGTGCCTGGAACGGAAATGAACAGCCCCATGATACCGCCACCCTTGTAAATTTTTATAAATCTCAGTTGAAAAGAAAGAAGATTATCAGGGTACCCTCAAACGGTCTTATCTTTCATACTAATAAGAAATTAATCGGCACTGACCGCCGTTAACTCACCTGCAAAATTAAGCAAGCTAAAGGAAGGATAATCCATGTATTATATTAGAAGCATACTAACACAAATTGCAGGATTCCTTGTTCTGTTGCTGGTTGCTGCACTGCCATTATATCTATATAACTTGGATGGGAAGGTCATTTTTCTTCCTTCAAATATTCCAGGCGAGGTACTTGCTTTCATAAAAGGTCTATTTACAGGTGAGTCCTACTATTACATGCAGGGGGACAGAAGGAGATTTTTGCTTTTTGACCTATTGAGCTTTTTTATTGTCTCATATGTCTATGTCTCAGTCTCATTAGCTATTGTTATTGTATTTTCCTTTATTTTTGGTATATGGCTATGGAAGAAAAGTGAAAAGTGGGTAAACTCAATATTAGGATTTGTGGGGTTTATACCGGATTTCATTTTAGTTTTAATGCTTCAGCTTTCTGTTACCTATATTTATAAACAAACTGGTATGCGCGTTGCAAAGGTTGCTTCGTTATCGCTCGAGGAACCGGCCATTTTACTGCCCGTTTTGACGTTAACGATCCTGCCCCTTTTGTATTTAGTCCGTTCCTTAAACGACCGCACTTTTGAGGTGGCTTCTGAAGATTACATACTAACAGCTGTTTCCAAGGGACTTACGAAAAGACAGATTTATCTCTACCATGTGACCAGCAACGTACTTCCTTTTTTAAAGGCTGATATCTATAAGATTGTGGGGATAACGACAGCCAATCTTTTTATTATCGAGCATCTTTATAATACAAGGGGGTTAACTGAAATCCTATTCGAATATCCGGTGAACTTTGGCTACCAGTATAACCTTGTAGTCATTTCCCTGCTTTCTTTTTTTATCCTTTATATCGCTGTGCTATTTACGATGAAGTTCATTATTTTCGGAATAGAGAAGGTGTTATTGCGTGGGTAAATGGAATCTGAAATTAAAAGCAGGCATACTGCTGCTTATCTTCTTCTTCATCCTTTCATTAATAGGTCCTTATATGACCCCCTATGGAGTAGACGAGCTTTCCGATGTTCAGTACGTAAAAACAGAATCAGGAAATAAATTAATAGCACCTCCATATCCTCCATCCGAAAATCACCTGTTTGGCACAGATCAATGGGGCTATGACATTTTATCCCTCCTTTTATATGGAGCCAAGTATACTTTTTTCACTGTATTAATCTGTGCTTTTTTGCGTTCCATAATAGGTGGTGCGTTTGGGCTTTATTTTGCTGTCAGCAGCAGGTCGTTTACTGGCAGGAAAGAAAGGAAAAAGATTCCCAATCTTTTAAGCGGATTTCCTGTCTTTATTTTTGTCTATTTTGTTCTCATCCGCTTGAATTTTGTTCCAGTATTGGGCGAAAACTCCTTAATCCTTCTCACTGGGACCCTTATAGTGATTCTTGGAATTAATGGAGTGTACAATGTCGTATTTGCCAAAACAGCAGAATTAAAAACCAATCTTTATGTTTTAGCATCTCAAACGATAGGCGGGAGCCGGTGGCACATTGCTAAAACTCATATTCTACCTGCACTGAAAGGCCAGCTCATGATTATCTTTGTGAATGAAGTAATACTGGTCCTTTATTTAATTGGGCAACTGGGCATATTCAGTATATTTCTCGGCGGGACATTTGTCCGGATAGATCCAGTTATCTATATCTCTATGACAAAGGAATGGGCCGGGCTCATTGGCCAATTTAGATCGGCTTTCTATTATTCTCCCTGGGTCATCCTTTTTCCGCTAGCTGCATACCTCTTGCTGCTGTTTTCATTTTACTTAATTCTCCAGGGGTTTGTTCAGAAGGAAAGGGTTAAGCATAGGAAGGCGCCTATAATATAGCGTATGTCCGGGGCTTTCCGAAATACTCTTGCTTCCTGCTCATTGAATTCTTTTTGCCCCGAAACTGGAAATTTTTTAACAATCAATTAAACCGCCTTACATATAGATACTTACCAAGAAACATGCACTAGAAAAGAATTACATCATATATAGGTTATATCCCGTTTGAGGTCTGAGGAGGATATTATGAAACCTATATTACCCAGTGAAAAATATTTCGGTAATTTAGAATTGGTGTATGCATTTTATGGGCCTATGCCTACAGGTGTTACGGTTTCAGAAAATGGCCGTATTTTCGTTTGCTTTCCGAAATGGGGAGACGATGTTGAATTTACGGTGGCTGAAATTGTTGGGGATCAATTGCAGCCTTATCCTAATTTACAAACCAATTTGGTTAACCCCGGGAATGTCACAATGACTTTCATCAGTGTCCAAAGTGTAGTTGCGGATGGTTTGGGCACACTTTGGGTACTGGATACAGGAGCACCTAATTTTTCTGTACCCATTAAAGGCGGGGCAAAATTAGTGGCTGTTGATTTAAAAACCAATACGATTAGAAGGGTATATACCTTTACAGATGATGTTGTCCTGCCAACGACTTATCTGAATGATGTACGATTTGATTTTCGTGTTGGAAAAGCAGGTTATGCCTATATAACGGATTCTTCATCAAGAGGGCCAGGAGCTATTATCGTCGTAGATTTAGCAAATGGAAACGCATTTAGACGGTTAAATGGAGCCCATTCAACTTCGCCTGATCCCTATTTTATACCGAAAGTAGAAGGCCAAATCTTAATGAACCGAAACAAAGACGGTTCAACTTCACCATTTAGATTGGCGTCTGATAGTCTTGCGATTTCTCCCGATGGAAAGATAGTATATTTTGCTCCTCTAAGCAGCCGTCATTTGTTCTCGATCTCAACAGAAGCCCTCAGGGACAGAACGCTGCCGGACACGGATTTACCTTATCATGTGGAATATTTGGGTGAAAAAGGGGCATCTGATGGAATGATTACCGATGCAAAAGGAATCGTTTATGCCGGGGACTATGAAAATAACAGTATCCGTAAGATATTTCCGAATGGAGCAATAGAAACCATCGCACATGATCCAAGAATATTATGGCCGGATACTTTTTCAATTGGCCCTGATGGATACTTATATGTCATTGTAAACCAATTGCATCGGCAGGCCAGATTTCATTATGGAAGAGATTTACGGGAAAAACCTTATAGTTTACTTCGGATGTATATTGAGGAATTATCTGCTCCAGCCTTTTAACCATGAGGGTCTACTTCTTTCACAGGCAGCAGGTCATTTAGATGCTATTCAGCATTATTAGGAATACAGGAACCATATTTTAGACCTGTATCAACTAAGATGGAGTGGCGAAACCGTCGGAAAAACCTGTTATTTGCAGGTTTTTTTGTTGTCTTATTTTAAGATAGGAGATTTTTTCCGTAGCTCCTTCGAAACAAATCTTTTGCTTTGCGCAGAACAGATAGGTAATATATGAATATCGCGAATTGCCGATTTGGCGTGACGCTTTCAGATCTCTATCCAGCTTCCATTGAGATAGTGATAATCAATATAGAAAGAGGCAAATGACATTGAAGCAGGAATTGGAACGCTTAAATGATGAACAAGCCGTTGAAATTTTTAAGGCATTGTCAAACCAGACGAGGGTGAGCATTCTTCAAATGTTAAAAGATCCCGAGAGTCATTTTTCACTGCAAGCCCATATTATTGCTGATGAAGGATTTAAAGGCGGGGTTTGCGTAGGGGATATCAGAAGTAAGGCCGGGATTTCGCAATCCACAACTTCACAGTATTTATCGATTCTGCTGCAAAGCGGACTGGTTGAAATGAAGCGAATTGGACAATGGACATATTATCGCCGTAATGAGGAGACAATTAAAAAGTTCGAAAAATACATTGGTACAAAAATTTAAGGAGAATTGAAGTGAGTTTATTACAGCATCGAGCATTTAACAGATTGTACCAGCAGGATAAAATGACGCTTGGTTTCACGATTCCGACGGCAAGGATGTCGAAATATCCGATTATGGAAAATCAGCTGCCGCTTGCCCGCAAAATTGAAAACCATGGTTTCGCGGCATTGTGGCTTCGGGACGTTACGATTCAGAATTTGAATATTGATGATAATGGGCAAATGTATGATATATGGATTTATTTGACCTATCTTGCGGCCCATACCAGGAATATTGCACTTGGGACGGCGAGTGTGGTCCTCCCGCTGCGCCATCCTGTCCGGGTGGCAAAGGAAGCCTCATCTATTGACCGGCTGTTTCCCGAACGCCTGATCATGGGAGTGGCCTCAGGAGACAGGGATAAAGATTTCACAGCCCTAGGAATCTCCAAGCTCGAAAGTGGAAATCTGTTTAAAAAGAATTATGCATTCCTTGAACGGCTGTTAAAGGAGGAGAATCCGACCATCAGCAGTGATTCAGGCATGATCGATGGAACCGATATGAGAATGTTTCCCAAACCTTTTTCAGCGATTCCGACCATGGTGACAGGATTTACAAATCAATCGATTGAATGGATCGCACAGAATGGGGACGGCTGGATCCAATACTCGAGGAACATGCCACAGCAAACTCAATTGATTAAAGATTATCGCGAGTTGTCGGAAATTCACGCCCCTGGAGTGTTTAAGCCTTTCACCCAGACTTTATTTATCGATTTATCGGAAAATCCCGATTTATCTCCTGTTCCGATTCCGTTAGGATTTCGTGCAGGGCGCAAGCACTTATTGGAAATTCTGTATCAATTTCAATCCATTGGTGTCAATCACCTGGCTTTTGTATTGTATTTTTCAAGGCGCCCTCCCGAGGAAGTCATCCAGGAGCTTGGAGAGTTTGTGCTGCCTTACTTTCCGACTCATGAAATTCCAGTAATAGATTAGTTTTTAAAAATATTTGATAAGGAAAGAAGATGAACTTATGTCTAAACATGCAAATAAACTAAACGAAATTCCATTCTCTGTGCTTGATCTTTCGCCGATAACAGCCGGAAGTACTCCTGCTGACTCTTTCCGCCATACATTGGAACTCGCACAGCTTGCTGAGAAACTTGGCTACAACCGTTTTTGGCTGGCAGAACACCATAATATGCCGTTTATAGCCAGCTCCGCCACTTCTGTTGTGATGTCCCATGTGGCAGCCGGTACATCAAAAATCAGGATTGGTTCAGGTGGAATCATGCTTCCGAATCATGCCCCGCTGGTAATTGCTGAGCAGTTTGGCACTCTTGAATCATTATACCCGGGGCGAATTGACCTTGGTCTGGGACGGGCACCTGGTACAGATCAGGGGACCGCTCGCGCATTGAGACGCGACTTGAGAAGCACAGGAGATGACTTTCCTGAGCAATTAGCGGAACTCCGAGGTTACTTTGATCCATCCCTGGCACAAGGGAACCCTATAAAAGCTATTCCGGGTGAAGGTTTGAATATTCCAATCTGGCTGCTGGGTTCAAGCGGCTTCAGTGCGCAGCTGGCCGGAGAACTGGGTTTGCCATTCGCGTTTGCCGCCCATTTTTCGCCGCTTAACACTCTGGGTGCACTGCAGATCTATCGCAAAGCGTTTAAGCCTTCGAATGTTCTCGATAAGCCGTATGCGATAGTGGCATTGAATATCATTACAGCAGAAACCGATAAAGAGGCAAAGCGCCTTTTTACCACCATACAGCAGCAATTTTTGAATCTGATGAGCGGCAGTCTTATACCGCTTCAACCACCGGTAGATGACATATCCGAAGTGGCCGGCAGCTACCAGTTAAAGGCACTCGAGCAGCAATTAGGCTCATCGATTGTCGGCAGCAGGCAGACGGTAAAGGAAAAGCTGCATACATTTTTGGAAGAGAGCCAGGCAGATGAAATCATGACCATTGCCCAAGTGTACGATCACAAAGCCCGCCTGCGATCATACGAGCTTCTGGCAGAAATCACACATAGCGAAAGGTAAAAAGGAGGACATCAGCAATCAAGCCTAAAAGTTATAGTTACTCGCGGTTTAGCCGAAAAATTTAGAGAGGTGAATAAAGAATGACTGCACATAAAGATCCCATTTTAAAAGCAGGGGATTGGGTAAAGGGAAAGTCAATCGATGGGGAGCTGCTAATGGGTTATATAGAATCTCTTGCTGCCCAGGGTGGGGCTCTGAAAGTAACAGCCGTTACATCTGATAATGATATGGCTGTTGGGAAAACTATTCTAATGCAGAGCAAAGATGTGAAGAAATTGCCGGAAACGAAAGTATCAAACAAAGAGCAAATTCGTTTTCTGATTGATTTGGCGCTTTCTACAGGAGACGAGGAATGGTTTATAGAACTTTCTTCTCAGATAAACTCCATGAGGCAGCTTGTTGATTCCATTAGATAACGCAAAAGAAGAAATGTCGATTCGGCAGGATGAGTGTCTGTAAGTTCCTTGCAAGGCTGGGAAGCGGCAGGCACTTTTTTTCTCCTATCTGCCATTCTCCCTTAACTTAGTGAGGAGTGATTCAGCTGCAGGACCAAATGGACAAAGTGCTTTTTCGTTCACTTACTTTCGGCCAAACTTGGGAAAAAATTAAAAGACATTCTATATGAATGCCTTTATATTAACAGTCGATATTTGATTTTTCACCAATATCCTTAACAACATCCTCGAGCAGCACGTTACCCAATACTTTCTCCATTGCTAACTGTGCAGCTGAAAATATCGGCTCAATTGTGTTTTGGATGTGCCTTCCCACCGGACAGTCGGGATTAGGATTTTCATGCATTCCAAACAACTCATTATCTTGTACAACATTAACAGCCTTGTATACGTCAAGGAGTGTAATTTCCGACATTTCCCTGGCAAGCTTGGCTCCTGCGATTCCTGGGTGCACCTCTACCAATCCTGCTTTCTTTAACATCCCCATAAGTTTCCTGATTACAGCAGGGTTCGTGTTAACGCTAGAGGCCAGAAAATCGGAAGAGCTAATCCCGTCCTTATTAAACTCAATCAACGACAATATATGAATTCCTACAGAAAATCTACTGCTGATGGACATAAAGCATCCCTTCCGTTTGTAATTAATTCGATTACAGGTTTATTATACCTTAAAATCATGAAGAATAACAAAGGGCAAACCGTTTATGTTGACTTGACACTCTCTTGTAATTATAATGATTACAGGTAATTAAATTGGTTACAACCGTAAAGTGAAACTAGGAGGACTTTATTATGAAATTATTAGTGACAGGCGCCACAGGAAAACTTGGAACAAAAATTGTGGATTCTTTATTAAAAACTGTTCCAGCTGAGCAAGTGGCTGTCAGTGTCCGTAATCCTGAAAAAGCTGCAGGATTAGAAGCTCGCGGAGTAGACGTCCGTAAGGGTGATTTTGACAGCCCGGAAACATTGGATACAGCTTTTGCCGGGATTGACCGCTTGTTAATCATTTCTGCTGATGGGGACAATGAAACAAGAATCCGCCAGCATGGAAACGCGGTCGCTGCTGCGGAGCGCGCCGGTGTTAAATTTATAGCTTATACAAGTATAGCCAAAGCTTCTGAAAGCACCAATCTAATGGCTCCGCCTCATGTTGCCACTGAAGCAGCCATCAAGAAAACAGGGATCCCTTATTCATTTCTCCGCAATAACTGGTACCTCGAGAATGAAATTCCAACCATCCAGGCTGTTTTGGCTGGGGCACCATGGGTTACATCAGCAGGTAATGGCAGAGTAGGCTGGGCAACGCAGCAGGATTATGCAGAAGCTGCTGCTGCAGTCCTCTCTGGTAGTGGTCACGAAAACACAATCTACGAACTGTCAGGGAAATTATTGACCCAGGAAGAACTTGTATCCGAACTGGGGAATGTCCTTGGGAAAGATGTCAATGTGCAGCAGGTGGATGACACTGCCTATGCGGCTATCATGAAAGATGCAGGTCTCCCTGAATTCATCATCCCGCTCCTGGTAGGCATTCAGGAAAGCATTCGCAGCGGCTCTCTGGAAGTTGAAAGCAACGATTTCGAAAAGGTTCTGGGACGTCCTGCCACACCTGTCAAAGAGGCATTAACTGAAATAGTTAATGAAATCTCCCAGACAAGATAAACAAACAAAATTAAACCGGCCATTCTTAATAGAAATGGCCGGTTTTTATGTTCATGAATATTTTAAAGTGGGAAGGCTTCTTCTTTGTATACCCTTATGATGTCACCAGGCAATGTTTTCAAAAATACTTGGCCTGTCAAAAGTGTTAAACTGTTCCCTGAATTTTTTATAATGTCGGTAAGTTCAATGCAGTATCAATATTAGTTAAATCCAAACTGATCTGTTCGTTTGTATCATAAGCATGATACCATCCTTTTGCTGCCATATAAGTGGATATTTGTTCATGCATATCAAGAGCTTCCACTAAATGGCGGGTGAGTATTTCTTTAATTTCCGGTGTTCCTGACTCCGTAACTGCCATGGCATAATTTCTCACTCCGCTTTTAGCTGAAATGAGCAGATCCATTGCAACCACTTGATCTGATAATGCATTCATGCCAGTTAAATTTTCAATGATTGGATTCATTTTCATCCACCTCCTAATTTACTGCTTAGCATTCGAAAGGATAGAAGCATATTCTTGTAATTGTCTCGTAGATACATCAATGTCCTGCAGCATAATATTTTTTAATTGAGGGTCTGTAACCAACGCTTTCATCGTTTTGGACTTTGTTAGGCAATTGGTCTTAAATGCAGCCATCTCATGAACCTCAAGAACTTCATGCAAGGCGTAGTTCATTTTTATTCCTCCTCCCTTAAGGTTTCAGCACTACTTTAATACATTCATCCATTTTTGTGTCAAATATCTCATATCCATGTTTTGCTTCGCTGAGAGGAAGGACATGACTTACTACATCGCTTGGGTCAATCTTGCCAGTCGAGACCAATTCAAACATGTATGGCATATAGTGGATGACAGGAGCCTGTCCGGAGCGGATATTGATATTTCGCTGCATAATATCTCCAAAAGGGAAACCATTATATCTGCCGCCGTAAACGCCCGTAACTTGAATGGTCCCGCCTTTACGCACTGCTTGTGAAGCCATGATAAACGCACTTAATGCTCCCCCTTGAAGCTTCATTCCACTCGCAAGGAATTCCATATCAGTCATTTTACCGTCCATACCAACTGCATCAATGACAACATCAGCGCCGCCCTTTGTCATTTCTTTCAAATGCATTCCCGCATTTTCAAATTGTTCAAAATTAACAATTTCAACTTTGTTGGTACGTTTGGCATGCTGCAGACGATAGTCGACATAATCTACCGCAATGACACGCTTTGCACCTTTTAACCAGCAGAATTTTTGAGCAAAAAGACCAACCGGACCGCATCCTAATACAATAACTGTATCTCCACTTTTTACGCCTGCATTGTCGACGCTCCAAAAACCAGTAGTCATCGCATCGGCAATAACGGATAACTTTTCATCTGGTTCTTCACAAGTCTCAGGAATTTTGAAATGAGTAAAGTTGGCAAACGGCACTCTTAAATACTCTGCTTGTCCGCCTGGATAGCCGCCAGTTGTACCAGAATATCCGAAATACGCACCCATATCGCCATTATCATTAGAATTGTCACATTGGCTTTCCAAATGGTTTTTACAATACATACATTCCCCGCAGGCAATGTTAAAAGGAATGATAACACGATCCCCTTTTTTTACTTTCGTCACATTTGGTCCAACCTCTTCAACAATTCCCATTGGTTCATGACCGATAATATAGTCTTCCTGCATGTTTGGAATCATTCCATGAATCAAATGTAAATCAGATCCGCATATTGCTGTACTCGTTACTTTAATTATCATATCATCTGGTTTTTCGATCTTTGGATCTGGAACTTCTTTGACTACAACATTTTTAATGCCCTGATATGTTACTGCCTTCATGTTATACAGCCTCCAGTGTTATTGTTCATCAGGTGTCCGGTCAAACATACCTTTTCTATTGGTTTCAACAGGGAACAGATTCATTTTGCCAATCATCAGTGTATTGTTGGCAGAGAGCTGATCTAGTTTATACTGTTCACTTAGTTCGTGTGGGTGGAACCATTTTTTGCTAACCATCAGGTCTGTAATTTCCTGGTGCATGGTAATACCTTGCATTAATTGGTTTCGTAAGAGGGTTCTAACATCAGGTGATGCCGACTCTGTTAATGCGACAGCAATATTACGCACCCCTTCTTTAGCACGAAGGAGGAAGTCCATGGCAAATGTGGTATCAGCCAGCTCAGGTACATGTAATGAGTTTATAGGGTCTAAATAGTCATTATTCAATGAAGTTGCCTCCTTTTCAATTTACTATTGGTGTGGGCCGGTTTTGGGGAACAGGAGCCTCAAAAGGTGCACGCTGATAAATCGCCTGTAATTCTCCAAGCGATTGGATAGATTGTTCAACATCTTTTTTCATTAATTCCCTCAAATCCTGATCAAATACCAGACCTTGCATTAGCTTTGATTTCGCTAAGCAAAGGGTTTTAAAGTTAATAACTTCATGCAGATCCAATGACTCATGATCGGCTAATTTTTGAACGTCCATTCTGGTTGCCTCCTTATTGACTTGTACAAAGATATAGTTTCAAAATTTACAGCAAATTATCCCGATTTTTTTAGGGAATTTTTTAGTTAAAAGTGCAGGAGGAAAAAAGAAGATTTAAGGAGAAATGAAATGCACAGTATTTATTAGAATAAGCAAAAAAGCGAGGGGGATAATGATGAATTCAGTATCTTTATTTGAATATTCCCAATGATGAATATATTGTATTTTTCTTCAATTTTATGTAGTGAAGTAAAAAGTCTGTTTTCAGTAAATAGAAAAGAAAAAATAGCTATTAAAAAAAGCCTGTATCCATGAATCTAATTGAAGATACAGGCATTTTCTTTTAATGAAACGTTATGACGCCCAAATTTGAATATTAGATAATAGAGTAGTTAAAACCATACCAGGGATTAGTATAATAAGGCGGTCTCCAACCTATTTCCGGCATTGGCCAGGAATGGTTAATATAATCCATCCTTACTTTTTGATCTGAATGATTGACCAGCAATAATTTTACTTCAGGACTAAACTCGAAATTCAAATGGCTGCCTCCTTAACATTTTTTCTTACTTTTTACCTTATTCATACTAATTGGATATGGAGCATGTACCACTTTCTTAAAACGGTCATGAACAAACACCTGAGCCGATAGAAAGAGGATTTTACTTTATTGGAAAACAGGCACTTCGTTCAGACGCCCAACATAGGTTAAACATAAAGTTTTAAAACCAGGAGGTTTCCTATGAGTCAAGAAAATCAGAATCGCGAAATGCCGCAAGTGGATCAGATGCAAGACATCGAATTCACGGATCAAATGGATATGATGGATCAAATGCCGGAAATGAATCAATCGCAAATGTATCAACCTCAAATGTATCAACCTCAAATGTATCAGATGCAGCAAACCAATCAGATGCCACAGTACCCAATGCCTCCAATGCAGCAAACCAATCAAATGCCCCAATATGTTATGCCGCAAATGGGCCAGCATGCTGGTAATGGGATAGGGCAATATCAATACGGAGATATGATGGGGAAATATCAGCAGAGTAACATGATGGGCCTGAAGGAGCAAAAGAAGCTGCAGGAGATCCAGCAGCTGCAGCAAGCATTTGATGCCAATAAAGTGGAACACCCATACCCGATGTATCCTAATTATGGAAAAATCATTCAATATGAGGAAATACCATTAAATTTACCTGAACAACGCCAGCTTTTCCATCCTGGTGTGGAAGGGTTAATGGTGCCCCGGCCGATCATTGAAAATCCCAATTATAAGGGAAGCGGAAAATTAAAGGGGAAGGTTGCGCTCATTACTGGGGGTGACAGCGGTATTGGGGCTGCGGTAGCGATTGCGTTTGCCAAGGAAGGTGCTGACGTAGCCATTGCTTATTTAAATGAACATGAGGATGCAAACCGCACCAGAATGAGGGTTGAACAACTTGGCCAGCGCTGTTTATTAATGCCTGGCGACTTGCGGGATAAACGGCAATGTGTCGCCATTGTAGAGCAAACGGTAAGGACATTCGGCCGCCTGGATATACTCTGTAACCATGTGGGGATCCAGTTCCAGCAGAAGAGCTTGACTGACATTACGGACCAGCAATTCGATGACACATTTAAGGTAAATATCTATTCTCACTTCTATACAACAAGAGCAGCGCTTCCATATATGAAACCGGGAAGCTCGATCATCCAAACTTCATCTGTTGTGACTTATGTTGGCGAAAAACAAATGATTGATTATACTGCTACAAAAGGCGCCAACGTAGGATTTACCCGGGCACTGGCCAAAAACGTAGTGAAAAAGGGAATCCGCGTTAATGCAGTAGCGCCCGGACGGATCTGGACGCCGCTTATCGCTGCGAGCTTTTCGTCAGACCAAGTGGCGGTATACGGAGCCTTTAATCCTATGCAGCGTGTGGCCCATCCATTTGAATTAGCTCCAACATATGTATATTTGGCATCCGATGATTCACGCTTTGTCACCGGCCAAGTGCTGCATGTGGACGGCGGAGAATCTACTCATTCATAAAAGAAAGCTAAATTTCCGAAATCTAGTAAAGCGCAGCCGATTTCCAATTATTGTGGGGGAATCGGTTTTTTTATTGGCTAAAGTTCCATACGTAGTGCCATTTTTTAAAATACAAGATGTTTCAATCTGCTGAGTCCTTTGAAGTCCAAGACGCCGTAATGAAAGAAATCAAGGAGCTGCGTTTTGAGTTTGACAGCATGAGGCAGATTGTTCAAATCCGCCAGACGATTGATACAACGGATGAGTTTTATTAGAAAGAAAGGGGATTTTTCAATGAAGTGAGGCCAGCCTACAAGGGTCTAATCACAAACTTTTATGAGGCCCTTACAGCTTCTAAATTTTGCTCTCAGTTGAAGGATAAGTGGGGAAACAGATTTTCTTATTGGCGGACAGTCAATTAAAGACGTTTTTCTCCTGATGTCCTGTAGGAAATGCAGGAAGAAAACAAAAAATAGGTGCCTGACCCCACATCAACATAACTCATGTTAAACTCACACAAAGTTAAAAAAATCCTGTTAATTGAAGTGCAAGGCACGTAGACTCCTGTGGGAAAGCAGCGGCAATGCTGAGACCCCGCAGCGCGCAGCGGGAGGAGGCTCAGCGTCGCCCCGCGGAAAGCGAAGTGCCTGGAACGGAAATTAACAGCCCCATATTACCGGCAGAATAGTAAAAAGACGGATCGAAATTTGAGATTGCTCAAATTCAATAAGAATTAAATGTTGAATTACCAGAAGAATTAACTGCCTTATTTAATGAAACAAATGGTTTGTTTGACAACTGGAATTGTCCTTTGGTTTGGCTAGCTTACCAAATTACTAAGGACAGTCTATTTTATAGAAATTTTAAAGATTATAGAGATATTTATATCCATTTGATAATCTTTCAGACGCAGGCAATGGCGATTTATTTTGTTATTTTGATAGTAAGAACGATGAACGCCTAATAGAATATGAGTTTAATGTTTTTCTTATATAAAAATAAGGCTTGAGGAGTTCCCCAAGTCCCTAGGTTGATCATTATTTTCACTTATTCTTTGCAATAAGCACTGAAGTTAGCATTTTTTATCGCAGTAAAAGCTTGCCCCCACAATGATAAGTAAAATAAACAGAACTACAATTAAGAAAAAATCGTTCCGGTGACTAGGGCAGCTGTAGCTATATGCAGGATATGGAGCTCCATAATCATATGCTGGGGATGTATAGGCAGGCATTGGAGCGGCATTTGGAGCAACGTTTGGAGGAACATTTGCACTAAGAGCAGGCGGGGCGTTTAGATTTGAATACATTTATCATACCTCCCTCGAGTAATGAATTTCTCTATATAGTACTCTCGAAGGTGAGTTTGGAGCCCGTCTATAAAAAAATGGGCGAATGTCCGGGTGATTTGATCTGACCGGCTATTAGATTGAATAATAAAGATAGTGTACATATGAAATGGAGCTTTTGTTATGATGCACGATTGGACGCTGTGGTTTGTACGCTGCGCTGTTCCTCTGCCAGCCTGCCGCTCTTAATAAATATTTGAAAGAAGGCCTGGTCACCAATTTTGTTATATATGCTGATTGCTGACTGTCCGGTTTTCTCGTCTCATTAAGGAGCCGAATCATTTCTTCTGATGTTCTAATATTAAATCCGTGTCCAAACAGCCTGCCATCCTCAAGGAGCACAGCATTAACACCCCTGAAATGCGGTGTTTTTCGATCAAAGTCAGGATTATTTACGTACAGGACGTCTCCAGGTATAAATTGATCAGAGTAAAAGGTGATGATGCCCAGGTCTGTATCTGTATGCCAGCTGTAAAGATACAGATTCTGAAACAGTGAATTAAACCCTTTGCTGCCGATACTATTCAATATGGCGTGGTAATAGATGATTGGAATAGCTGTCGCGCATTCAAATGCATAGAATGAACCCTCTCGAAAAATATCTATAATTGCATCAGCCGGCCGCACATCAGGCCTTAAAAGAAATCCGCCTGCTCTTGTTAATTGCCAGTACCTGGGATTGCAGCGGGCATATTCAAAGCTTGCAAACACAGCCTGACTTTTGTCCATTTCTTTCGCGCTTTGAATGATGTTCTTCCGCACTGTAAGCTCAAAAAATAATTCATACTCGGAATTAAAAGAATACAAACCTGGTGCAGACTGCATCTGCTGCAGGATCGTCTTCTCAACACTTCCAAGCTGGCCATTTTCTTGAATTTGAAAAGGTACCCCTGATATCTGGATCATACAATCCCCCAATTCCTATTTCGCTTTTCTTTGTGCTCATATCTATCGTATTCTCTTATTTATGAATCATGTTAAAAAGAGCCAAGGGGTCAGGTCCCTTGGCTCAACAAACAAATCCGCTAAGGTAAATGATGTTCAGATTAAGGAGTCTGAGAAGAATTAAGAAGGTACAGCTGATTATGTCTATACTGGAGAACTTCTGCTCGGTGAAGGTTAGAAGAGGCAAAAAATAATAATGGCAAAAGTGCGCATTTCTTTTGAAGATGGCTTAAATCCCGCTTCCTTAGCCATTCTTGATGGTTTGGAACAACAGCAGCGAAATTATATTTCGAAAAGCGAAAGTTTTTTTCGGATTTAAAAGGAATTTGTCTCATTCTGCCGAAATATGTACGTATGATATTTTTACTACATAAGGAGGATCTTTGATGAATTTTAATGACTACCCATACACAAGACCTAATATGGAAGAGGCAGAAAGAAATTTTAATCAATTATTAGAGAAGTTCCAATCTGCGGAGTCCTTTGAAGTCCAGGACGCCGTAATGAAAGAAATCAATGAGCTGCGTTCTGAGTTTGACAGCATGAGGCAGATTGTGCAGATCCGTCAGACGATTGATACAACAGATGAGTTTTATAAGAAAGAAAAGGATTTTTTCAATGAAGTGGGACCAGCCTACAAGGGTCTAATCACAAATTTTTATGAGGCCCTTACAGCTTCAAAATTCCGCTCTCAGCTGGAGGATAAGTGGGGGAAACAGTTATTCCTATTGGCGGACAGTCAGTTAAAGACGTTTTCTCCTGATGTGCTGAAGGAGATGCAGGAAGAAAACAGGCTGGTTAGTGAGTATGTGGATCTGCTTGCTTCGGCTAAGATTCCGTTTGATGGGGAAGTGAAAAATCTTGCCCAGTTAGTTCCTTACCACCAGTCACCTGACCGGAGCGTGAGGAAGGAATCCAATGAAGCGAAGTACAGCTTCTTCATTGAGCATGCGGATCAGTTGGATGATTTATACGACAAGCTTGTAAAAGTGCGTACCCGTATTGCCAAGAAGCTGGGATTCTCTTCTTTTACAGAGTTAGCTTATGCCAGGCTTTCCCGTACTGATTATGATGCTGAAATGGTGGCAAAGTTCCGTGACCAGGTGAAAGAGTATATCGTTCCATTAGCCACCAAACTCAAACAAAGGCAGCAGGAACGTATCGGCGTCGATACATTCAGGTATTACGATGACAGCTTCAGCTTTAAGACAGGAAATCCTGATCCTAAGGGAGATGCGGAGTGGATTGTCGATCAGGCGAAGAAAATGTACGAGGAAATGTCCCCGGAAACGAACGAGTTTTACACTTATATGGTGGAAAACAACCTGATGGACCTGTTAAGCAAAGCTGGTAAAGCTGGCGGCGGATACTGCACCTATATCAGCCAGCATAAGTCACCATATATTTTCACGAACTTTAACGGAACCAAAGGCGATGTTCGTGTATTAAAGCATGAAGTGGGGCATGCTTTCCAGGTATTTGAAAGCCGGGGATTTGAAGTGCCAGAGTACGGGTTCCCTACGCTGGAGGCATGTGAAATCCACTCCATGAGCATGGAATTCTTTGCCTGGCCATGGATGGACCTCTTCTTCGGGGAAGATACGGATAAATACAAGTTCTCTCATTTAAGCGAAGCGGTTCTGTTTATTCCTTATGGTGTAGCAGTCGATGAATTCCAGCATTTTGTGTATAGCAACCCGGAGGCAACTCCAGCCCAGCGCAAGCAGGCTTGGAGAGAAATCGAGAAGAAGTACCTGCCGCATCGCGACTATGAAGGAAATGACTTCTTGGAAAATGGCGGCTTCTGGCAGCAGCAGGGACATATTTACAAAGTTCCTTTCTATTATATTGATTACACACTGGCACAAATCTGTGCACTGCAATTCTGGAAGCGTACGCAGGAAAATATCGAAGAAGCCTGGAAGGATTACCTGCACTTATGCAAGCAGGGCGGAAGCCAGTCATTCACAGGACTTGTCAAAGAGGCGAACTTGATTTCTCCGTTTGAAGATGGGTGTGTGAAGTCGGTGATTGGTGAGATTGAGGCTTATTTGGATACGGTTGATGATGAGGCGCTATAATAAGTATTAATTTTTGGTTGGGGATTGGCCAATATAAGGGGCCAATCTCCTTTTTTGCTTCAACTTAGCCTAGTTGGAAATATTCAAAATTTACTTTAGTTTGATATACCTTGCCCAATCATGCTATAAGTGTATATGGAGCAAAAACTTTTGCCTAAGTTCTGGGATGAAAGTATGATAGAATATCCCATAATGAAAGGATTTGAATGTCAACATGACCAACAATTTCTGGCGTGAATTGCCACGGCCATTTTTTATACTTGCACCAATGGAAGATGTGACGGATGTTGTGTTCCGCCATGTCGTGAGCGAAGCCGCTCGGCCTGATGTGTTTTTTACCGAGTTTACGAATACAGAAAGCTATTGCCATCCGGAGGGAAACCAGAGCGTGCGCGGGCGGTTGACTTTTACCGAAGATGAGCAGCCGATGGTTGCTCATATTTGGGGAGACAAGCCAGAGTTTTTCCGGCAGACGAGTATTGGTGTGGCGGAGCAGGGTTTCCGCGGCATTGATATCAACATGGGATGTCCGGTCCCTAATGTAGCCCAGAGAGGAAAGGGCAGCGGCCTGATTCTCCGTCCTGATGTGGCTGCAGAGATTGTGCAGGCAGCAAAAGCGGGCGGCTTGCCTGTCAGTGTGAAGACAAGGCTTGGCTACACAGAGGTGGACGAGTGGCAGGACTGGCTCACACACATACTGGAACAGGATATCGCTAATCTTTCGATCCATCTTCGAACTCGCAAGGAAATGAGTGAAGTAGATGCACACTGGGAGCTGATCCCGGAAATCAAGAAGCTTCGTGACCGTGTGGCTCCGGATACTCTTTTGACCATCAACGGGGATATTCTTGACCGTCAAGCCGGCCAGCAGCTGGTTGATCAATATGGTGTGGATGGTGTGATGATTGGGCGCGGTATTTTTAAAAATCCATTTGCCTTTGAAAAAGAGCCGAAAGATCATACTCCTAAGGAACTGCTTGATCTCTTGAGATTGCACCTGGATCTTCATGATAAATATTCGAAAGAACTGGAAGCACGTCCGTTCAGGGCTCTTCACCGCTTTTTCAAGATTTATGTGAAAGGGTTCCGGGGTGCGGGTGAATTAAGGAATCAATTGATGAACACAGATACTACGGAAGATGTGCGAACGCTGCTTGATGGGTTTGAGGGGACGATAGAATAAAAGATTTAAGCATATGAAACAAAGTGACTGGGGAGTACAGGTTCATTTCATCAGCAGCACCTAAACAGGCTGAGACTTCAACTGATGTTGAGGTCTTGTTTTTTTCCGGTGGAGCTCAGGAGTCATCACGTGAAATTTACTGAGATGAATCCAGAGGAAAATTTTCGACGGATGAAAAAGAAATGACATCTCTAGAAATGCGCAGAGAAGGGTTTGAAGGATGCAAAAAAATCTCGTCTTGATGCTGGTTTTCCTGGCTTTAATCGGGCTAGGTACAAAAATATACTATTATTTCTTCTGGGAACAGGAAACTGAAGAGGAATATAGGAACAGAATGTTAGAGACACTTGATGAATGTCCCAGCCGGAACGGAAAATCAGGGTATTTTTCCAGAGGCACAAGAGTTGGGAAATATGATGGCGATTCAATTGAATGTGAAGAAGCATATGAATTCATGGATAAGCTATTAGAAGAATAGCTATATAGAACCTCATGACATGGTGTCTGCCGCTTCCCGTTTTGTCGACTATGACAAAAGGGAAGCGGCAGGCATCTTTTTTTCAATTAATGACATAATCAATAAAAATCCTACAATATGATAAAAAGCTTGTCGTAATTTGTATATAAAAGTATACAGAAAATTTCAAATATACAGTTGACCCATAACATCATATGACGTACTATAATTATCAATATGATGTTATAGGACATCATAAAAAACCGGAGGTGCTAGTATGACACAATCAGTTTCTAAATCGCCAATCAAAAACAATAGTAAGGAGGGGGGAGTAATGAAACAGGAACATACTAATCAAATCCAATTAGCCATTGAAGCCATTGAGAACAAAAATATTCAGAATGTATTTTTCGTAGCCTGCGGCGGATCGATGGCGTCTCTATCTTTTGGAGATTATTTCATCACAAAAGATACGGGGAAACCGAGCTTTGTTTATACTTCTAATGAATTTGTCCATTTAAATCCTAAAGCACTAAATGAAAACAGCCTGGTTATCCTGCGCTCACATTCAGGGACTACGCCAGAAACAGTTAAAGCAGCTACATATGCCCGGGGTAAAGGCGCACTGACTGTCGCCATCTCTATGGAAGTTGAATCTCCGCTCTGCAAAGAAGCAGAATATGTCCTTCACTACAATTACAAAGATGGATCAGATGCCATTGACGGTGAAATCGGTATTTATTACACATTTATTTTCAAGCTGTTAAAGACATTTACTGGTGACGAAAAGTATGATAGAGGAATTGAACAGTTAAGCAATCTGGGAGATTTGATCGAGAAGAACCAGCAGCTGTTTAAAGAAGCCGCTTTTGAATTCGGCAAACGCAATAAGAGGGAGAAGACCATCTATACGATGGCAAGCGGGGCTTATATCCACCATGCCTATTCCTTCACCAGCTGCCTGCTGATGGAAATGCTGTGGATTCATTCAAATGCTATTCATTCCGGAGAGTATTTCCATGGCCCATTTGAAATTACAGACTTTGATGTTCCATTCCTTCTGATCGCGGGTGAAGGCCCAAGCAGGCCACTGGATGAGCGGGCACTGGATTTCGTAACTAAGTACAGTGAGAAAGTAGAAGTAGTAGATGCTTCTAAATTTGATTACAGCGGAGTCGATGAGGATTTGAAGGAGTACTTTGGCCCGGCCTTAACAGGTCCCGTCATGAGGCTTTATGCTGATGGCCTGGCAGAACATACAGGACATCCTCTTTCAGTAAGAAGATACATGTGGAAAATGGAGTATTAATTCTATTGGAATTGGTGTAAAATCTTTAAAAATAACTATATCAATGAGGCGATCATATGAAAAAAATGTTCAGCATTCTTTTAGTCGGCATTATCGCGGCCGGTATTATGGCAGGATGTAACTCATCTGTTGACTCAGGCTCAAAATCGAATGGCGATGATGTAGTTATTGATTTCTTCCACCGCTGGCCAAATGAACCAAGAAAATCATTCTATGATCAAAAAATCAAAGAGTTTGAGGAATCGCATCCAGGTGTCACTATTAATGTAGATTCTGTCTTGAATGATTCTTATAAAGAAAAGATACGGGTTTTAGTATCAAATGATGGCCTTCCGGATATTTTCTCTTCCTGGTCAGACTCTTTCGCTGAAAATCTGGTAAGTTCCGGCCGGATTAAGGAACTTAATGACATCATGAATGAAGACACAGAGTGGAGCGGCAGTATTCTTGAGTCCCAATATGCCGGATTTACTTTTGATGACAGCACATACGGCATTCCTTTTACAGTAGATGGAAAAGCCTTCTTCTACAATAAGGAGATCTTTGAGGAAAATAATATTAAGGTTCCAAAAACATACGATGAACTGGTGGATGTATTAGAGCAATTAAAGTCTGCGGGTTATGAAACGCCTGTTGTCGAAGGGCTGACGAATGCCTGGGCTATCTCACACTACTTGGGTACCATTTTTGATAGAGTAGTAGATCCTGAAGTGCGGGAGGCAGACTATAATCTGGAAAGTGATACACCATACACAGATGAAGGATATATCCGCGGTTTAGAAATATTCCAGGAGCTGACTGGTTTTATGGGAGATGTATCTACCGCTATTGACCATGAAGCTGCCAGAAATATGTTTGCTGCTGGAGAAGTGCCAATTTTGTATATGCAATTTGCTGAAGTAGGATTGGTTCAGGACATTGGCGATGTAGACATTGGATTTTTCAACTTTCCGGAAGTTACGGATGGGGCAGGACGGGCTGATTCGCTGACTGGTGCGCCTGAAGGCTGGATGCTTAGCAAGGATGCTCCTAAAGAAGCGGTTGAATTTTTGAAATTCCTGACTTCCGAGGAAACGGCTCAGGAATTTACGAAAACAGATGGCCAGCTGAATGCTGTAAAGAATGGCGTGACTGAGGAAAACACAAGTCCTACCAGCTATGAAGCCTATCAAATAGTGCTGGATGCAGCATCGACAGTACCATGGTTTGACAATGCCGTTGATATTACGATTGCCGACATCTTTATGCGCGGCGGCCAGGAACTGGCTACGAAACAAAAAACGCCGGAAGATATTATGAAAGAGGTTCAAAAAGAAGCAGCGAAAAAGAGCGAGTAACAGAGGATGGCCCTGACATTCGGGTGTCAGGGCTTTCTAATTATCGGGAAAGTGGGTAATAAGTATGAAATTAAGAAAAATGTCTTTGACGCCAATTCTCTTTCTTTTGCCAACTGTACTATTCCTGGGCATTTTCATCTACATACCACTCATTCAGAACTTTTATAACAGCTTCTTTGATTTCAACGTATTTTCAGATTCAAAATCCTTTGTGGGCATGAGTCATATAAAGCAATTATTTGAAGATGAAGTAGTCGGAATCGCATTATGGAACAATGTGAAATATGGAGTTATTTCAGTGATTTTTCAAATATTCTTTGCCTTCATCCTGGCAAGTATTCTTGAAGATAAGTTGTTTCGCAGAGTCGCTCCAGCCCTCAGAATCATCTACTTTATCCCTGTGATGATCTCCATTTCTGTTATCGCCCTGCTGTTTGGTTTTGTATATAATCCGCAAATTGGATTGTTAAATAGCTTCCTCGAGTTAATTGGACTCGGCGATCTTGGAAAACCATGGCTTGGCAATTCGACAACGGCTATTTATAGCGTTATTGCCATGTCCCAATGGCAGAGTATCGGTTTAATTACAATGCTTTTCATTGTAGCCATTCAAAAGATCCCTCATGACTTATATGAGGCATCCCATATAGATGGCGCAGGAAAAATACGCCAGTTTTTTCACATTACTCTTCCCCAGGTTAAGGAAACGATGTTTGTCAATCTGCTGATTACCGTTACTGGCTCCATCCTGGTCTTTAATGAGCCCTATATCCTGACTAATGGGGGGCCAGGGAACAGCTCGATGACATTGGCGGTTCATATGTATCAGAATGGATTCTTCAAAGACAATATGGGCTATGCTTCTTCAATCGCCACAACCATGTTTCTGCTGTCGGCAATCTTTGCTTTAATTCAGATTAAAGTGTCTAAAACAGGAAAGGAAGATTGATGATGAAAATAGTAAATCTTCAAACCCAAGAGTTAACTTTCCCGGCCGTAAAAAAAAGGCAGCTGACTCGTAAAACGCGGCTTTCCAGAAATTTGGTTTTCCTGGGATTACTCATTTTCGCCATCATGATCCTCTACCCGCTTTTTTGGATGGTGATCTCTTCATTTAAAAGCTATAAGGAGATTTATTCAAATGTTTGGGCGCTCCCCAGCGAATGGCACTTTGAAAATTATGCATTAGCATGGGAAAAAGGGATTCAAAATTACTTTTTGAACAGTGCTTATGTTACTGGCTTTTCCATTCTGCTTACAGTTATGACAGGTACAATGGCAGCCTTTGTTCTGGCCAGATACCGCAGCCGCTGGATAGATGCAGCTCTTCTATTCATCATTGGCGGTTTAATGATGAATCCACAGGTGGCTCTCATTCCTTTATTTGAGATTTTATCCCTGTTTAATCTAATCGATACAAGATGGGCTTTAATCCTGACGTATGTCGCTTATCGATTGCCCCTTACCATTATACTGATCCGCGCTTTCTTCATTACCATACCTCATGAGCTGTCAGAATCTGCCTTGATCGATGGCTGCAGTGAGGTTGGAATCTATTGGAGGATATACTTGCCGCTGTCCATTCCGATTGTGATAACTTCTGTTATTATTAACGCCTTTTATGCTTGGAACGAGTTCTTATTTGCAACAGTATTTATTAATTCCAGCGAACTGAAGACGATTCCATCAGGGCTGATGGTCTTCCGGGATGCATTGCGAACGGATTGGGGTGTCCTGTTATCAGGCATGGTCATAGCATCAGTCCCAATGGTTCTATTATTGATTGCTCTCCAAAAATATTTAGTACGAGGCCTTGCAGAAGGCTCGGTGAAAGGATAATGACGATGAAATTAATGGCTGTGGGTGACAATGTTGTAGACTGCTATTTGGACCGGAACGAATATTTTCCTGGCGGCAATTGTGTGAATGTCGCTGTAAATGCCAAGCGGAACGGTGCTAGCCGTGTCGGCTATATTGGGATATTTGCAACAGATGAACCTGCCCGGCATATAAAGCATGCACTTCAGCAGGAGGGGGTCGACTTTCAGTTTTCCAGGGATGCTATTGGCATCACAGGCCAGCCCAAAGTCGCGCTGACGGAGGACAATGACCGGGTGTTTGTGGGAGGGCCTAAAGACACTGTCCAGCACCGGTTCAAAATTCAGCTGATTCCGGAGGAAATTGATTATATCAAGCAATTTGATGTTTGCCATGTGAGCTGCTATTCGTCGATGGAAAGCGAACTGGCAAAGATCGCTAAAGAGATTAAAGTTTCGTATGATTTTTCAAACCGGAAAGACCTGGAATATATTTCATCAATAGCTCCATCTATCACTTATGCCTTTTTCTCAGCTGCAGAATTATCTGAAGCAGAACTAAATGGATTTATTGCAGAACTTGCCCCGTTCGGTTTTGAGATTATAGGTCTGACGAGGGGAGGAGAGCCGGCTGTATTCGTCCATCAAGAGAATATCTATAAGCAGAAACTGAGGAAAATTAATGTTGTTGATACAATGGGGGCAGGAGACAGCTTGATTGCAGGCTTTCTGACTGAATATGCCATGAGCGGCGATGTAGAAAAGGCTCTTGAAAAAGGAACCCGTTCTGCTGAAAAGACATGCCAGGAATATGGGGGATTTGGGTATCCCGCAAACATGTGATTCTTTTTATTTACGGGCGGATTCATGTATAATTATTGTAAAATTGAGATATTGAGGCGTTGACAATGGAAAAAGACAATCTAAATCGAGATCAGCTTTATTTATACGAAGAGATCATGACCGGACTGATGCACTATATTAAAAGCCATGGACTAAAAGAGGGAGATCGAATCCCCACCGAGAAAGAATTGGGAGATTTATTCAAAGCCAGCCGCATATCTATCAGACGCGCCATCAAGGAATTAGTTGACGAAGGTACACTTACAATTGTCAGAGGCAAGGGCACTTTTGTAAGTGCCCCAAGAAAAGAAATTCATTTATTGGACCTGCAGGGTTTTACCGAAGGATTAACAACCGAAAATGACACGATAACGAAAGATATCATTTCCATCCAGAAAATCAAAAGCAATCCGGATTTAGACAAGATTTTTAACAGCCGGTATAAGGAGTATATTGAACTTGTGCGGAAAGTCTACCGCAATGACCAGGCGCTAAGCGTAGATTACGCCTATTTGCCTGTTGATCTTTATCCAGGCATCGAAGAAAAAATAACGCCAGAAAGTTCTACTTTTGCTATTATTCATGATGAGTATGCTGTTAAGTTTAAAAGAGTCCGCAAAAACCTGGAATTTGTCTATCCAGACGAAGAATTGCAAACACACTTAAAAGTGAATAATTTCAATTTACTTGTCCTGGTGGATAAAGTGATTTATGGTGAACAGGATCTGCCTGTCCACTATTCAAAGTACTATCTGATTGCTGAACGTGTACAGTTGAGGTTAGAGCATATTATTAATCCTGAATGATCTATAACTATACTTCCGGACTCAAAATCCCTTAGAAACGAAAGTTTCTGGAAGTTATGGATAAAAGTACTTCTCAGGGGGGCGGATGAGATAAGTGGAGTTTGAAATAGCGAATTACAATATCACAAGATCATCTGGTTTTAAGGGATTTGAAATCAATTTTGAAGTGGATGGCAAGGCTTTTGTTTTCCTGCTTGGCAATGATAGCCATCCTTTCCCAATAGGAGTAAAACATCAATTTAGACTAAAAGGCAATTGCCCACTTTGCGGGAAGGTTATTTTTCCATCACCAATTGGGCAGCAGCCGTGTACATATTTTGCTTATAATAAGCAACAGGATTTATTGGTGTATTTTGCGCCATTTTTGCCATAATACTAAAATTGTTTTGATTGATTGCACTTATAGGGAGACTGCTCTGAGCAGCTCCCTATTTATTTTGCCGGGTGACGGGTTAATGGTCTGTTTACCCCAATTTTTTTTGTGAAAGTGCCCAAATTAAACTTTTTTCTATTAAAATGGTATTAACTTAATATATTTCTGATAATTTAGATAACTAAGCATTTTTAATGACAAGTATTTGGATCCTGGAAAATAACTTCCAGATGTTTACTTATAACAATAGTTCTAAAGAATTACAAAATAGATAAAAAATACTGTTGGTGGGGGGAAGATTAGAATGCTGAATACCCGAATGAGCAGTATTCTAAAAGCTTTAATAGAAACAGATGATGTAATCACAAGCGAGTACTTGGCAAATATCATACAGGTTACTTCCCGTACAATCAGGAATTCAATAAAAGAGTTAAATATGCTGCTTGCTGAAAATGGCGCTGAAATTAAATCGGTCCGCGGAACTGGATATAAATTGACTGTTGGGGATGATGCCAAATTTCAAAATTTGCTGGCTCAAGTTGCAGGAGAAGATTCATTAAAAAGCGGGCATATACCGAACCTTCCGGAAGATCGTGTCCAGTTTCTGATCAAGCGGCTACTTTTTGCTGATAAATATGTGAAACTGGATGACCTGGCTGAAGAATTATTCATCAGCAAATCTTCCATTCAAAATGATTTAAGAGAGGCCAAAAGGATTTTACAGCAGTATGCTATTACAGTTGAGAAGCGGCCGAATTATGGTCTCAAGTTAAAGGGAGATGAAGTTAAACTTCGCTTTTGCATGTCCCAGTATATTTACAATCGGGAAAAAACGGTCCTTGACCTATTTGAAAGCCGCATGTCCATTCTTCCAAAAGAAGAAGTCCAGCTGATCCGAAAAATTATTCTTGATCAAGTCAGGGTAAGCGGTATATCACTTTCCGACATGGGCCTGAATAATTTGATCACTCATATTGCCATTGCCTGCTGCAGAATACGATGTGAAAAATATGTAATGATATTCCCGAAAGACATGCATGAAATCATAAACCAAAAGGAGTATATAGTAGCTTCTGAAATAGTCCAGGAAATAAATAAACATCTTTTCGTAGAGTTTCCAGAGTCGGAAATTGCCTATATAGCCATTCATTTAATGGGGATCAGAATGATTGCTCATTTTCATTTGAATGAAACAGAAATACGCAGTCTTGTTGATGAGGAAGTCTTTAATCTGGCAAAAAAAATCCTGATTATGATTGAACAAAAGCTAAAGCTGGGCATTAAAAATGATAAAGAATTGTTTGTTAGCATGTGTTTGCATCTTAAGCCCGCATTAAATCGGTTCCGATTCGGCATGAATATCCGGAACCCGATGCTGGATGCGATAAAAGCTAACTATCCGGTAGCCTTTCAGGCAGGCGTCCTGGCTGGAATTTGTATCAAAGAAGAATATGGATACCAAATTGGTGAAAGCGAGGTCGCCTATCTGGCTCTTCACTTTGGTGCGGCGATGGAGAGAGTCAAAGCAAACCATTCAGTCAAACGCTGTCTGATTGTCTGTGCTTCAGGAGTCGGCAGTGCCCGGCTTTTATACCACAAGCTGGAGTCCCAATTTGGTTCCAGGCTGGAGCTGGCAGGAACAACAGAATATTATAAAATAAATGAAATCCCGCTGGACACGATCGATTTTATTGTCAGTACAGTTCCCATTTCCTCAGAACTTCCAGTCCCGGTCATTCAGGTAAACACCATACTTGGGGGAACTGATTTATTAAAGATTGAAAGAGTACTGGATGATTATACCGGACAGTCTTTCGCTTATACAAGAAAAGAGCTGGTTTTCCTGCAGAAGGAATTTGAAACAAAGGAAGAAGTATTAGAGTTTTTAGCAAGTGAGTTAACAGGTCTGGGTTTGACTGATGAACACTTCTTGCCTGCTGTTTTGGAAAGGGAGGAAGTTTCTCCAACTTGCTTTGGAAACCTGGTTGCCATACCTCATCCGATTATGCCGCGAACGGATGAAACATTCTGGGCTATATGCACACTTCAGAAACCTGTCGACTGGGATGATAAGCGGGTTCAATTTGTTTGTTTGCTATGTGTAAGAAAAAACAGTAAAGAAGACTTGGTCAATATGTACAAGCTCCTGATAGAAGTGGTAGAGGACAGCACTCTGGTACACCATTTATTGAAATGTGAAACCTATAAAGAGTTTATCTCTGTTTTTCTAAGCAAAAAAAAATAAATGCAGTTCCACCATGCCAGTCAACTTGGCATGGTGTTTTTAAGTTTGTAAACAAACGAAATGACGAAGAAGATAAAGTTTAAAAAAATTACTTCAGCTGAAGGAAATCTGAAATAGTCAGAATTGTCTAATAAAAAATTTCCGTTGCTCAACGGAAAAAGTGTATGTGTTAATGGAAGCGTTTTCAATTTAATATTAAGGTACGAGCAAGGAGATTCCACTTAAAAGAGGGGTGATAAAGTGAACATATTGCTGTGCTGTTCAGCCGGGATGTCTACAAGTCTATTAGTTACAAAGATGGAGAAAAGTGCAAGAGAACAAGATAAAGAATATACCATTTGGGCTGTTTCAAGTGATGCGGTGCACCATCATATTGACAGGGCGGATGTGCTGCTTCTAGGCCCTCAAGTGCGTTTTATGCTTCCTCAATTGAAGAAGCTGGGTGAAGAAAAAAAGATCCCGGTTGACGTAATTAATATCGTTCACTATGGCACATGCAATGGGACCGAAGTATTAAGCTTTGCAGAAAAATTAGTAAATAAATAGGGGGAGTGAGTTTAATGAGCAAAATGAATGATTTCCTTGAAAATAAGGTGATGCCTGTGGCAGGCAGGGTAGCGGGCCAGCGCCATCTTCAGGCACTCCGTGATGGAATTATCCTGACGATGCCGCTGATTATTGTCGGTTCATTATTCCTGATTCTGGGTTTCTTGCCTATTCCCGGCTATGACGACTTCATGGCAAATACATTCGGTGATCAATGGCTGACAAAGCTGATGTATCCAGTGGGTGCGACCTTCGATATTATGGCCTTGATTGCCGCCTTTGGCATAGCTTACCGCCTTGCTGAAAAATATGGAGTGGATGCGCTGTCTGCAGGTGCAATTTCTGTTGCGGCATTTCTTTTGGCAACACCGTACCAGGTCTCCTTTACGCCAGACGGAGCATCAGAAGCAGTACTTGTAGGAGGAGCGATCCCGGCCGCTTTAATGGGAAGCAAGGGACTTTTTGTAGCGATGCTTATTGCCATGCTCTCAACGGAAATATACCGATTTATCATCCAAAAAAATATCATTATAAAAATGCCTGATGGCGTACCGCCTGCTGTCAGCAAATCATTCGTTGCACTCATTCCAGGTTTTATTGTTATCACGGTCATTTGGGTTCTTCGCCTGCTGGTAGAGCAGACGGATTTTCAGAGCTTGCATAATATCATTGGCGAAGTGCTTGGAAAACCACTTGGCATTCTGGGCGGAAGTTTGATTGGCAGCCTGGTTGCAGTATTTCTTGTACAGCTGTTATGGTCCTGTGGATTACATGGAGCTTCCATTGTTGGAGGAGTAATGGGGCCAATTTGGCTCTCAGCAATGGATGCCAACCGCCTTGCGTTCCAGGGGGGCGAAACTTTGCCGAATATATTCACACAGCAATTTTTCGATATCTTTGTATATATAGGAGGAAGCGGCGCAACGTTAGCATTGGTGCTTGCGATGATTTTGAGGGCACGAAGCAAGCAAATGAAGCAATTAGGCCGTTTAGCTATCGGGCCGGGACTATTCAATATTAACGAACCTGTCGTATTTGGAATGCCAATTGTGATGAACCCTATTTTGATCGTTCCGTTTGTACTAACACCGCTTGTAATGGTCTTAACCACCTATATTGGCATGAGTACAGGGCTGGTCGCAAAACCGGCAGGCATTGCGGTTCCATGGACAATGCCTCCGATTATCGGGGGATATTTGGCAGCAGGAGGAAAAATGTCAGGTGCTGTCCTGCAATTAATAAACTTTGCCTTAGCGTTTACCATCTATTATCCTTTCTTCCGCATCTGGGATAAACAAAAGCTCGTTGAAGAAGGCGGTTTTCAGCCTCCAGTCGATGCCAATAAAAAAGTTGCAAGCATGTAAGGAGCTGAAGTAATGACTAAGTTAATCATCAATGCCGATGATTTCGGCTATTCAAAAGGAGTTAATCTGGGAATCATTGAAGCCTTTCAAAATGGTGTGGTTACCTCAACCACATTAATGGCAAATATGCCTGGAGCAGAACATGCTGCCGGCCTGGCGAAGAATAACCCTGGCCTTGGAGTGGGAATCCATTTCGTGTTGACCTGCGGAAGGCCGGTAAGCAATGAAGCGGCCTCGCTTGTAAATAGCCAAGGAGAATTTAACAGGATATCGGCAATAGAGGAGGATGGAATTCCAGAGGAAATTGAACTTGAATTAAGAAGCCAATTTGAAAAGTTCATTTCTTTTGGCATAATACCCACTCATATCGACAGCCATCATCATGTGCATTCACTTCCAAATGTTTATCCCGCTGTAGAAAAAATAGCCAGGGAAAATCAATTGCCTATTAGAAAAGTAAGTTCAGATCCAAACCCATTGCAGCCTGTCCAATATTTTAATCATGAATTTTATGGAGATCAGCTGACGACAGAGTATTTGCTCGAACTGCTTGATAAAGCACGTCCTTATGAAACTGCAGAGTTAATGACACATCCTGCTTTTGTTGATGAACAGGTCTATGCTGGCAGTTCATATGCTTTGCAGCGTGTCAGAGAACTAACCATATTAACCGACCCTGCTGTTCAAACGGCCATTACTGACAAGGGCATAGACCTTATATCCTTTAGGGAGGTTTCTATTAAGTCCGTGGTTTGAAAGGGATGAACAGGTTCCTGGACTGGCATGGTCCGGAACCTGTTTAGATGAATTTCAGTGATAAAAAAAGAATTAATGAATTTTATGGAGGACATTTTTTGCAAGATAAACAAATCAGGGAGGAATAAGAGGATGAATATTTTGCTATGCTGCGCAGCAGGAATGTCTACAAGCTTATTGGTGACTAAAATGGAAACAGCAGCTAAAAGCCAGGGCATTGAGGCAAAGATTTGGGCGGAAGGGGCAGATGCAGTTAAACGGCATATTGATAATGCAGATGTATTGCTCCTTGGTCCGCAGGTGCGTTACTTGATGCCTCAAATGAAAAAGCTATGCGAGGAAAAAAATATACCAGTAGATTCTATTAATCCTGTTCATTATGGAATGTGCAATGGACCGGAAGTTTTAAAGGCAGCTATTGATCTGATCAACGGTCAAAAGGGATAGCTTCATAGGTTCCCTTCTTGCACATGAAATAGGTAGAACGTGTCTTTTATAAATAAATCATAGAAGAAAGGGATGTTTTCTTTATGGCTGGCATCGAAGAGACAATCTTTCAGATCATCCTTCACGGCGGCAATGGGAAAAGCTCTGCCATGGAAGCAATTGCTGCTGCCAAGAGCGGGGATATAGCTGGGGCAAGAAAAAAAATTGAAGAAGCTGCTAATGAGCTGAATAGCGCGCATCTCATCCAAACGTCTCTGATCCAAAGGGAAGTGAGAGGAGAAAGTACAGAGATTACTTTGTTAATGGTGCATGCTCAAGACCATCTTATGAATGCGATTACGATAAAAGACATGGCAGGCGAATTTGTAGACTTGTATGAGCACGTAAATCTATCCGGAGGTGTGAATGCATGAAAAAAGGTTTAAAAATAGCTACCATTGGCGGGGGGTCAAGTTATACCCCTGAGTTAGTTGAAGGCTTTATTAAGAGATATCATGAGCTGCCAGTAAGTGAACTTTGGCTGGTTGATGTGGAAGCCGGGAAAGAGAAGCTTGAAATAGTGGGGAACCTCGCTAAACGGATGGTTCAGAAGGCAGGCCTCCCAATCGAGGTTCACCTGACTCTTGATCGTAAACAAGCTTTGAAGGATGCCAATTTTGTAACGACTCAATTTCGGGTAGGTTTATTGGATGCACGGGCAAAGGATGAGAGAATCCCTTTAAAATATGGGGTGCTGGGACAAGAAACAAACGGTCCTGGTGGATTATTCAAGGGCTTGCGGACTATACCGGTTATTTTGGATATTTGCAGAGATATGGAGGAATTGTGTCCTGATGCCTGGCTGATTAACTTTACAAATCCTGCTGGAATGGTAACGGAAGCGGTGCTCCGCTATTCTAATATCAAAAAGGTAGTCGGCCTCTGCAATGTACCTATAGGAATGGAAATGGGAATCGCTAAACTGCTTGATGTGGAACATTCCCGTATCCGTATCGATTTTGCCGGATTGAATCACATGGTATATGGCCTTGATGTATACCTGGATGGGGAGAGTGTAAAAGGAAAAGTAATAGACCTTCTCACTGATCCGCAGAATAGCAGCTTTGTAAAGAATGTTCAGGGAATTGGATGGGAACCATCTTTTCTCAAAGCCTTAAACGTTCTTCCATGCCCGTACCATTTGTATTATTATAAAACGAGAGAAATGGTTGAAAAGGACTTGAAAAATTCAGAAATGGAAGGTACTCGCGCAGAAGTGGTTCAAAAACTCGAAAATGAGCTTTTTGAGCTTTATAAGAATCCCAACCTGGACATTAAGCCGCCGCAGCTTGAGAAACGCGGAGGCGCATACTATTCTGATGCAGCTGTCCGTTTGATTTCATCTATGAACAATGATAAACGCGATATCCAGCCTGTGAATACTGTGAATAACGGAGCGATAGCGAGCATTCCGGATGATTCAGCAGTCGAGGTAAGCTGTATTATTACAAAGGACGGCCCTAGACCTATTGTCATGGGTGACCTCCCTGTGCCGGTCCGCGGATTGGTCCAGCAGATCAAATCTTTTGAACGAGTCGCTGCAGAATCTGCTGTCACAGGAGATTATGATAAAGCTGTCCTGGCACTGACGATCAATCCTTTAGTTGCATCTGACAAGCTGGCAAAGCAAATTGTCGACGAAATGCTTGAAGCCCACAAAGAACATTTGCCGCAGTTTTTTAATAAGGTAGAAGCATAGGATACATAAGAATCTGGCTGCTGGGGCTGGATTCTTTCTTTTTGCTTCAACACCTGGATCAGAAGTGTGTAAGCGCCAGAAGGATTTAATGGATTATTGCTGTAGATTGCCTTATAATCTTCTCAAAACCAGCTAGAAATTATGGAGAATTCTGCACCACATATACTATTTAGCAGCTTTAAAGCAAAAAAACTCTTCGTAAAGGAAGTAGCCATGACACTACAACAGCTAAAATACGTAATCGAAGTAGCCAGAAGCCGTTCGATTAACAAAGCGGCACAAAGGCTGTTTATCAGCCAGCCCAGCCTTTCGAATGCACTGAAAGAGCTGGAAGAGGAAGTGGGAATCACGATTTTTTCGCGGTCCAATAAGGGGATTATCATCACTCCTGAAGGATCAGAGTTTCTTGGCTATGCCAGGCAGGTGGTTGAGCAGGCGGAGCTTCTTGAAAACCGTTATACGAATGCACGGTCCCCGCAGCAGCACTTTTCTGTTTCTGCCCAGCACTATGCCTTTGCGGTCAGTGCGTTTGTCCGCCTGTTAAAAGAATATGATCCGGAGGAATATGAATTCAGCCTGCGGGAAACGAAGACCTATGAAATCATTGACGATGTGAAGAATCTGCGCAGTGAGATCGGGATTTTGTATGTGAATGAATTCAATAGAAATGTGATATATAAGTTTCTGAGGGAAGGAAGTCTGGAGTTTCATGAGCTGTTTGAGGCAGATCCCCATATTTTTATCAGCTCCACAAATCCGCTTGCAGAAAGGGATTATGTCACTTTATCTGATTTGGATCCGTATCCATATCTCTCTTATGAGCAGGGAGACTATAATTCCTTCTATTTTTCCGAGGAGATTCTCAGCACCCTTTCCAGGCCGAAGAATATCCGGGTGACGGATCGGGCCACTCTGTTTAATCTGCTGATCGGGCTGGACGGCTATACCATTTCAACAGGTGTCATTAGCCATAAATTAAACAGCAAGGATATCATAGCCATTCCCTTAAAGGTGGATGAGAAGATTAATGTGGGTTATATCACGCATAAAAATGTGACCAACAGCCCGCTTGCGAATATTTATATTCAATATTTAAAAGAAAGCATAAAAGAAGAGCTTGGCGGGTTATAGCTTTAAGCTATAACAAAGCATAGCGACATTGTGTTACGTTATAAGAACTTCCCTGTGCTACACTTACTTTAATGAAAACAAGCCAAGTTCCAGGGCAGCATTTTTATAAGCCTTGGATATATGGGGAGAGGGAGTTCATTATGACTAAGACACTTGTTAAAGCTCCATTCAGAGCAGATCATGTAGGAAGCTTATTGCGCCCGGAGAGGATCCATAAGAGCAGGAAGGAGTTCCAGGAAGGCACGATTTCAGCCCAGGAGCTGCATGCTATTGAGACAGAAGAAATCAAGAAGATTGTGGACAAGCAAATTGAGGTCGGCCTTCAGGCTGTCACCGATGGGGAATTCCGCCGCCGGTTCTGGCATACCGATTTCCTTGAACATTTGAATGGGGTGGAGGGCTATGTGCCGGATCATGGCTTTGCCTTCAAAGGGGAAGAAACGGAAAGATATGATGTGAGGGTCACAGGAAAAATTACGTTTAACCAAGATCATCCGCATATTAAAGACTTTATCGAATTTAAAGAAATTGTCGGTGACCGTGCGATTGCAAAGCAGACCATCCCAAGCCCTAACCAATTATTTAACGCAGGCATCCGCAACCTTGATATCTATCCGGACGTTGAAGATTATGCGAATGATATCATCCAGACTTACAAGGATAGCATCAAAGCCTTCTATGATGCAGGCTGCCGCTACCTTCAATTTGATGATGTGTACATCGCCGGCCTGAATGCACCGGAAATTCCATTCAATGACAGCGGCTATTCACGTGAGGAATTAATCAGCCTGGCATTAAGAGTTGTGAACGGTGTGCTGGAGGATAAGCCGGAGGATCTGACTGTAACCACTCACCTTTGCCGCGGGAATTACCGCTCTAAATGGGCATTCGAAGGCAGCTATGCCAAGATTGCACCTGTATTGTTTGCAAAAGAGAAGGTGAACGGATTTTTCCTGGAATACGATGATGACCGTTCCGGCGATTTCGGTCCTCTGGAGTTCGTTCCAAATGGCGGCCCGCTGGTGGTGCTGGGTGTATTCACGTCCAAGCATGGCACTTTGGAAGACAAGGAGAACATTAAAGCACGTGTAGAAGAAGCAACCAAATATCTGCCGCTGGAGCAATTATGCATCAGCCCTCAATGCGGATTCGCTTCTACCCATCACGGCAATATCCTGACAGAGGAAGAGCAGTGGGCTAAGCTGAAGTATATTGTAGATATTTCTAAGGAAATTTGGGGATAAAATATTTAGCGAACAGCTTATGGATGCTGTTCGCTTTTTTTCGTACCGATTATAAAAAGGACATCCCCATTCCACAATCACTAACATTCAAACAGGCCTCCCCATCATACACTGTCATGGAGGTGAGATATATGCCACGAGTGAATTACCGAAGTGCCGACGTGGATCTGATGGCCAGGATGATGCGGGCAGAGGCTGAAGGGGAAGGCAAGCAGGGGATGCTGTATGTGGGAAATGTGATTGTGAACCGTCTTTTAGCCAATTGTTTGGATTTTAAGGATTTGAGATCTGTTCGGGATGTCATCTTTCAGGTGCAGGGCGGAAATTATTCTTTTGAAGCCGTTCAAAAGGGCAATGTGTTTTATCAAAGGGCAAGGGAAGCGGAGAGAAGATTAGCCAAGCAGAACCTTGATTATTGGAGACAGCATCCGGGGAAGTATGCTCTCTGGTATTTTAATCCGTATGCCCCTTGTCCTCCCACTTGGTATGATCAGCCTTTTGCCGGCCAGTTCAAGAATCATTGTTATTATGAACCGAAGGCAGGGACTTGTGAGGCTGTTTATTCCGGGTGATATTTTCCACGTTTTTTAAATTTAATAAACAACTGTGACATAAAACACACTGCCATAAGTTTAGCCAAGGTAGTGTGTTTTTTCTGTTGTATTAAATATAAACCGCTTTATATTTTCTGAAAAATAAAAAAATAACAAAAAAATCACTTTACAAAATTTTTCGCCGTGTTATTATTATTTAAAAAAGTTACAAAAAATGATATAGTGGTTCTATAATAGAACCAAAAAAGGTTGTGAAATTGAATGAGTTCTAAGACAGTAAATAAAGCACTGGAGATTCTTAGTGCATTTTCTCTTGATACCCCCGCATGGGGATTAAGAGAATTATCCAGGCATTTAAATATGAGCCACACAATCGTACATCGCATTTTGAGCACATTTGAGGAACAGGGTTTTATTGTTAATAATCCAGAAACTCATAAATATGAGCTTGGGATCAAATTTATTGAGCTTGGCAATGTGGTGGAGGAAAACATAAAAATTTCTGAAATGATCCAGCCAATTATGAAGAGGCTAGCTTTGGAGACGGGAGAAAGTGTTGTCTTGACAATACTTGATGACAGTCAGGGTTTATTTGTCAAAATTGTTGAAAGTGAACAAAGTGTCAGGTTTTCTGAATCGGTGGGAAAAAGAAGTCCTTTATACATAGGTGCTTCGCATAAAGTAATTCTTGCCTATCTTCCGGTTGAGAGCCAATACGAAATTATAGAAAAAGGCGTTAAGGCAGGAGCAAGGCAGATTGGCAGCAGGGAGTCCTTTCTTCATACGATGGAAAGCATCAAGGAGCAGGGTTGGTTTTATACATCAGGTGAAACCTTTGAGGAAGTGGCTGCAATAGCAGTTCCCTTATTCGATAATAAAAGGCAGATAATCGGATCCCTATCAGTTGCAGGGCCGAGCTATCGTTTGTCAGAAGATAAGGCAGACAGCATCTTCCAAATTATGAGGGAGCATGTCACGAATATGGAATCTATTTTCAGCAAGATCTTCTTCCCTTCTAAAAGGAACAGCATCATTAAACAATTAACTTGATTGAAAGGAGAGATATCTTGGATAAGATTCTAGAAGTAAAGGATCTTGTTACTGGCTACCAAGGGAAGAATGGATATGTACGGGCTGTCGATGGTGTTTCGTTTAACATGTTTCCTGGAGAAACCATTTGCATCGTCGGTGAGTCAGGCAGTGGTAAGAGTGTAACTTCCATGAGTATCATGCGCCTTGTGGAGTATGAAAACGGAGAAATCCTGAATGGGCAAATAAAATTTTATGGAGAAGAGCTGACACAGAAAAGCAATGAAGAAATGAGAAAAATCAGAGGTTCAAAAATCGCTATGATCTTCCAGGAACCACTTACCGCACTTAATCCCGTGTTCACTATAGGGAGACAAATAACGGAAGCAATCCTTTTCCATCAGCCAGTAAGTAAAAACGCAGCACTGGAGAAAGCCGAAGAATTAATAAGGCTTGTAGGTATTTCGGATCCAAAGGCAAGGTTAAAACAATATTCCCATGAATTGTCCGGCGGGATGAGGCAAAGGGTCATGATTGCTATTGCGCTGGCTTCTGAACCTGAGCTATTAATAGCAGATGAACCGACTACAGCCTTGGATGTTACTATAGAAGCGCAAATCCTTGAGCTTCTTAGGAAGTTGAGAAAAGAAAGAAATATGTCCATATTGCTAATCACACATGATATTGGAGTAGCGGCTGAAATGGCAAACCGGATCATCATTATGTATGCCGGAAAAATAATGGAAATCTCTGAAACAAAGGAGTTATTTAATCAGCCGCTTCATCCCTATTCAAAAGGACTGCTCGACTCTGTACCAAAAATGGACGGGGCTCGGGGTGTCCAATTGTACTCAATCAAAGGTTCGATTCCTAGCCTGAATGAAATTCCTCCTGGCTGCAGGTTTGCACCGAGATGCCCTTTTGCTACAGAAAAATGCCATCATGAGGAGCCTGAGCTAGAAAACAGAAGTGGAAGGCAGGTTGCCTGCTGGCACACAGACTATCTGATTGAAAATAAATTGCTTAATGGAGCCGAAGAAGGAGGTGTTAAAATTGGAACCCCGCAATAACGGCAAGGAACTTATTCGAATCGAAAATCTAAAAAAACATTTTAACATTAAAGGTGGTGGTTATTTCAGCAAAAACAAAAAGATCCTAAAGGCAGTTGATGACGTATCCTTAAGTATTTTCAAAGGTGAAACCTTAGGTCTTGTGGGAGAATCCGGCTGTGGGAAATCCACACTCGGAAGAAACATTCTTAGACTGCAGGAGCCGACCGATGGCCAAGTGTATTTTAAGGATTCAAATATTCTGCTCTATAAAAATCATGAACTTAGAAAGCTTAGGAGAGAAATGCAGATCATTTATCAGGATCCGTTTGGATCTTTAAATCCAAGGTTTACCATTGGGGAAATCATTGGGGAAATGTATGACATTCATGGAATAGCCAAAGGAAAAGAAAAAGAACAGAAAGTAAAGGAAATGCTTGATATGGTCGGACTTGATTCGAGCAGGATACACAGCTATCCCCATGAATTTTCAGGCGGCCAGCGCCAAAGAGTTGGTATTGCCCGGGCACTTGCATTGAATCCTGAGTTTGTTGTCGCGGACGAACCCGTATCTGCCCTGGATGTTTCTGTTCAATCACAAATTTTAAATCTGTTAATGAAGCTAAAAAAAGAATTAGGCTTGACACTATTATTCATTGCACATGGACTAAACGTCGTCCGACACATATCAGACCGAGTGGGTGTCATGTATCTTGGGAAATTAGTCGAAATTTCAGAGACAGACCAAATTTTTGACAGCCCTGCACACCCCTACACCGCAGCATTGCTATCTACCGTCCCTGAAGCTGATCCGCATCTTAAGAAAGAACGGATTGTTTTAAAAGGAGAGGTCCCGTCCCCAGCTGACCCGCCATCAGGATGCCGCTTTAGAACAAGATGTCCATTAGCAGCAAATAAATGCATCGAAGAAGTTCCTCAACTGCGAGAAGTCAGAGACAGCCATTTTGCCGCTTGTCATTACCCCTTAGAAAACGGTCAAACACTCAAACAAGCAATCCAGTCACTTGACACTGCAAAATCCAGAAGATTCTTAGAGATCTAAAAAGACTAAATTCAGAATATTAAAACAAAAGGAGTATGATTGCATGTCCCAGATAATCAAGCAAGGAAACAAAAAAGTATATAATGGCTATAAATCTTTTCAATATTTAGAGCCAGGTATCGACTACAAAGAGTATAAACTTTCAAAAGAAAATGACCGGGTGGACCCCTTTGTTTATCCGGTTTCACCAGACGAAGAAGAGAAAGTGCAGCAAATTCTTGAAGAAGAATATATTGTTTCTATGCATGAACACACTTTTGTAATGCCTGAGAATCTGCAGGAATTCTATGAATTTAGACGGCAGGGCCGTGATTGGACAGGGTATCAAGCTTTAAGTGTGTCAGGATTGGATGTCATTTTTGAGAATTTCATGGATGGCACTGCAATGATTACATCGCAGGCTGGCTGGAAATGGTCCGATGTAATTCATGACTTAGGAATAAGATTCAGTGATATTGCCCACCAGGATATGGTCATAAAAGCTGAGAGCATCTCCGATCTATACCGCGCGAAGAAGGAAGGCAAGATTGCTTTTGTAGGAGCACTTGAATCTTCAACCATGATCGAGAACGAGCTTGATAGATTAGATGTTCTTTATGGTTTTGGCATACGGACGATGGGGATTGTATATTCAGAAGCAAACCAGCTTGGCGCTGGATTGAGGGAGCCGAATGACGGGGGTCTGACTGTATTTGGGAAACAGGCTGTTCGCCGGATGAATAAACTTGGCATTACTATTGATGTTTCACATGCCGGAGATAAAACTTCCCTAGATACGATTGAAACAAGTGAGAAGCCAGTCACCATTAATCATGCCGGGGCTCGGGCTCTTTGGGATACAAAAAGGCTTAAGCCTGATTCTGTCATAAAGGCCTGCGCAGAAAAAGGCGGAGTAATTGCGATTGAAGCTGCTCCACATTCCACTATTACACATAACCATCCGGAACATAATATCGAGTCTTTTATGGAGCATTTTGAATATACGGCTAATCTAGCAGGAATCGATCATGTTGCATTTGGGCCTGATACTTTATTCGGAGACCACGTAGGAACTCACGATCTCTTATCCGGCCAACTATCCATTAAAAGCGCTCAAATGCCCAACATGAAAAAAGTCGAATATGTGAAGGGGCTTGAAAATCCTGCAGAGTGTTTCCCGAACATCATTAGATGGCTTGTGAAGAAAGGCTACAACAGGGAAGACATTCGCAAAGTTGCTGGAGGCAATATATTTAGAGTCTTGGAAGCTACATGGGCTAAATAATATTTTCTAAGGGGGTTGATGATATGGGAAATAGGAAGTGGAAATCTATATTTATCCTTTTGCTCTCCTTTTTTCTTCTGGCGGGATGCTCCTATGGTGGAGAAAGTGCTTCATCTGGTACCGAAAAAGGAAAAGATACCGACAATTCGGAGAGCGGTCCAAAAAAAGGCGGCAAAGTATCTATTCCCATTGTTGCTGATCCAACGTTTAACCCTTGGCATCCAAACGCTTATGCGGAATCCAATGTGGTAAACAGGGTTTTATTTTCAGGGTTGACTCAGCCAGGAAAAGATTTGTCACCTTCTCCTGATCTAGCGAAGGAATGGGATACATCTGAGGATGGGCTCGAGTGGACATTTCATTTAAGAGACGATGTGCTTTGGCATGATGGAGAAAAATTCACGGCTGAGGATGTTGCTTACACCTTCAATGAAATCGTGCTGAATAAGGAATTAGGCGCTAATAATTCCTCTTACTTTAAAAAGCTGAAAGAAGTACAGGCAGTTGATGACTATACAGTAAAGTTTTTACTTGAAAGCCCGGCAGCAGCTTTGCCGGCATACTTAAGCTTTAATACAGAAATTATTCCGAAGCATATCTTTGAAGGGGAAGACCCCTGGGATTTAACATCTTTCAACAAAGAAAAACCGGTTGGAACTGGTGCGTTCAAATTGAAAAGCTATACCTCCGGGCAAAGTATCGTTTTGGAACGAAATGAAGATTTCTACGGTGATCAAGCGCTTCTGGATGAAGTTGAATATAAGGTTCTGCCAGATGCAAACACTCATGTCGCCCAGATATTAAGCGGCGAATTATCCATCTTTGCTCTTGACGATCTTGCAGCTATTGAAAGGATTGAAAAAGCAGAGGGAGTCAGTGTCAGTGGAAGAGAAACACCCCGTTTTTTCTGGATTATTCTGAACCAGGAATTGGAGAAGTTTCAGGATAAGCGAATAAGGCAGGCTATCCTTCATGGGATAGACCGTCAAAATATTATTGATACAGTCTTAAAGGGGTATGGCACAATCGCGGATGCTGGAATTGCTCCTGCTTTGAAAGATTACTATACAGATGACGTCACAAGATACGAGTATGATCCTGAGAAAGCAAAAGAATTACTTGCAGAAGCAGGCTGGAAAGATACTGATGGCGATGGAAAAGTGGATAAAGAAGGTGAACCTTTATCGATCAGCTTTGATATTGGGGTTCAGGGAGATTTAGAATCGATTTCCCAAATGGTCCAGCAGTACTTAACTAAGATTGGCCTTGATGTAAAGCTGAATGCCATGGAATGGAACACCATGATCCAGGATGTAGTGGTAAATCGAGATTATGAGATGAGCCTGAACTGGTGGAGATACCCGGCAGATCCTGATTTATCGGCCTATATGCATTCTGCTAACATCAAAGGAAATAATATTCCAGCCTATCAAAATGAAGAGTTGGATAAGCTCCTGGATGCCGGTGCAGAGGCAAGTAATGTGGAAGAGCGCAAAAAGATTTATATCGAAGCACAAAAGCTGATGGCAGAGGAGCTGCCTTATATCTTCCTATGGTACCCGCAAGAAGCCCAAGTTCGTATGGACAAACTGAAAGGTGTTCCGGACCTGGCTTTTGGTGATGCACTTCATTATATCCATGAGTGGTACCTTGAGGAATAGGATTCTTGAGAATAGAAGTGTGCATAACTAGCACACTTCTATTCCATATTGAAAGGAGGAGGGGCAAATGCTGCGGTTCTTGATCAATCGCTTTGGGCAAAGTCTTATACTGCTGCTGATAGTAACTCTTATAACGTTCTTTCTGATAAACCTTGCACCAGGTGGACCAGCAAGCACAATGAGGATGGAAGCAACCCAGGAAGAGCGACAGGCAATGGCAGTAAAATTAGGTTTGGATCAGCCGGTCCATATCCGCTATCTCGAATGGATCAAAGATGCTCTGCAGGGTGACTTAGGCATTTCTTTTACATCCAGTGAACCGGTCTTAAAAAGGATAGCAGAACGCCTGCCATATACACTCGAGCTTACATTATTCACCATTATTATTTCCGTAATCCTGGGAATATTGCTTGGGGTGGTATCAGCGATTAAACGGGGAAAAGCTCAAGATCATGTTATCAATTTTATGAGTGTAATAGGGCTTTCAGTGCCGGCGTTTTGGCTTGGCCTTATGTTGATTCTGCTCCTCTCAATCAAGCTTGGATGGCTGCCATCTTCAGGAGTAGGTGCCAGAGGTGCAGATTTTGACTTATGGGGATGGATATCTCATCTGATTATGCCCGTTCTGATTCTGACCACCACTGTCTTGCCAAACATCGTCCGTTTCACCAGATCTTCCATGCTTGAGGTGATTTCCCAGAATTATATTCGCACGGTTCGGGCGAAAGGGGCGAAAGAATCAATTGTTTTATATATTCATGCGTTAAGAAATGCGCTGATTCCGGTTATTACGATAATTGGAGTATTGATCCCAAGACTCTTGAGCGGGGCAGTTATCACAGAAGCTATATTTGGATGGACTGGAATCGGGACACTAATTCTGGAGGCTGCCAGAGGGAGAGATTACCCATTGGTTATGGGGGTAACAGTTGTAATTACATTGATCGTGATTTTAAGTAATCTCATAGTTGACCTTGTCTATTCAAAAGTTGATCCGAGAGTAAGCAATGTATAAAGGTGGAGGTGAAATAAAGTGGAAATATCTACTCAGACTGAGTACACAAAAGCAGCGGGCACAAAGGGAGTAAAAAGAAAGCAAACACTTCTGAGCAGAATATTTCAAAATAAAGTTGCTTTTTTCTCTTTATGGTTTTTGATTATTCTCCATCTGTTTGTTTTCATAGGGCCATTTGTTTGGCCTGTAAACCCTGAGGAATTACAGGAAGCAGGGGCTTTGACAAGCTGGTCCATAATGCATCCCTTTGGTACAGATGACTTGGGGCGTGATGTGTTCTCCCGTATGCTTCATGGTGGTCAGGTGACCCTGCTGGTCGGATTGGCTGCCATGCTATTTGCACTGATAATAGGTACACTTGTCGGTGCGTGTGCAGGTTTTTTCGGAAAGGCTGCAGAAGCAATCCTAATGAGAATAACTGAGGCAATGATGGCTATCCCTAATTTCTTCTTTGTTTTAGTGGCACTTACTGTCCTTGGGACTACGCCTGTCATGGTTGTGGTAGTGATAGCTTTATGCAGCTGGATGGAAATTGCAAGAGTGGTCTATGGGGAGACACTTAAATGGAAGGAATACGAATTTGTTGAAGCAGCAAATGCATCGGGGGCAACTCCTGTAAGGATCCTGACAAAATATATCATACCGCAAATAATCCCATCAATCATTGTTTCAGGTACGTTAACCATCGCTGCTGCAATCTTGACCGAAAGCGCCATCAGTTATTTGGGGCTGGGAATCCAGCCGCCAACACCGACTTGGGGGAACATGCTGCAGAATTCACAGCAATACATTTGGACAGCTCCTGTCCTTGGCATTTTACCCGGGGCCGCGATTACCATAGTAGTACTGGCTTATAATTTTCTTGGAGACGGTCTTCGTGACGCCTTAGATCCAAAATATGTAAAACGATAGGAGGAAAAGGCATATGTATAAGAATATAAACGGAAACGAGTTATATTATGAGGTTCATGGGAACCGGGAAGGCGACCCTATTTTCTTCATTCATGGTGCACCTGGACTGGGGGACTGCAGAGGTGATATCAAAGCCTTTTCCCCGCTTGGAGACAAATATAAATTGATTTTTATGGATATGAGGGGGTCTGGGAGATCAGAGGGGAATCCGCCCTTTACCCATGAGCAATGGACTGCTGATATAGAAGAAATGAGAAAAACGTTGATTGGCGGACCAATAAAAATACTTGGGGGTTCCTACGGTGGATTTCTCGCCCTTGAATATGCAATCCGGTATCCAGAAAATGTAACACATGTGCTTCTGCGGGATACAGCTGCAAATAGTGAATTTGATCATCTATCCGTAAACCAGGCACTTGAAAGTGATCTGCCTGGGATAAACGAAGAGGGAATTCGGCGTTTATTTGATGGAAAAGTCGAGTCAAATAAGGAACTAAAAGAAATGTTCACTGCAATCCAGCCGCTCTACACTGTCGAATTTGATGAGGAAGCAGTAAAAGAAAGAATGGAATCCATCTATTATCGGTATGAAACCCATAATTTTGCGTTTCAGTACAATAAACCAGATTTTAACTTGGTTCCACATCTTCAAAACATAATTGTTCCTACATTGGTGACCGTCGGTAGACATGATTGGATCACCCCTGTCATTTGTTCCGAACTAATTGCAAAAGAAGTTCCAAATTCCCACCTTAAAATATTTGAAAATAGCGGTCATTCTCCGCAACATGAAGAGAATGAGAAATACTTGACACTGGTCAGGGATTTTTTGGAGCAGAATTCCTAATTGGCGTGATTAATTTATTTTTAACTTTTCGAGAGCGTATGAACAAATTCTGCCTCAGCAGAAGCTGTTTATCACGCTTTTTATTTTTTATTATTGATGCGCTGAACTTGTTAACGCTTACTTTTTATTTTAATATAGGAATATAATATATATAAATTTCCAATCCTGATATAATGATAAAAGTACAGAATTTTTGATTTTTCCAGTATAAAGTGAACCTTTGCACTTTTTTCCAAACGAAAAATAATATATAATTATCAGATAATAGTAGATAAATTACCCAATAAATCATTATAATAGAATATGAAAGGGTTTTATTTGAAACGGAAAAGTGAATTTCTAGGTGAAATAGCGCACAATCTTTTTTCACATATAGGAGGCAAAGAACGTATTATGAGCAGCGTACAGAAAGCAACAGACGTAATCTTAATTGGTGCCGGGATCATGAGCGCAACATTGGGTTCTTTTCTGAAGGAGCTTGCTCCTGAGTGGGAGATCAAGGTTTTTGAGAAGCTTGCGGGTGCAGGGGAAGAAAGCTCGAATGAGTGGAATAATGCGGGTACAGGCCATGCTGCCTTGTGCGAGCTGAATTATACGCCAGAGAAGCCGGATGGCTCTATCGATATAAAGAAAGCGATTAATATTAACGAACAATTCCAGCTGTCGCGCCAGTTTTGGTCTTATTTAGTCAAAAAGGACCTTATCCACAATCCTCAGGAATTCATCATGCCTATACCGCATATGAGCCTTGTGGAAGGTGAGAAAAATGTAGAATTCCTGCAAAAACGATTTAAAGCGCTTTCAGGTGTCCCGCTGTTTCAGGGCATGGAATTCTCAAGTGATCCAAGGAAATTGAAGGAATGGATTCCTCTTATCATGGAGGACCGGAAATCAACCGAACCGATCGCCGCCACGAAAATTGATTCCGGTACTGATGTGAACTTCGGTGCTTTGACAAGGATGCTGTTCGACTATTTAAAAAAGCAAAATGTAAAAATGAATTACAAGCATACGGTAAAGGATATCAAGCGCAACAGCCAGGGCTTGTGGGACGTGAAGGTAAAGAATCTTGAGAGCGGTGCTGTGGAACACCATACTGCCAAGTTCGTGTTCATCGGTGGCGGGGGCGGCAGTCTGCCGCTGCTGCAGAAAACCGGGATTCCTGAGTCGAAGCGTATTGGCGGCTTCCCTGTCAGCGGACTTTTCCTTGTCTGCAATAACCCGGAGGTCATTGCCAGGCACCATGCCAAGGTATACGGGAAAGCAAAGGTCGGAGCGCCGCCAATGTCGGTTCCGCATCTTGATACAAGGTATATTGATAACAAGAAGTCCCTGCTGTTCGGGCCTTTTGCCGGATTCTCGCCTAAGTTCCTGAAAACTGGTTCCAATTTCGATCTAATTGGTTCTGTTAAACCGAATAATGTCTTTACCATGCTGGCAGCAGGAATGAAGGAATTCCCTTTGACGAAGTATTTGATCGAGCAGGTACTGCTGTCGCATGAAAAGCGGATCCAGGAACTGCGCGAGTTCATCCCGAATGCCAAGAGCGGTGATTGGGATACAGTAGTTGCCGGCCAGCGTGTTCAGGTCATCAAGGACACAGAAGCAGGCGGCAAAGGAACGCTGCAATTTGGTACAGAGGTTGTAAGTGCCTCTGATGGCTCGGTTGCTGCCTTGCTCGGCGCATCTCCAGGTGCATCAACTGCCGTACAGGTCATGCTTGAAGTGCTAGAGAAATGCTTCCCTGAGCATATGCAGAAATGGCAGCCGAAAATCAAAGAAATGATTCCGTCATTCGGTGTGTCGCTGGCCAGCAATCCAGCACTTTTCCATGAGATCCAGACTTCAACAGCCGAGACACTTGGCTTAAGGAAAAAAGAACTGGTTTCCTAGAAAATTATTATGTCAACTTCAAAATCAACTAGAACCTTTAATCATGATAAGATTAGAGGTTCTTTTTTCTATTTAAATGAGAAGGAAAGTGGGAAGGGAAATGGATTATATAAAAACAATGCGAAAATGGATTGGACACGAAACGCTGTTCACTGTCGGCTGCGGCATGATCATTGAGAACGAGGGAAAAATCCTCCTTCAGCACCGTACAGACGAAGATAATTGGTGCATACCCGGCGGAGTGATGGAGCTGGGCGAAACATTTGAGAAGACAGCTAAAAGAGAAACCTTTGAAGAAACAGGACTTGAGGTTCAGGAGCTTGAGCTGTTCGGGATTTACTCAGGGGAAAAATGCTTTGTTGAATATCCCAATAAAGACAGGGTATTCAGTGTCCAGATTATATTCAAAACCAGCTCTTTCAGCGGGACCTTAAAGCAAACGGGAGACGAAAGCAGGGAGCATCGGTATTTTGAGAAGAACGGCCTGCCAGGCAATTTAAATCCAAGGCAGAAAGAGTTTATTCAAGATTGGGCGGAGGGGAAGAAGACGCCTGTACTGGATTAAAATGAAAGAGTAATCTGTATACAGGCATCCAACTGAAGGAGTATCTGATTTTTAAAAACCCTGCAAAATTGCGGGGCTTTTCTATATGTGCAAGCAATCCGCAGACAGACCCATTAAATCCTGAATAATTTAGTCATCCTTAATTCTTTCTTTAAAATTTCTTTAACATTTCCTCCTATACTGAGTTTTGTTAAGAGAATGATTAGGAGGAAAGATAATGGAAAAATCGATTATGTTCGCTATTGAATCATGGTATGTGCTTGGCCCGCTCTATTTAATGGGGCTTCTGGTCCTGGCGGTCTGGGGAAAGCGTAAAGAAAGGAAGGTGACCATAGCTCAATACGTTGTTTTATTGTCATTTGGAATATACTTGCTTTGCGTGATCCATCTTGTGTTTTTCCCGATAGAGGTGAATATAGGAAAGTATGCGAATCAGACAAAGTGGTATCAGACTGTGAACTTTATACCTGTGCTGACAATTGATATAACGACTTTTATGCTGAATGTACTTATGCTTGTGCCATTCGGGATGTACCTTCCGTTCCTGAACAGGAGAATGGTTTCCTTAAAAGACGCTGCAAAGTTTGGCTTTGCATTGAGTCTTGCTTTTGAATTGGTTCAGCTGCTGATCAGGGTTACGCTTGGAAGCGGCAGAAGCACGGATGTAAATGATCTGCTGGCAAATACAGCAGGAGCAATAGTTGGATTTTTCATAGTGAAAAGCTTGTTCAAGATAAATTTTATTGGCGGTCTGCTGAAGCAGTTTCAGCTGCATGAAAAGAAGGGAGAGTCAGTCATTGACGAGAATATTGATTGTTGATGATGATCAGCATATTACTGAGCTGATTGAGGTGTACTTAAAGAATGAAGGGTATGAGGTCAGTAAAGCTGGCAATGGGGTTGAGGCATTGAACAGCTTCGGCAAAAGCCAGCCGGATTTGATCATTCTGGATATTATGATGCCTGAGATGGACGGGCTGTCTTTTTGCACGCAGGTGAGGAAGAGCAGCCAGGTGCCTATTCTGATGGTGAGTGCAAAGGTAGAGGATATGGACAAAATCGTGGGTCTGATGACTGGTGCCGATGACTATATGAGTAAGCCATTTAATCCGCTTGAGCTCACAGCAAGAGTGAAGGCTCTTCTCAGGAGAGCAAACTACTCCCAGCCAGAAAAGGGCAATGCTGTTCTGCAAATCGGCCCGCTTGCAATCGATAAACAAAAGCATCATGTGCTGGCGGAAGGAAATAGCATAAAACTGACTTCCATTGAGTTTGAGATCCTTTATCTGCTGGCAAGAAACCAGGGCCGTGTTTTTTCTTCTGAAGAAATATTTGAAAGTGTATGGAATGAACCAGGTGAAGGGTCCAATAAGACAGTTATGGTCCATATAAGCAATCTGCGCGAAAAGCTTGAAGCAGCTTTACCAGGCGAAAAAATCATTCACACGGTATGGGGAGTGGGGTATAAAATTGAAAGATAATCTTAAGCATATCCTCAGGTTCATTCCAAAATGGAAGATTGCGATCTATATCATCCTCTCTTTCTTCCTTGCACTGGCTGTTGCCGCCCTCCTATTGCCGGCTGTCTGGTATATCGAGGACAATTCGAGATTTGCTGAAAGCCTGCTGTTCCTTTTATCTTACGGAAGGTCATTGGTGCTTCTCGTTTTTTATGCAATCCTCATGATAGGGTTCCTGCTGCTTTTTTACCTGTACGAAAGAAAAAGGTACCTCAGCTATTATGTGAAAAAGCTGACAGAAGAGGTGCAGCAGCTGGCTTTTGAAAAGGGCTCAGCTGTATTATCCGGCAATGGCGAATTCAGCAGGCTGGCTGAAGGGATTCAGGAGATCTTCACTAAGTCGGAGCAGGCTATTGTAGAAGTAAGAAAAGCAGAACAGCTGAAAAATGAGCTGGTGACAAATGTGGCCCATGATCTGCGCTCTCCGCTCACTTCAATCATCGGCTATTTAAATTTAATCAATGAAGACCGGTATCAGGATGAGGTGGAGCTGCGCCATTATATTCAAGTCATCACTGATAAGACAGCAGGTTTGCATTCCTTGATAGAAGACATTTTCGAATACACATACATGCAGAACCAGCAGGCACTCTCTGAAAAGCATCCGATCGATTTGGAGGAATTGATGAATCAGCTTGCGGTTCAATCCCGTGTGCAGCTGGAGGGCGCCGGGATGGAGTGGAGGCAGTTCCTTGAAGGAGATGAAACCCCTATTGTACTAGGGGATGGAGGGAAGCTGATCCGGGTCTTTGAGAACCTGATCCAAAACGCTGTCCGGTATGGCAGAGAAGGAAAGTATCTGGATATCATCCTTGGAGGCACAGGCCATAATGTCGAGATACAGGTTGCCAATTATGGGCCTGCCATCCCGGGGGCTGAACTGCCTCATATTTTTGAGAGGTTTTTCCGGGTAGAAAAATCCAGATCGCATTTTACTGGAGGGTCCGGGCTTGGTTTGGCTATAACAAAGAGCATCATTGAGCTGCATGGAGGAACAATTGAAGCAAAGAGCAGCCCGGGAAGGACAGCTTTTATCATCAGACTGCCAAGAGGATATAGTGATGAACGGCAAAGAACCTAATTAATTTCAGCTCCCGGCCAGTATAAAGTAGTTGGTAGGGAGAAAAATTTGAAAGGCCATATTACTTAACAGACCAAATCGCTTATGATTTGGTCTTGCAATTCCCTTTTTGCGGAGATTTTGCTGGAGGATTTACTATTTACTTGGCAATGGTGGGTCGGTATCGGACTCTTTATAATCCCATGGATACTTTGGTTTTTACTAAGAAAAAGGGAAAGCACTGGACGTTTGCTTTTAGGCGGATTATTGACGATCATTTTGTCACTAACAATCGACCTCGCTGCTTTATCAACCGGGCTTTGGTCTTATCCGATGGTCATCATCCCATTAGCTCCTTTTTTATTTTTACCCTATCACTTTTCTTTAGCACCTGTAGGTATTATGTTTACATTGCAGATTAAGCCAAATATGAACTCGTTTCTAAAAGGTGTAATTTTTTCTGCGCTTGCTGCATTTGGAGGGATGAATCTTTTCAATGCCATTGACTTCTATAACCCCAAAAATTGGTCAACTTTGTATGACTTTTTTATTTTTCTTTTTCTTTATTATGCCGCACACAGCATTATAAAACTGGATAGCTTTGATAAGATAAAAGAAAAAGAATGAGTTATTAGCTAAAACTGTTTCTTATCACTTCTTATTCCTTACTATAAGAATATTTAAAGTCCTCAAAATAAAAATTGATTGTAAGCTTTTTCTGACTGGGTCAGTCCTTCCTTGAATGACATATATCTTTCACCTCAAAATGTTAGTTCTAATATTTTTCAACACTTTATGTAATTTATGTATGGTTAGCACGCAGGTTAGTAAAGAATGCGCCCGGCAACTATAGATATGACCAGGTTAAATTTTAGGATTTTTAAAAACATCTCGTTGACTTCCTTTACCTCAAGTGATAAACTCGACTTAATTAAAGATATTAAGAGTCTTTAATATCTTTTTTGTTCAAGGAGGTTATTATGAAATATTCAAACGCGACAAACTATGCTCTTCATACGATGGTCCATCTAATGCTGGAGCCTGGGGAGGGCACAGTGGGAGTACAGGAATTAGCAGAAATGCAGCACCTTTCCCCGACGTACCTTTCTAAGGTTTTAACCAAACTTGCGAAAGCGGGCTTGATCGAATCAACTCCTGGTGCAAAGGGAGGCTATAAAATTTCCAGAAAAAAACATGAAATATCCTTTTTGGATGTCATCCACGCGATTGAAGGGGAGACTAGCTTATTCGATTGCTCCATTCACCATGAAGGCTGCTTGATTGAGAACGTCATGAGACAGGCAGAGGAAAATATGAAAAGTGAACTGGCATCAAAGCTTCTAATCGATATCGCTAAAGAGGCAGAATCACAACGGAAATAAGAAAATATCTAAATTCATTGAGGGAGTGAACAAAATGGTATTAGACTGCGCGGTGATTGGCGGAGGCCCGGCTGGGTTGAATGCTGCTTTAGTGCTCGGAAGATCAAGACGTAAAACGATCCTTTTTGATGACAACAAACCGAGAAATGCGGTAACTTCTAAGTCCCATGGGTTTATCACAAGGGATGGTATACATCCGCAGGAATTCAAAAAGATTGCTCAAGGAGAATTAAGCAAGTACCCGAACGTGAGGCTTGAACGGCAGCGGGTGCATCGTATAAATAAAGAAAACAATTTGTTTCAAATAGAGACAGAAAACGCGGAAGTATATAGGGCCAAAAAAATTATAATCGCCACAGGCTTTAAGGAAAATCTTCCAGATATTCCAAAGGCGAAAGAGTTCTATGGCAAGAGCCTGTTCGGCTGTCCTTACTGTGATGGCTGGGAATTAAGAGATCGGCCGCTGGCAGTGATCGCTGAAGAGCAGCAGGCGGCGTTTCATATGGCTAAAGTTGTGTCTAACTGGACGAATGATTTAATTATTTTTACGAACGGCAGGAAAGTCCTTTCGCTCGAAGAAAAAGCATTACTCAAAAATAATGGCATCGGTATTAACGAAAAGAAGATTTCCTCACTCATTGGAAAAGAGGGCCTGCTGGAAAAAATCCAGCTTGAAGATGGAACTTCAGTGCTTCGTGAAGGAGGGTTTATTGCCTCGGAATGGAAACAGGCTGCTTCTTTTGATTCACTCGGCTACACACTGAATGAGCAGGGAGGGATTACAACTGACAGTTGGCAGCGCACGAACACAGAAGGGCTGTATGCCTGCGGGGATACGCGAATTGCCGGTGCTTCCCAGTTAATCATTGCGGCAGCGGAAGGCAGTATGGCTGCCATTGCTGTGAATGCAGCTCTTATAGAAGAGAGATACAGCCAGGAAAAATAGAAGTCAAAAATAGGAGGATTTATATGTTCCATCACTCGCATGGCAAGCACGAGAAAGGAAAAGTATCATATTTGGAAAGCCCCGAGCGGAGAAAGGTATTATCTCCCGAACAATTACTGAACATGATTCCTTTAAAGGAAAATGATAGCATGCTGGATTTTGGCGCCGGTACCGGTTATTTTTCCATCCCTGCAGCGAAAAGGATTAAGGGCAGCGTATATGCGCTGGATATCGACGCGGCTATGCTGGAAATCATAAGTGAGAAAGCTTTGGAGGAAAAGGTGACAAATATTGTCCCGGTACTGGGGAGTATGGAGGCACTTCCTTTAAAAGACAGTTCTATTGATATCATTATCGCTTCTCTGGTCCTGCATGAAATTGAGCCGCTTGCACCGCTATTGCAGCAAATGAAAAATGTACTGAAAAAAGAAGGTTATCTAATATGTCTGGAACTTGAACCAAAGAAAAGTTCTGGGAAAGCGCCGAGAATTTCCATGGAAGGAATGGAGCGTGAAATGATAGAAGCAGGATTTAAAGTAACTGAGAAATCCTTTCCAGCAGCATCTCTATACATGCTAATGGCACAGAAAACGGAATAACCAGATATTTTTTTATCTAATTAAGGATATTAAGTGTCTTTAAAGTATTTAATTTAAAAAGTTATGTGGTCTTTCCTTAAATAGAGGGGAGACCCTTTTTCTTATGTCACAAACACGGCAAGTCAGTATGTCATATACATCAAACCTGGGAGAGAAGTTATGGAAGACCGACCCAAAACAGCAAGCCTTAAAATAAGCGGAGATTTTCCGGTTAGGCTGCTGAATATGGCACGAGTGGGTGTAAATAAGCGGAGAAATTCCGGTTAAGAGGAGCGAAGTCACCTATTTTCCTGTTATTTGAGTCGATAGCCGGAATTTCTCCGTCTATTTTGGCTATTTTTAGAGTTCTTTTGAAAATAGGGGGAGTTTCTCCTCTTATTTTTTCAGCCTGTCACTGATTCCCTTATTCAGGTACAAGAGGACCGTTCTCTACTTACCGCCTATACGAGACGTTAATTTTTGACAGCATGATCCCTGATATCCCTCTAAATCAAGGAATATCCTTATTGACGGACTATTTTCTATTTTGATTCATTTTATCCCTGCCGGCTCTTATGTGTATAATAGTAGATTGGAAATGTACATGTATTCATGAATGAAAAATCGATGATTGATTGTGAATGAATAAGAGAGAAAGGAGTACATATACATGAGCGGAAATGCAGTACTTGAAAAACAGAAAAATAATATCCTGGACGGATTGAAAGATTTGAAGAAAAGCCAGGATATCAAACAATTCAAGAAGCATTGGAGTGAACTCAGCGTTCCTTTTACACTGAATAAAGGGCTGAGCAGTTTCACGAAGGGTGAACTTGATCAAATAAGAAGAAATCTGTCCATAAAAAATGCGAGCAGCCTGAAAAAGGCTGAGCTGATTATCCTGCTCGAGGAGAAAATTGCTGAAAGCCTTGAAAGCATTCCTCTTAGCTGGGACAGCGAAAGATTTCAACTGCTGCTGGATATTGCCGAAAGAGGCGGAATGATGCCAGCTCCAGATCTTGAGGCGCAGCAGATTGAATACTTCCGCGGAACCGGCCTTATTTACAGCGGCGTTATTAAAGGTGAGCCGGTACTTGCTTTGCCACATGAATTGGTTGAAAAAGTAACGGAATTAAAAAACCATATACATATCAGATCTGCCGTCAGCAAAAACACAGAATGGATCAGGCTTACAGGCGGGCTTCTGTATTATTACGGAACACTGTCAGCTCTACAGCTTAAAGAGTTCCTCGAAAAATACTTAAAACATCCTATACAGTTCAAAGATTATAAGAGCATTATTGACGAAGCCAACTCCTATCGCACAGAATTCCAGAGCAGCAAAGATGGCTATTCTAATAAAAGGGTGTTTGATGCTAAACGAGTGATCCAGGAGCATCAGGCAAGGAAGAGCCTATCATACTATCCTTTTACCAAACAGCAGCTGCTGGCCGCTGGTGAGCCTGCTTTTGTGGAAAGAAATAAAAGCTATATGCAGCTCGTCCAATTCCTGGCGCAGCACTTCGAAATCTCGAAGGAAGATGCAGACCAGGTCGCCGAAGAGTGTGTTTTTGCTACAAGGGTAGGCGATACACCTGAAGATCTGATGAAATACTTAACAAGCATGTTTAAGTTCGACAGTGTTGAGAAACTGCAGGCACTGATGGACATAGTGGTGGAACTGATGAACAGCACAAGGGAATGGTTCCTCAAAGGCTATACCTCCCTGGAGCTTAGCAGCATGGAGAAAAAGCAGTTAAAGCCGCTGCCGGCTGCCGATAAAGACACTAATGCCGACGCAAAAGTGGGCAGAAATGACCCCTGTCCTTGCGGAAGCGGGAAAAAGTACAAAAAATGCTGCGGCAGATCAATATAACTCTATCAACATAAATGAAGAGGCTGCCCTGGACTGATTTTTTCACAGCAGGGGCTGCCTCTTTTTTTCATAACGAAAAATCAGCAGAGCTTCCCTGAAAGGTCCTGATGCCAGTCGGGCTGGCGGATATCAATCTGTTTTAGCTCTTGTGAATTCAGGTCCAGCTCGTTTAAATGGATAGCATATAGATTACTGTTGAAATCTGTGTAAAAATAATAGCTTCTGTTCGTATGGTCTCGTATCACACTCCATTGGGTCCAGCTGTAGATGCCGGGATATTCTCTCAGGTAAACAGTCCCTGCTGGTACTGATAAAGTCTGTAAGATTTGCCTGGCTTCTCCAATACTCTGCTGGATATTCCTTGGATAAAACCTCGTTTTGCTGAAGAATTCTGCCCGGACAAAACGGGATTGCGGGGTAGGGTCACCCGGGATTCCAAGCTGGCCGCTTCCGCCCAGTTCGACGCCGCAGAGAGAATTCTGCTTATCCGTCAGACTCAGTTGCTCATATAAACTTAAATTGGCAAGATGCCACTCATACGGAGGGTCATTCGTCAAAACGCCCAGACTTGTTGTATAGGTTTTCATTTTTCCATCAATAAATTCGACAACTAAATGGCTGCCTGAAGCGTCACTGATGATATAGTGAAGGTTTCTTGATACATCAGGGACTGCTCTTGTGATGCTTAGCTGTGACAGTCCGATTTCAGCTTCTTCTACTGTTCTGAAGCTGCTTAGTACATAGGAAACCAGATTGTTATTATAAAGCAGCTGTTTGCCGGGTTCCGGCTCTGGATATTCACTGCAAAATAGCGATAAACCTGAAGCTGAAAGGCCAGCCTCATTTATTCCATCATAAAATATGACTATCCGGCCATCGGCAGGCTGATAGCTCACCCCGACAAAAGCAAGCTCGTTTTCCCATTTTATTTCTTCAGGCCTTTCTATCGCAGGAAAAGATTGGCCTCTGGGGACAAAGGTTACCTTTGTGGGATACCGTTCAGCCCAATCCCAGGTCCTGCCTGAAATCAGAGGGCAATTTTTTCCTGACCGTGGAAATGATATATTCGTGCACATGCTATCTCTCCTAAATCAATGTCTTATGAATATGTTATTCGCTCTTTTAAAAACTGCTTGTACCAATTCAGCAGGCAAAAGGCGGAAATGTTCACATTTCATTGGCCAATTTAGTTCTTTCACTGCAAAAACTTCATTCATCCCTCACATTTGCCCTTTATAGTATTTTTCGAGCAGCAGATTAAGAGATTTTCAAGATGAAAGGAATACAGCTTCTATGGAGAAAAAAATGAAACCGGAGGGCTCCCTCTATAAAACGGTTTGGCGATGGCATTTTTATGCCGGCATTATTTTTGCACCGTTCCTGATCATTCTGGCAGTGACAGGATCGGTCTACCTGTTCAAGCCGCAGATTGAACAGGTGATCTACAAGGAATATTATGAAGTCCAGCCGCAGGGGGATCGCATTCTTCCTTCAGAACAGCTTGAAGAAGTTAAGAGGCTGTATCCTGATGCTTTTATATCGAAATACCGGCCTGGAGAGGGAGACCCCCGTTCCAGTGAAGTAAGCATCATGAATGGGGAAGAGTCACTTACCGTATTTATTGATCCTTATACAGGAAAGTCATTGGGAACATTGAACAATGAGGACCGGATCATGGATAAAATTGAGGAAATCCATGGAGAATTGATGGCAGGAACCCTTGGCGACCGGGTTGTCGAATTGGCTGCCTGCTGGGCGGTTGTCCTGATTGTTACGGGCCTATATTTATGGTTTCCGAGGAAAACAAAAGGGCTGGCAGGCGTGCTGCTACCCCGTTTGAATAAGGGAAAAAGAGTTTTCAGAAGAGATCTGCACGCTGTGCCTGCATTTTGGGTGACAGCAGGAATGCTTTTCTTAATCATGACCGGCCTGCCCTGGTCAGGCTTCTGGGGAGTGAACTTCCAGAACTGGGCCACGAACACAGGGGAAGGATACCCGCCTTCCGTCTGGACCGGGAGTGCTCCTGAATCGGAAATATTGACAAAAGACATTGCAGAAGTACCTTGGGCAGCCGAGAACCTCGAGGTCCCAAAATCGGAAGTGGAAGGCTTTATCCCGCTTTCCATCAATGATGCAGTCACGATTGCCCAGTATGAAGGCATCGATCCGGGCTATACAATCATTTTCCCTTCAACGAAGGAAGGCGTTTTTACACTCTCTGCATTTCCGGCAAAGGCCCAGGATGAAGCCACCATCCATCTGGATCAGTATTCTGGTGCAGTGCTTGCCGATTACCGTTATGACAATTACGGCTTTATCGGGAAGCTGGTAGCCTGGGGGATCACCCTCCATAAAGGCACCCAGTTTGGACTGATCAATCAGCTGATGAGCCTGTTCATTTGTCTTGGCATCATTCTTGTCGCCGCTAGCGGACTGTATCTCTGGCTGAAGCGGAAGCCGAAAAAAGGGATGGGCGCCCCTGCAGGTCCTTCAGCATTAAAAATGAAGATGTTCCTGCTTATATTGATTGCACTGGGGATCATTTTTCCGCTTGTCGGCCTGTCGCTCATTGCGGTCTGGCTTGTGGACTGGCTCATCATCAGGCGGATTCCAGCTGTCAAAAAATTCATGAATGCATAAGGGAGTCTTATTGTGAAAAGAGTTTTATTTTTAATCGTAATGGGAGTGCTGCTTGGCGGCTGCTCCCTTGATGATAATGCGGAGGAATTATATAAAATAGAGCAGCCGCTTCAGGCAGAAATCATGCTCCCTGACTCATTTGCTGCAGGTGAAGATGTGCCAATCCGGGCAGTGCTTACACAGAACGGAGAAAAAGTGGCAGGTGCAGATTATGTCCATTTTGAAATCTGGAAGCGGGACGGCAGCGTTCATTTTCCAATGGAAGAAGCTGCTGATGAAGGAGAAGGTGTTTATCAGCTTACCAAAAAGTTTGAACAGGATGGCGTCTATATAATTAAAGTGCATGCCAGCAGCGCCGGCTCGCTCATCATGCCGCAAAAGCAATTTGTTGTCGGGGAGCTTACCGAAGCCGAGCTGGAGGAGCTGATGAAGGAAGGAGAGGCGCCTTCCGGCAGTCATGAGGGACATCATTAAGGTGTAAAATAGCAGGATCCATTGACAAATCCAATGGGTCTTTTTCCTATTCTGCCACATTTTTGAAGGTTATTAGATGGTATGATATTTGAAGATAAATAGCGTGAAAGGTGGGTTAAGGGTGAGTGAAGTATGGGAAAAACTGCTGACATTTGTTCCGCCGGGCATAATCAATAGGTTGGCGGAAAATGAGGAACAGATTTATGATCTTCTGGATTCAGCTACTTCAGAAATAATTGGGAGCTATTCACTGGGTGAAAACGGCAAGCTTATCCATTTTGAAATAGAGGGGGAACCTCGTGCAGGGAATCTTTCCAAAGAAGAGATTGCAGATATTGCAGAAGGGTTCATTGGAGCCATTTATCAGGATCAGAAGGAGTTTGAGCTTTCTGCAGTCCTCGATCTGGGAAATCCTTATTGGGCTGTTTATGAAAAAAGAGATGAAAAGTACGGGTTATTTTTACATAGTACAGGATTTACTGTTTCCGTTTCGACTGCCGGCCAGGTGATGCGTTTTCACTGCAGCGGGGAGGAGTATGAAGTCAAGTACTCAGAAGAAGCAGTTTCCGAGAAAGAGGCATTGGAGAAATATCTCCAGGGAGTAAAATTTGAGCTTTGTATTGCGCATTTTGACAAAGAGATTTTCAAGAATGGGGATCATCTATACCATCTTGCCTATGAGATTATTGAGCCGTTCACGGAGCTCCCGATTGATGGATCTGATTATAATCCCATCTGGGCGGAGCCTGCTGCTGATATGGCGATCTCTAGTGTTGAGCACAGTAATGAAACCATTTATGGTTTGTTCGGGATTAACCAGGATTACAAGCTCATGGAAACAAGGGAGAATGAAGGCAAGAAGGTCGAGGTTTGGACTAAGGAAGATGCCGGGTCGTATTCTTTTGAAATGGAAGAGGCAGATCACCATGTTCTGAAGCTATCCTTTGAACAAATGTCTGGTATGCTTCTGAGTGCTGTAAGCGGGGAGCTGCATGCCGGCGGCGGGGAAGAGATCGGGCAGGAAGCTGCCAGGAAAAAGGCAGTTGAGCTTATGTTCAAGCTGTATCCTGATGCCCATGAAAGATTCCGGCTGGAGGTTAACATAGACGAGGAAGAGGATCAGCCGGAGAACCTTGAAGAAGAGAGAGAAGAAACAGACCTGGATGGCCGGGATAAGGATTTTATTGAACAGGAGCCTGCCTACACCTTTTATTTTCACCTGTATTACAAGGGAATTAGGGCGGGGCAGCATGCGACGGTAATTGAAGTCGGGAAGTTTTCCGGGAAAGTCACTCATTTTCATCTTGATAGTCTGCCTGATGAGCTATATAGGCATTTGCCGGCCGAACCTGCCATCAGCCTTCAGGAAGCAAAAGATATATACCGAGAATTTGTCAAGATGGAAAAGATGTTCACGAGGGATTATGATGAAACCGGGAAATCTGTCTATTCCCTCTCTTACACGCCTTCATTCCCAGAAACAGTGGGCCATATCCGTTCAATAGATGCTGTTACAGGGAAAGCAATGTATGTGGATGTCGGTGATGCATTGTTTCTGGATTAAGGGAAGGTTTTCATTTCTCCGCCATCAAAAAACAAACCTGTTAAAGCCATATAAGGTCTCTTGGAGAAAAAGTCAGGCGTCATCATCAATGTAGCCTCAGCAGGCGGCCTGTGGGAAATTGCAGCCTATACTGCATGCAGTCATTGGCATCACAAAAAATACAGGCATTATGTATGCGAATGAAGGCATCCGCTGCAATGCGGTTGCACCGGGCAGCGTTGAAACCAATATCAGCAGCTCCATGACCAATGTCAGTCCGTTCGGAATGAGCCGGATTTATCCCGGATTGGCTGTCAATCCGCGTGTAGGCAAGCCTGATGAAATGGCTCAAATTGCTCTGTTCCTGACATGGGAAGATTCCAGCTTTGTGAATAGGACTGTCAATACTGGTGATGCCGGGTGGACGGCATTTTAAGGAAGAGGTCTTTGGAGGAAGAATTTCTTCCTTCCGGAGGCCAATTTTTATTTCAGTGAAAAAGTCCTCCTTCTTATTCTCAAGTAATTTATCTTTGACCAAAAAAGCCTCAAAAAAAGGAGTTTTCCCAACTTTTTAATGACACCTTTCATAAAATTAGTAAAATCCTAATATTTTTTTGTTTCTCTTTTTTTAGAAACCGATTCTTTCTACTATAAAACTGCAGGTATTCTTTCCATTGTCCTATCATTGATTTCCCAATTCAATAATGAGAGGAAACTGGAAGAAATAGAAGAATATCTCCTTTGTATTAAAATTCAAGGAGGTATATCTATGAAAAAACAGTTGAAGGTCTTATCATTATCATTGCTCAGCACCCTTGTAATCAGCTCTAGTGCTTATGCCGGTTCCGGGGAGCACCATCATGAGCATCCGACAGACGCCTTACAATACATGGGCGATTCCTTGCCGAAAGCAGCGGATTTCAAGGATCTTGAAGATGAAGCCGTTGTTGAAAGAGATACTTCAGTCAGCATCCTCAATGAAAAGGGGACTGTGACTGGTATTATGAAGTCTAACAAAAATACACAGAACGGAAAGGCCTCACCTCAGGATACGGGAGCCAGGAAAGTGACGGTCCTTGCGGTGGCAGATGAAGAATACCGGAGCGCCTATAGCGATTGGCAGACCCGGATCCAAAATATTATAGAAACCGCGGATAATGCTTTTAATAGGGACCACGGCGTTGATTTTGTTGTCCAGGCGGTCGCAAGCTGGAGCTCGCAGGGATCAAACAGCTCGCAGATCCTCAGCGACCTTCAAAGGGACTGGGATGGAAGAGGCTATGATTTCGTTGCCGGTTTTACTAGAGATGCTGCATTTGATGCGGGTGGAATCGCCTATGTGTACCAGGCAGCTCCATCTGGCAGCGCGATCAGTGTGAACCTGGACCAAGGGACAGCCAATACTGCCAAAGCGGCACAGCATGAATTCTCCCATAATTTTGGCCTCGGGCATGATGCACAGGGAAGCGGGATACGCTGCATCATGAACTACGACTATTCTTATTCCGTCGACTACTGGCACTCCCAGCATAATTCACAGATTGCAGCGAATAAATATTGGTACGGGAATTAGCAGACTTGCTCCTCCAATTAGGGGGAGCTTTTATTTTTCGGGAGAATGAATTGGATCCTTCCTGAAAGGAAAAAGAGCATTAGTGGCGGGGATTGACGGGGTTCAGAAAAGAGTTGCATTAAATTATTTTAAAATAGTTTTAAAGATGCGTTTTATACTGATTATATTTTTTATTTCCAAATATATCCTTGTTTTTATTTGGCTGTTCACTCTAAAAAACCTTGTTCCAATGACGATATTAAGGTTAAGAAATTATCCTTAATATAATGTATTTGGAGGAAACTAGTGAAAATTAAAACGCGGTTAATCACAACTATTTCAATCCTGGTAGGGTCAATTATCCTGCTTGGCAGTTTTTCAATCTATGTAATTAACGCACAGGTAAAAAGAACTGACCTGCTTCAGGATAAAATGGATTTTCAAAAAGATATCATAAAAATCCAATACCGCCTCGCCGGGATTTCAAACGATGAAAGAGCTTTGATTATGACGGGCGATAAGCAGTATGCAGTGAGTATGAATGAGAAGGCTGAGGATGTCCAGTCCCTGATCAGGCAGGCAGAGGGCAAAGCGCTTGAAAAAAAGAATCTTGAGCAGGTCGAGAAAATGGAGTCCAGCTTCAACCTGTTTTGGGATATCAATCAAAAAGTCATTGGGCTTTATGAGACTGATCCGGAGGCAGCCAGGGACCTTCATTTCGGAGAAGAACGCATGCTCAGAAAGGATGTGCTCGACCCGGCTGTGAATGAACTTGTTTCTGTGCTGAATAAAGAACTTGAACAGATTAATAAAATTAAAGAAGAAAATTCTGAGGGAAGTAAGGATATCCTTATCTTCCTGGCAGTTGCAGCATCGGTGGCAGGCGGCATTTTAAGCTTCATGCTGCTCCGGTCCATACTCATTCCATTAGGGGCACTCAACAGGCAATTAAATAATATTGCATCAGGAGATGCCGACTTAACACAATCGGTGGATGTAAAGGGCAAGAATGAATTCGGCCAGCTTGCCCACTCTTTTAATGCTTTTGTAGGTTCGCTTAGAGGGATGATTACCCACATAGGCTCGTCCTCTGAACAAGTGGCTGCTGCATCTGAAGAGCTCTCTGCAAGTGCGGAGCAGTCAAAAGCGGCGTCAGGGCATATAGCAGAAACAATGCAGACTATATCCACTCATAACCATAGACAAACGGAAATGACTGCCAGCAGCCTAAAATCTGTAGCAGATTCCCTTGGCGGCCTGAAAACTGTAGCTGCCAATACAGATAAAGCAGCAGAGGTTTCATCAGAAGTAAGGGAGCAGGCGGAGGATGGGGCTTCTTCCGTCAAAGAAATGCTATCGCAAATGAACTCCATCAGCCAGTCAGTCGATCGGGCTGGGGAAGGGGTATCTTCACTGGTTTCTAGCGCCGGGGAGATACAAAAGATTTCCTCGCTGATTGCTGATATCTCGGGGCAGACGAACCTTTTAGCCCTTAATGCAGCGATTGAAGCGGCAAGGGCTGGCGAGCAAGGAAAAGGTTTTGCGGTCGTTGCCGAAGAAGTCAGAAAGCTGGCAGATGAGACCAATGCTTCGGCCGAGCAGATCCATAAGCTGGTGGCAAAGATTCAAGCCGAGTCAAGCGGGACGGTTCGGGATATCCGTCTGGTAAAAGAAAATGTCTCTGCAGGCATCAGCCTCTCGGAAGAAACAGTCTCTAATTTTAATAGGATTCTTGCGCAGATTGAGCAGGTAACCTCTCAAATTCAAGAGGCGGCTGCAGCCACCAGGTATTTGACGGACGAGTTTGAAGGAGTCCACGATACAATTGAAGGAATAGCGGCAGGCTCCCAAGAGACGCTTGAAAGCTCTGAAAACGCAGCAGCTGCAAGCCAGCAGCAGCTTGCTTATTCAGAAGACGCATCAAATGCAACACAATCCCTTGCCCGATTGGCAGAGGAATTGCAGGAAATGATTTCACGATTTAAAGCATAATAAAAGGGGGGAGCAGACTTTATCGTTTGCTCTCCCCTTTTTTCACTTTTCCGGGAAGCTCCTAATTGCTTTTTTCAGCCTCGCAATCCCTTCTTCTATCCTATCAGGCGTCAAGCTCCCATACCCCAGCACAATCTTATTCTTATGGTTTCCTTTGATGATGCTGTACTGCTCTACCGGATTCACACGAACAGAATGACTGAAGATCCATTCCAGCAGTTCCCCTTCAAAAACAGTGGAAGGGAATTCAGCAACCAGATGCATACCAGCAGCATGCCCCCAGATACGGCAGTCAGGAAAGTGTTCTTTCAAGCTGTCCACCAAAGCCTGCCTCCGCTGCCTGTAAATTCTTTTCATCTTCCTTATATGCTTGTCAAAGTGGCCGTCTTTTAAAAAACGCGCAAGGATCAGTTGCTCTATACCTGAGTGATGGCGGTCGGAATACCATTTAAGCTTCTTAAAATCCGCCCGTAAATCAGCGGGCAGGACAGCATAGCCGATCCTGAGTCCAGGCGAAAGGATCTTGCTGAAGGTCCCGACATAAATGACCCTCTCAGGATCTAGTCCCTGAATGCTGTGGACCTGAGAACCTTCATAAGTGAACTCGCTGTCATAATCATCTTCAACTATATAAGTGCTATGTTTCCTCGCATACTCGATCAGCTGGATCCTTCTTTGGATGGTCAATGTACTGCCCAGCGGAAATTGATGTGATGGAAGTGTAAAAATAAAGCCTGGAGGCTCATCCTCAGGAAGATGTTCGGGCTTAAGGCCTTTTTCGTCTACAGGGATAGGGTCCAAAACGGCTCCATGATAGGTGAAAATATTCCTCATTTCATCCGTAACAGGATCTTCAACGGCTATCGATTGCTTATTTTTGACCAGCAGTCCGGTTATAAGCGAGAGCCCTTGTGTTGCACCGCTTGTAATGACAATATTGTCTGCCGTACAGTTCACGCCGCGTGTATGAAACAGGTATCTGGACAATTCTTCCCTAAGCTCCTGCAGACCTGAAGAATCAAGATAGCCAAATGCCTGTTCATCAGCATCTAAGCATACATCCTTTGCCAGCTTGCCCCATACTTTTCTGGGGAAATGATCCATGGCCGGTGTAGAAGCTTTGAAGTCTATCATATTCTCTAAGGCATCGTTCACTTTCTCCTTTTCTTTCCGCCGATGGGCCATTTCTGGCCGGAGAAAGGCTGCACCAGCAGCTATGTATGTCCCTGACTTTGGCCGAACCTCCAAGTATCCTTCTGATGCCAGCTGGTCATAGACTTCCAGAGTAATATTTCGGGAGACCTGCAAAGAGGCTGAAAGCTCGCGTGTTGACGGAACCTTTTCGCCTTCCTGCAATTCCCCATTTAAAATATATGATCTCAGCTTCTCATAAATTTGCTGAGTCAACGACTTTGGGCCTTCCCGAACAATTTGAAACCACATAATCTTCTCTCCAATCTGTCAACTGGTACTATAAAAGTCATCTAATTGTGGCTCTATTTTCATCCAGTATATCATGATATCTTTACAGTACCATAAGGAGGATGATCGAAATGAAAACAATTGGATTAATCGGGGGAATGAGCTGGGAATCGACAAGCGTGTATTATTCATATATCAACCGCCTTGTCCAGGAAAAACTGGGCGGGATCCATTCAGCCCGCTGCCTGCTTTACTCTTTTGATTTTGAAGAAATTGCTGCCCTGCAAAGAAGCGGGAACTGGGAAAAGGCAACTGAAAAAATGATTGAAGCAGCAAGGTTCCTTGAAACGGGAGGTGCAGACTGCATCGTTATTTGCACCAATACTATGCATCTGATGGCAGAAGATCTTCAAAAAGCCTGCAGGATTCCCGTCATACATATTGTAGAATGCGTGGTTGAGGAGATTAAAAAGCAAGGCATAGAGGCAGTTGGCCTGCTCGGCACCAAATTCACAATGGAGCAGACTTTTTATAAAAAAATCCTTGAGGAACATGGCATTGAGGTTCTCGTTCCAGAGGAAGGTGACCGGGAACGGGTTCATGAGGTGATTTTTGAGGAATTATGCAGGGGTAAATTCAAGGAAGACTCAAAGGCTGCTTATCTCGATATCATTCATCGTCTGGAAAAGAAAGGCGCCCAGGGAATCATACTCGGATGCACGGAGATTCCCCTGTTGATCAGCCAGGAAGACTGCCGGCTGCCTTTATTCGACACAACCTTTATACATGCTTCAAAGGCAGTAAGATTTGCACTGAGTCACTCTGATAGATAGTAAGAGAGCAGTCGGTGCATGATGGCATACAAAAGAAGCTGTTCATGTATAGAAAGGGTCCAATCAATGTACGACTGCAATCAAGAGAAGCTACTCATGTATAGAAAGAAGCCCAATCAATGCATGACCGCCATCAAAAGAAGCCACTCATGTATAGAAAGAGAGCCAATTGATGCATGACTATCACTAAAAAAGCATCCCATGTATTAAGAGCATTATTCCCATAAAAAATTTTACATCTGCAGCTGCTTCAACTCATAAAAGCTCCCTTGCTGATGCATCAGCTCCTCATAGGTGCCAAATTCTATACATCGGCCATCCTGGATGACGGCGATTTTGTCAGCGTTTCGGATGGTAGAGAATCGGTGAGCCACGATAAAAGTAGTGCGGCCTCTGGTCAAGGTGTCCAATGCCTCCTGGATTTTTTTCTCGGAATGGCTGTCAAGGGCAGAGGTTGCTTCATCCAGAATGATGACCTCAGGATTCCGGATCAGTGCTCTGGCGATGGAGATCCTTTGCCGCTGTCCGCCCGAGAGCTTATCCCCATGCTCGCCTATCCGGGTGTCCAATCCGTCCGGGAGTTTTTTTACTACCTCCCACAGATTTGCGGCTATCAGTACTCTTTTCAGCTCATCTTCTGTGACAGACAGCTTGCCGTAAGTCACATTTTGCCTGATGGTCCCTGAAAAAAGAATCGTTGATTGCGGGACAACCGCGAGATGATTGCGGAACGACCTTAGATCAATCTCTGCCATATCATGACCGTCCAGAAGGATTTTTCCTTCGCTCGGCTGAATAAAGCCAATCAGCAGATTGAGAATCGTTGATTTGCCGGAGCCGGATTCGCCTACAAAGGCAATGGTTTCACCCGGTTTGACTTCAATCGTGATGTCCTGCAAGGTATTTTCATAGGCGCCTGGGTACCTGTAGCTCACAGACTGAATGGAAAAGCTGCCGTGCACCTTCTTTAGCTTTGGTTTATTTTCATAGTTTTCAACCTCTCCTGCAGTCAATATTTCGCCGATGGATTTGACTGACTCAAGCCCCTTAGCAATCGTCGGGATCAAGGTAATCATGCCGGAAACCGAGTTCACCACTGTTGTAAAATAGGTCTGGTACATAACGACCTCTCCTGGTGTGATAGAGCCGCGATAGGCAAGGATGCCGGTGAACACCAGGCAGATGATCTGGAAAATCTGAAAGCTAGCCCAGCTGACTGAACCGAATAAGGATTGGATGATATCCAGGTGAAAGCCTTTTAAAAGAATCTGCTGAAAGCGGTGGTTAAGGCGATTGACCTCCTGCTTCTCCAAGGCATGCGCCCTTGCAATCGGGACAAGCTCAATCATTTCAATGACCCGGGCAGAGGTTTCTTCCATTTCCTGCCTGAATTCTGAATTCGAGTGTTTTATTTTTTTCCTGAAAATAACAATGATAAGTGCGGAAATTGGAACAGTAAGGATAAAAAACAGGAAGACAACAGGGCTGTTGTAGAGCGTGATGGCAAGAGCTACGATTAGATTGATAAATATATTCAGCAGGCTCACAAAAACCTGGGAGGAAAGAGTTTGGACCGCTTCAACGTCCCGCATGATTTTCGACTGCAGCCGGCCTGACTGCATTTCCTTCTGGTAGGGGATGGAGAGTTCCTGCAGTTTTTTGATGAGCGAAGCCCGCAGGCCGGATTCAACGCTGCGGATCGCATAGCTGTGCAGCTTTGTATGATAATAGTTTGATAGGATATTCTGCAGCACAAGGACGATCATCACGATGGCATTGATATAGATGGTGCGGATGCCGTTTCCCCCGTGATTGGTTGCTGCATTGATGACATTGGCAATGGCGATGGGCATGACCCAGGCAGGGATATGCTTGATTGTGAATAGGACGGCAGAATAAAACAGCTTTATCGCATGGCCTTTATACAGACCAATCAGCACTTTCAGTGAATTCTGCTGATTTTGTTTATAAATATTTTGTATAAATGAGTCCTCCAAAGCATTCCTCTCCTTGATGCCCCATGAAAGCTGCTAATTCAGCAGGTCTTTTAGCGGCAGATCGCTTTTTTTAATCTCTTCAGCAATTAAATGCGCTACTGCCTCGGCGCCTTTTTCATTGAAATGGGTATTATCTTCAAGGCCATCTGGATAATTTGGGGATTCACCCGGAGCCAGATGCATGAAATATAAGGCTGACTCGTCCTGTCCCATGCTGTTAAAAAAGTTTCGTGTAGCTTTGTGAATGTCCAGGAGCGGAACCTGATTTTTTTCGGCAAACTGCTTCATGGCTTCAGGGAAATCCCCGACTGAAAGCTCATCAATGGTATTGGTTCCGTCAAACTTTCTTCTTGTGACAGGGGTGAAGAGCACAGGATGAGCTTGATTTCTTCTGGCAGTTTCCACATACTCCAAAAGGTATTCCTGATAGTCCCCATAGGGGCGGGTTCCGCGCTCAGGATCCTCTGTTTTCTGGTCGTTATGTCCAAACTGGATGATCAGGTAATCGCCAGGCATAATGCTGCTCTCAATAGAAGTCAGGTGGCCCTGTTTGATAAACGATTTTGTGCTTCTGCCATTGATGGCCCGGTTATCTAGCACAGCATGACGATTGAGGTATTGTACAAATGCTTCTCCCCAGCCCGTTTCCGGCCGCTTCTCAGGCAATTTGACAGCGGCAGTTGAGTCGCCGGCGATAAATATGGTGGTTTTTGGGTCCATAATTGTGCACTCTCTTTCAGGTAAATTTATCTGTCCGCCGTTATGTTAACGTTAACATCTTTAAGGGAAGTTGAAAAAGCCACTATATTAATAGATCATATTATGCTATTATCTATTTAATGACGGATAAGTTCGAAATTTCTGTATATTTATGTTAACGCTCACATTATATAAAAAGGGCTATCAGAAAGTCAAACAAATTGAAGCAGGCATCTAATCATTTCGTTTGATTCATTTATAGATTGTTGATAACGCTTTCATTTATGATATGGCGGAAAACAAGGAGTTGAACATTTTGAGGAATGGCAGAGTGTTTTACAAGCTGTTTATCCCATTCTTTTTATTGGGGATAGGTCTAGTGGCAGGCTTCAGCATTTTTATCTATAACTCGACTTACAATTCAGTTGAGGAAAGCTTTCTAAAGGATAAGGAAAGCTACACCAAACAAATTCTGCATAATGTCGAGCAGAAGGTCAGGACCATTGAATATGGCTATACCGCCTACAGCTCTACAGCAAGCTTTAAGGAAGTTTTCACAAGACCGCTTTCAGGCAGGGACTTTGAGGTATACCAGGATATCATCAAAGAAATGAGCTATATAGAGATGATGGGAATTGAGGGCAGCAAATACAGGCTCATCAGCCTGGCGGAAAAATGGGGAATCGTTAATGAATCTTTAAAGAAGCTGACCCCTGAAGAATATAACGCGTATAAGGAACAATACATAAATGAAAATGACCGGAATCTCTTCTGGAAGCCGACGGAAGAAGGCATAGAAATGGTCATGACACTACCATTTTATCAGCGCGAGAAATTTGCCCTGGGAATTGCCAATATCCCGAGAAGGAGCATTGATCAAATTGTCGGGGAACAAGATAATGCGGTTGAAATTTATAACAGCCAGGATAAGCTCTTATATTCCAGTGTGAACAAGGGGAGCAGCCTGACGGAAACAAGCTTTGATGAGGTGAAAGCGGCTGCCGAAGCAGCAGAGGAGAAAGCGGACGTCTTTAAAGCTGACAACGGAAAAACTTATGTTTTCCTTGAGGCAGATTATAACCATTGGCTGTACCTTGTGGAAATCAACGAAAACGAAATCGGAAGCATCATCCACAATACTAGGATGGGGCTGATTCTTGCTTCTGTCATCTTAATCCTTCTTGTCGGCGGAACATCCTACCTTTTGGCAGACTCTTATTCAAGGCCAATCAAAAAAATCCAGGAAAGATTGTCGCAGGGCGGCATCAGCCGTAAGCAAAATGAGCTTTCCTTCCTGGCTGCCTCTGTTGATAGGATCGTCGATCAGAATGAATTGCTCACTGAAAGCTTATCAAAGCAAAAGCCGGAGCTTGAAACGTTATTTGTTCTGAGTCTGTTTAGGAAGCGAATTGCTGAAAAGGATATCCAGCACAGGCTTGAGCAGTTTGACTACCATTTTGGAACAGACAAGGTCTTTTATACCGGCCTTATCCAAATTGACCAAATGGACGGCGAGCAGAATGCAGATAAAGATATCTTTCTGCTGGCAATCAATCATATAGTCCGCGAGATCGTCCCGAAGGAGGAAAGGCTGATCCCGATTGTTCTTAATGATGAGATGCAAGCGATGATCTTTGCCTGTGACAATGAACAGGAAGCCGAAAGGCGAATTATGATGTATTACGAGGAAATCCAGGAAAAAGTAAAGGAAACGCTCAATCTGGTTGTGAGCGTTGGGGTCAGCCCTGTGTATCATTCATTGATCGACAGCAAAAAAGCAGTGGATCTGGCAAAAGAATCGCTACATTACCGTGTAAATGTCGGGCCTGAAAGCATCATATTTTACCACGACATTTCCTCAATGCTGAATGATGCTTCGATTTCCAAATTTCCGATTGAATTGCACAATGAATTGATGAGCGCAATCCGCTCAGGCAGGGAGGAAGAGGTTCGGAATCTGACAGGTTTGCTTATCGATGAAATTTTCAGACTGAACAAAAACCCGATCAGTCTGGGTGTCACTCTAATCAGGGTGATTAATGATCTTGTCCAATTAGGACAGCTGCTTGGAGCAGAGTCGAATATATTCGAAAATATTAAGAAGCTCTACCAGACTGCCATGCATGCCTATTATCCGCAAATAATCAAAGACATGCTTTACCAGCAGCTGATTCAGCCGGTCATCATCAGTACGCAGAGCAATACAGAACAGGGCTTCAAAAACATATCCGATAAAATTGTCTATATTATCCAAAGTGAATTTGATCAGGAAATCTCCCTCGACATCATTGCTGACAGGCTTCATTACAACCCGAATTATTTAAGTAATGTGTTTAAGAAGGAATATGGGGAGAATTTTGTGGATTATTTAATGAATTACCGGCTCCAAATGGCGCAGATGTGGCTGAAGGAAACGGACATGACAATTAAAGAGATAGCCGAGAAGCTGCAATACCGCAACTCACAGAATTTTATCCGTTTCTTCAAAAAGAAAGTGGGCAAGACTCCCGGGGACTATCGAAAAGAATACCGCCAATAATGAAACAATGCAAAAGCTTCTTCCCTGTGAAGAAGCTTTTGTTATACAGCTATGCTTACTAAGCTAACCATTTATCACTGTAGAAAAATTCTGGACAAAAGGATATGCAATCCAATCTGTCTGCCTATAGGAATATAAATCCCCCTTTAATACCAACTGATAGACATAAACAGTTTTCCAGTTTAAAAGTATCATTTTTACGCTATTATTTCTTAAATCATCGATATACCAGCCTTTGTAAGCGTAATCACAAAATGATTATATACGGAATTTTCTTGTTTTTAGTATCCTTAAAGCATTAAGTGCCATTAAGCCAGAAGGGAGCACTCTCCCAAAAAGGCTGCCTGGCAGGTAATCAAATGAATAAAAGCAACCGCAACGCAGTTGGAAAATGGGGATGGGAGGCTCAAAACCTCTCTCCCAATTCAAACTTAAATTGAAAGTGGAGGGATTTTACAAGTGCAGGATAGAAATTGGTCTGTCAGGACAGCCGATTCCATTATGGAAAGAACTCCTTTATTGTTCGAGGACAAGGGCTATAATGGCAAATGGGCATATGATTATGGTGTGGTTCTAAAAGGATTCCATCTCGTATGGAAGAGTACCGGAGACCGGAAGTATTTTCAGTTTATAAAAGAGAATATGGATCACTTCATCAATGAAGACGGCTCCATCAGCCGGTATGAGATGGAAGATTACAATATTGACCATATCAACAACGGGAAGATGCTATTTGTGTTATATCGTGAAACTGGAAATGAGAAGTACAAAAAAGCAGCCGATCTACTCCGCAGGCAGCTGGAAACACATCCGCGCACCTCAGAAGGCGCTTTTTGGCATAAAAAGATCTATCCCTATCAAATATGGCTTGATGGATTATATATGGGTGCCCCTTTTTATGCGGAATACCAGAGGGCATTTATGGATGGAGAAGGGCTTGAAGATATCATCAGCCAATTCAAGATAAGCTTCAGCCATTTATTAGATGAAAAAACCGGACTGCTTTATCACGCGTGGGATGAGAAAAAGGAGCAGCCTTGGGCAGATAAAGAAACGGGTCTATCGGCCAATTTCTGGGGCCGTTCCATGGGCTGGTATCTGCTTGCGCTCACTGATGTACTGGAGGTGATTCCAGAGGTCACTCCAGGCAGGGGCTTTCTTGTCAAAGTGCTTGAAAATACTCTTGAAGCGCTGCTCAACTATCAGGATGAAGAAAGCGGTGTGTGGCATCAGGTTGTCAATAAGCCAAATGAAAAAGGAAACTATCTCGAATCATCCTGCAGCAGCATGATTGTCTGTGCAATTGCCCGGGGAATCCGGCAGGGGGTCCTCCATAGGGAGAAGTGGGAATCGCAGCTGCAAAAATCCCATCAAGGTCTGCTGGATGAATTTGTTCTTTTGACAAAAGAAGGCTGGGTAAATTTGAACAAAAACTGCCAGGTGGCAGGTCTCGGAGGACCAGATAAGAGGGACGGGACATACGCCTATTATATTAGTGAGCCGGTTACCTGCAACGACCAGAAAGGGCTTGGGGCATTTTTGCAGGCGGCGGCTGAGTTTGAATATTTGATGAACAGGAGCGTTGATCATGGCAGTCTATCATATTAGCGAATATTTAAAAGGGAATGCTGGACTTGCAACCGAAGGCATCCAAAAGGCCATTGATGAAGCCTATCAGAATGGCGGCGGCAAGGTGGTGATTCCAGCCGGCGAGTTCCTCACTGGCCCATTATTCCTTAAAGATAATATTGAACTTCACCTGGAGAATGGCGCTCATTTAAAGTTTTCCGACAAGCAGGAGGATTATCCAGTAGTAACATCGCGCTGGGAGGGTGTCAAGCGTGAGGTATACGCATCGTGCCTGTTTGCAGAAGGAGCCAGGAATATTGCTGTAACAGGATTTGGCACGATTGACGGTAATGGAATGGAGTGGTGGGATGTTTTCAGGAACCGCAGGGAGGAACTGAAATATCCGCGTCCGAAGCTGATCAGCTTTGACCACTGTGAGCATATTACACTGCGTGATGTACGCCTGATCAACTCCCCAAGCTGGACCGTTAATCCAATCTGCTGCCAGGACATAACCGTAGATAATGTTTCAATCCTGAATCCAGCCGACTCTCCAAATACAGATGGAATAGACCCGGAATCGTGCAGAAATGTGAGGATCAGCAATTGCCATATTGATGTCGGTGATGACTGCATTGCCATAAAGTCAGGCACAGAGGATACCGAAGAAAGAGTCGCCTGTGAAAATATCACAATTACCAATTGTACGATGGTCCATGGCCATGGAGCTGTCGTATTCGGCAGTGAAATGAGCGGGGATATCCGCAATGTGACAATCAGCAACTGCGTATTCCAGGATACAGACAGGGGAATCCGCTTTAAATCAAGGCGCGGCCGCGGCGGAGTTGTAGAGGATGTCCGTGTCGACAATATTGTGATGGAGGGGGTCATCTGCCCATTCATTATCAATCTCTACTATTTCTGCGGACCGCGCGGGAAAGATCAATATGTTTGGGACAAAAATCCATATCCCGTTACTGCTGAAACCCCTATGTTCCGCCGCCTCCATTTTGCCAATATTACAGCGAGGAATGTGCAGGCGTCAGCCGGATACATTTACGGCCTGGCAGAACAATATGCAACCGATATTACTTTCAGCCAGATTGATATTTCACTTGCGAAAAATGCCGTACCCGGCAAGCCTGCCATGATGGCCGGGATTGAGGATATGGCGAACCGCGGCTTTTACGTCGGCTTTGCGAAGGATGTCCTGTTCAGCCGGGTGACGATTGAAAATCATGAAGGGTCAGCCTTCCATATAGAACACAGCGAGGATGTTGAAGTCATCTCCTGCAAATCAAGGAACACAAAGGAAGGTGAAGAGCTGGTCAGGGAAGTGACGGCAAAATGACAGCTGCAGATAAACGCCGGAAGCTTCTGAGCCTGCTGGGTGACCGCTCTGTTCCAGAAAATCATGAGCACCAGGTGCTGATGATTGAGAAAAGGCAGGGTTATGTACTGGAGACATTGATGCTGAGCCTGAATGGCCTGGAAACAGTGCCGGCCTATTTTGCAAAGCCTCTTAATGCCTCTGCCCCTTTGCCTGCCGTCATTTACTGCCATTCTCATGGCGGGAATTTTGAGAACGGTAAAGACGAGCTGCTGACAGGCAGCCCTTACCTGGTTGAACACTCTTTTATTGAAGAGATCACGGGGCTGGGATTTGCCGTCTGTGCCATAGATATGTGGGGATTCAATGAAAGAAGAGGAAAGCAGGAAAGCGAATTGGTCAAGGAGATGCTGCTGAAGGGCCAAACATTGTGGGGGATGAGGGTCTTTGACAGCATGTCCCTGATTGATTATCTTCAGGGCCGCCCGGATGTGGATGGAGAACGCCTTGCCGCCATCGGGATGTCGATGGGCGGACTGATGAGCTGGTGGCTCTCTGCACTGGACGAAAGGATCAAAGTTTCAGTTGACATTGCAGCACAGGTGCATATCGAAACACTGATGGAAAAACGCGGACTTGATCATCATGGCTTCTATTATTATGTTCCGGGTCTGCTGAAGCATTTTTCAACTTTAGCAGTCCAGGAGTTGATTTTACCGAGATCGCGCCTTAGCGTAATCGGCAAAGACGACCGCCTGTGTCCAGCGGAAGGAGCTGTATTTTTGAACAGCAGCCTTAAGGATTCTTATGAAAAGCGGCAGGTTCCCGGGAATTGGGAAGGACGGATTTTGACAGGTGGACATCAGGAAACGAAGGAAATGAGAGAATTATGGAAAGCTTTTTTAATAGATCATCTGTGAACATAAAAAAACGATTTCAATAGAATGACATACACTTCGGACTTGGTTCAATCGATCTTTGCCAGCCTGAGTATGAAGGGCTTATAAAGAAAGGGTATCGGAATAAACTATTCCGGCCTTTTTTTTGCCAGTAACATCCGGAGCATACTGTCTGTTTCTCTATTTTACAAATCTTTTAGTACAGCATCCGCCTCTCTGCCCGCTCATAAGCTAGCAAAGATTTTCTGCAAATAGGAATAACGAATGTATGGAAGGGTAATTTAAATAAAAATTACAGCGTTTACATGAGCAGGAGGAGAAAATGATGAGAAAGAAAATCACCCTTGTTGGCGGTTCGGGTACGATTGGCACGGTCTTATATAACGGTCTTAGCTCCAAATACGATATCGTCATTCTTGATAAAAAAAAACCTGAACAGACAGCAGAGTTTATTCAAACAGATGCAGCCGATTATGAGGACCTTGTGGAAAACATCCCAAAGGATACGGATGTGCTTGTTAATCTGCTGACAATCAAGACAGACAATGATCTGGAGAATCTAAAGGAATTCCACATGATGACCAGCATCCATTTTATCGCTTCATTTTATATCCTCCATGCTGCCGATTCTCTCGGAATTCCCAAAGTCGTATTTGCAAGCAGCAATCATGCAGCTGATTATTATGAAAAGGATGGCTATTCTTCTTTGGGCAGAGAGATCACACCGCAGGATTTTCCTATATCCATAGGGTTGTACGGTGTTTTAAAATATGCATCTGAAGGCATCGGGCGAATCATGGCCCGGAACGAAAACAATCGCCTTTCAGTGATCAATTTAAGGATCGGAAGCGTTCTTCCAGATGAAAAGGAAGCCGTAAAGGAAGATGACAGGCTGCATAGAACTCTTTTATCACATGAAGATGCTGTACAGCTGTTTGATCTCGCCATCCAGTCGACTGTTAAAAATGGCACCTATTACGGTGTGTCAGATAATGCGGACAAACCCTGGTCTACAGAAACAGCCTGGAAAGAGCTTGGGTTTGTTTCAAAGAAAAATGCACAGCAGGTATTGAAAGAGAATCGTGAATAAACCCAGGAGGCTGGCCCCGGAAGAGCGCCAGCCTATTAATATGGCACTTGAAATTGAAATGGCCTATGTTTGGCTGGAGGAATCTGAATGTATGAACCAGATTAATATTAAAGCAAAAAAAAGCAGCTGAAACTGTAACGGGTTCCGCTACGAGGTGCAAAAAAAGATAAAGCGTCAAAAAAACAATACAATAACAGGTTATTTAAACAGTAAAACGGCAGCCATTACGCTGCCGTTTTCTTTATTTCGTCTAAGGTGCGGTTCGAAGAAATTCATCTGTAAATTCCATAATTAAAGCGTAAATAAAAAGGCTTATTGGTAACAGATTTACAATCAAAGCAAAAATTCTTTTAGCTAATTTTTCTCTGCTAAACATTGAAATAATGCTAAAAGGGATGCCAATCAAGGAAATGAGAAATACGAGTAATCCAAACACTTTTGGTATCGGTGTGTATATGGATATAGGAATAACAATAATTGTAACTATTGCTATTATGAATGAGATTTTGGTGAATATCTTTAGATTTTTCCTTTCCAAATTAATGCACCTCTCATTTTATTTAACAGGGTCTTTGCTAAAATAATCATCTCAAATAGATTATATCTTTTAAAGTGAAAACCTTCTCTGTTAAACCCAATCGTTGTGCCGGAGTACCAACTTCAGATTTAGATCCCGTTGTTTTAAACGGGATGCAAAAGCAAAAATAAGAGAGCAAAATCTTTGCGATTTCACTCTCTAAATGTACTGCTAATTATAATGGTAGCACCCTAGAACGGAACCCGTTACTGTAACAGCTACTTTTTTTGTATTTATACTTCTTATTTCATTGGAAATTTCAGGAAACCCCATGGAAAAGTTCTTAAGCCTTAACAGAACCAACCATTGCTCCTTTAACGAAATATTTCTGCAGGAAAGGATAAACGATAAGCATTGGAACTGTTGCAACAGTTATAACAGCCATCTTAACGGTTTGAGCAGGGGGGACAACATCTACTGCAGAAGAGTCTGCCTGCATACCGCTTGATACGATAACAATTTGTCGGAGTAAAACTTGAACTGGCCACTTATTAGAATCAGTCAGATAAAGAATAGCATTTGTATACTGATTCCAATACGCCACCGCGTAGAACAGGGAAATGGTGGCAATCGAGGGAAGCGATAATGGAAGCATGATTTTAAAGAAGATCATTAAGTCGTTGCATCCATCCACTTTTGCTGATTCTTCCAGGCTATCTGGAATGGCTGAAAAAAAGTTTCTCATGATAATAAGATTAAATGCATTAATCGCTATTGGCAAAATTAAAGACCAGTAAGAGTCGATTAAACCCAGGCTCTTTACTACTAGATAGGTAGGAATCATCCCCCCGCTAAATAACATTGTAAACACTACAAGAAAATTAATTGCACTTCTTCCTGTTAAATACCTTCGTGACAATGAATAGGCCATAAAAGCTGTTAAAACCATACTGACAAATGTTCCGACTAATGTTACTAGGATCGATACAGTCATACTTTTAAAAATCGTTGGTGTTGAAAAGATATACTCATAGGCACTCAGTGAAAAAGTAGTAGGGAACAAGATGAAATCTTTAGCCACCATCTCTTCTGTCGTTGCGAACGAGCTGGCAATCACGTTAATAAAGGGAATAAGGCAGGCTAAGGCGATGAGTAATAGGATCGCATGGTTAACAAAGTCAAATATGCGATTCCCAAAAGATTTGTCGTGCATTTGAGAATCCCTCCATAATGAAGTTAATATTTTCTTGAGTTAACTATATCAACCTGAAAAATAGTATGTCCATAATCATTTTCCATCCACCTGGTAATATGGGGGGGAAGTACATACATTGAGTTCTTTTATCACTCTTCAAGAATTCTAAAGTACATACTCATTTACATAAATAGATAATCATTTTATATGATTGATATCAGAAAGCGCTTTCAAATCAGGGCTCTGAGCTTAATCTAACTGAATGATTGTAGACGTTATACCAGTTTTTTTATACCTTTAAATTGTACTCCGAAACACAAAAGCTATAAAAACTTAATAAAAAAATATTTAATGAAGGAGGAATTTCCGATGAGAGAGTCCGCTACTGTTGCAGAGGATCAGCAAAGTATTTTACCGGATCTCAATAAGAAAGCAGTCAAAAAATCCAGGAAGAAGACTTTCGCTGCTATTGTGAGAAATAAGTGGCTGTATTTAATGATGATCCCCGGTATCATATACTTTATTATTTTCAAATACCTTCCAATGGGAGGAATCATTATCGCCTTCCAGGACTATCAGCCATTCTTAGGCATAGCTAATAGTCCATGGGTTGGCTTCAAACACTTTGAACGGTTATTTACGGAACCTACATTCTTTATGCTGCTTGGGAATACACTATTGCTATTTGCATTAAACTTATTCATTTTCTTTCCAATACCAATCGTTTTGGCTCTTATGTTAAATGAGGTGAAAAATAAATATTTAAAAAGCGGGGTTCAAACGATTATTTATATCCCGCACTTTATGAGCTGGGTTATCATAGTTTCCATTTGTTATGTATTTTTAGCGCAGGACGGCGGAGCAATCAATGCATTGATTGCTGGTATGGGCGGAGAGAAAATACCTTTTCTGACTGATGGCACATGGTCAAGGATTATTTATATCCTTCAAATCATATGGAAAGAAATGGGCTGGTCCACCATCATTTACTTAGCAGCTGTAACGGCAGTGGATCCAGGTTTATATGAAGCAGCCAAAATGGATGGTGCGAGCCGGCTCCGTCAAATTTGGCACATTACATTACCTGCTATCCGGCCAATTATTATTATTATGCTGATCCTAAAAATTGGCCAAACTTTGGATTTAGGGTTTGAACATGTTTACCTGCTATTAAATTCAATCAACAGAGAAGCAATGGAAATATTCGATACTTATGTATACACAGCAGGCATGAAGAACGGACAGTTAAGCTTCAGTACCGCTGTAGGATTATTTAAAGGGCTTGTCGGTCTAATTCTCGTTGTTGGAGCGAACCGGTTAGCAAAAAAATTCGGCGAAGAAGGACTGTATTAACATTAAAATATTCATAGGGGAGGTCCCGAGGAGCTTATGAGCAGGATTGGAGAACGCTTCAATAACTTTTGCATCATTCTACTCAAGCTGGTTTATATCCAGATGCTATGGTTTTTATTCACCTTTCTGGGATTAGTAGTATTGGGGATTGGACCTGCTTCTTACGCAATGTTTACCGTACTAAGGCAATGGATTAGAGGAAACAAGGATTTTTCCATTTTTAAGGCATTTTATCACGCATACAGGACAGGTTTTAAAGAAGCTTCAGCAATCGGCCTTCTTTACACAGCAGGAGGATTGATTCTTTACGTTGACTTGCTGTATGTAGAGTCGCAGGTATTAAGAGGTCTGCTGATTGTAATCGGTGTACTTTACTTCATTTCATTAACCTACATCTTTCCTGTTTTAGTTCACTATGATTGGAAGAGTGTCACGCTGAAGCTGAAGTGTTCCCTGCTGTTCGGCATATCATATCTGCAGTATACATTGATGTTATTTGCTGCTCTCGCTGTGATTTATTTTATTCTTTTAATGTTTATTCCAATAACGGTTGTTCTCTTCGGAATTAGTTTAGGGGCATACACCATCATGTGGATGGCAATTCAGGTATTTAAGAGAATAGAATTGCAGGCAGATGCTAATCCCATTGAAGGAGGTGGTGAGGCTAACGCGCCTTCTCTAAGCAAGAAACTTAGCCATTAAATTAACTTTTGCTTTTCCCAATAAATTTTATATTATCTAGGAGGATGTAAACATGGTGAAACCCAAAAAGTTTGGAAAAGTCTTAGCAGCGGGCACGATATTGGCCTCATCACTCATTCTGGGTGCTTGCAGCAAGGAAGATGAGGCAAGCAGTACAAAAGCAGCTGTTGACGCGGACGGAAAAGCTAATATCAGCTGGAGCCCGATCCTTTATGTAGCAACAGCTCCAAACGATGTGATAGAGAAGAAAATTGAAGAAGCTACAAATACCAATCTTACATTTAATTGGATTCCAGATGCGACTAAAGATGAGCGGCTGATTGCATCCATTGCTTCCGGGGAATTGGACGATATCATTTCTTTGCCATCTACTCTTGTAACAAATTCATCAGTCAGACAGGCGTTGAAATCAGGTGTATTTTGGGAAGTGAGCAAATACCTCGATGATTATCCTAATTTAAAGAAAATCTCTGAGGATCGCCGAACAGCAGCTTCTATCGAAGGAAATCTATACGGTGTTCCATTTCAAAAGGATTTCGCCCGCGGCGGTGTGCTAATCCGAAAAGACTGGCTTGATAATCTTGGCATGAAGGTTCCTGAGAACCTGGATGAGTTGTTTGAAGTGGCGAGAGCGTTTACTGAGGATGACCCTGATGGGAATGGCAAAAAGGATACTTTTGGCTGGAGTGACCGGAATGAGCTGAGATACGGCAGCTTTAAAACACTTGCTTCTTACTTTGGTGTACCAAATGGCTGGGCAGTGGACGACAATGGAAAATTTACACCAGAGCATGAAACAGATGAATATATGGAAACGATGAAATATTCAAGAGAACTATACAAAAATGGTTATCTTGATCAAGACTTTGCCGTAACTTCAAAAGATGACCAGTTGCAGAAATTTGCACAAGGCAAAGCAGGTATTTATGCAGGTCTTATAAGTATTACACAGTTAAAAAACCTGGCTGAGGGAATCAATAATAATGTGGCAATCGTTCCCCAGAATAAAATTGCCGGCCCGGACGGTGAATACAGAATCTGGTCCGAAGGTAACGGTGTTAACGGATTGCTGGCGTTCCCTAAATCAGCAGTGAAAACAGAAGAGGAATTAAAAGCAGTTCTCCAATTTGTTAACGATCTAATAAATGAAGACGTTTTCATGCTGATGACGGGCGGTATAAAGGAAACCCACTATACAATTGATGATAAAGATGCCTATACCATTTTGGATAATGAACTGTGGCAAAAAGAGGTTCAAGGCTTTTCAGGCTCCCGACCAAGTGAAATTACTTATAAACTAACTGACGCTGATCCTGATAAGCAATTGGTAAATGAAATGATTTCAGAAAATGACGAATTTGCAGTCATGGACCCGTCTGTTCCACTTGAGTCACCAACTGCCAGTGAGAGGGGTACTGAGCTTCAAAAGCTGATCATTGATGCTACGATAAAATACATCATGGGTGAAATAGATGACAAAGGATTTAAAGCTGAGGTTAAAAGATGGAAAGAATCAGGCGGAGACCAAATGAAGAAAGAATACGAAGAAGCCTATGAAAAATCAAACAAGTGATAACGAGCTTTAATATGCGGTCCTTCCTTTTATCTGAAGGAAGGACTGTTCCTGTTTTTTGTTTAATGCCTTTTCTAAAAATACTTATAGGGTGATACGAATGATTGTTGCACAAGACGGAACAGGTCAATTTTTAACGATTCAAGAAGCTATAGACAGTATTCCGAAAGGTAACAGCAGCCGGATAAATATTTATATAAAAGATGGTGTGTACAAGGAAAAGCTCGATATCAATAAGCCGTCAGTATCCCTGATCGGAACACACCGGGATCTGGTAAAAATCACTTTTAATGATTATGCGAATAAATTGGAAGATGACAGCAAAAAAATGGGTACATTCGGGTCTTATTCCTGCATTGTTACCGGTGATAGGTTTTTGGCTGAAAATATCACTTTCGAAAATAATGCAGGCAAAGGCAGTGAGGTTGGACAGGCGGTGGCCATGTATGTGGATGCTGATCAGACTGAGTTTCACAATTGTGCTTTTTTAGCCAGGCAGGATACTGTGTTTACTGCACCTCTTCCGCCAAAGCCGATTGAAGGCAGTTCGTTCGGCGGGCCGCGTGATGGATTGGAAAAACGGCATTGCCGCAGCTATTTTAAGCACTGCTGCATAGAGGGCGATGTGGATTTCATTTTTGGTTCTGCAACTTCTGTTTTTGAAGATTGCGAAATTCATAGTTTAGATTTAAACCGAACAGATGTAAATGGCTATATCACAGCTGCATCCACCCCTTTTGACCAGGAATATGGCTATGTTTTTATCAATTGCACCTTATTAAGTAAGGCGGCAGCCCGTACGGTCTACTTGGGCAGGCCTTGGCGTGATTATGCCAAAACAGTCTTTATCAATACATGGATGGGTGAGCATATTAAAGCTGAAGGCTGGCATAATTGGGATAAACCCCAAGCGGAGAACACAGCGTTTTATGCTGAGTATAACAGCAGCGGCCCGGGCGGCTGTATGGACAAACGGGTAAGCTGGGCAAAATTTCTAACAGATGAGCAAGTTAAAGAGTATAAGCTTGAGAACATTTTTGGATCTTTGAAAGGCTGGCCAAAATTGGGTCTGCCTTACAGCACTGCGGGCTAAAGAAGTCTAATTAAAATGATTAAGGACACTTACAAAGCACTAGAAAAGAAATGAATATATTAGGCTGTATCAGCGGGATCAGTTATTTCGTGTTTTTTCTTATTTTCATAAGTAAATCTCAAAATTACTAAGTAAAAGACCAGAACTGAAGCTATCATAAAGAATTTCGCTTTGCAAAGTATTAATTTGGGTATCCAACGGCCTAAAATTTACTTCCTGAAAATTGGCGTTAAATATGCGGAATGGGAGCGTTTAGGAAAGGGAGTGGTAAGATAATGACTTTTAAAGAAAGTGTAACTAAACCATTAAAAATGACTGTAGCCAAAGACGGGAAAGGTGCTTATCAGACCGTTCAAGAAGCGATTGATGCTATACCGGCTGATAATAAAAATAAAGTGGAAATCTTTATTAAGAACGGAGTATATAAGGAACGAATCGTAGTTCCGGCAAATAAACCATTTGTGACGCTAATTGGAGAAAGTGTCGAGAACACAATCCTCACTTATGATAACCATGCAAAAATAATGTCCCCCGATGGCGGTATCATTGGAACACGCAATAGCGCAAGTGTATTCCTTTATGCGGGGGATTTTACAGCCAGAAACCTTACCTTTGAAAACTCATTCAATCCAAAACGCTTGGAAGAAGAGACACAGGCGGTAGCTGTTTATGCCAGCGGTGAGAGAATGGAATTTTACCAGGTGCGGTTTCTGGGAAATCAAGATACACTTTACCTAAAAGAGGGGTCTCAGTATTTTAGCCGGTGTTATATTGAAGGTGATATTGATTTTATTTTTGGAGGGGCAAGAGCAGTTTTCAAAGAATGTGAGATCTTTTCTTTGAATAGAGGGTCTTCTGCAGAAAACGGATATATATCAGCTGCAAGTACCCATATAAATGAGCCATATGGATTCCTGTTTTTAAACAATCGATTTACAAGCTCAGCGGCCAAAGGAACGGTCTATCTTGGAAGGCCCTGGCACCCTGGCGGGGATCCGGAGGCCATAGCAAGCGTCATATTTAAAAATAATTATTTGGGTGCCCACATTCATCCGGATGGCTGGACTGACATGTCAGGCTTCAGTGCCAAAGATGCAAGATTCTATGAATATATGAATGAAGGACCTGGCTCAAATCCCGATAGGCCTCAGCTTACAGATGAAGAAGCTGAAGCAGCCAACATCGAGACTGTGTTAAAAGGGTGGAATCCGGAATAGAGAAAAGGGTGCAGTCTGAAAATGACTGCCCCCTTTTTAATAGAATGTTTAAACACAAATGCTGTGCATTGAAAAGGAGAATTAGAAAGCAACCCCAGAAACCGGTCTTCACTCTGTTGAATTAAATTATTGGCAGAATGCACGCTGAGCGAGCCATACAGCACAAAGCTCAGTCCATTTGCCTGCAGCAGGGTTATCGCTGGCAAGTCCTAGGCCATGCATCCCATGCGGAAAAACATGTAACTCATATGGCACTTTTAATTTGCTCAATAATGAGACATATAATAGGCTGTTTTCAACAGGAACAGCTGCATCATCAGACGTATGCCATATAAAGGTTGGCGGCGGCAAAGTTTTAGCACCTTCACGTTCGCAGGATAATAAAGCCCTGATCTCCTCATTGGGCTCGTCTCCCAGAAGATTAGTCATCGATCCTTCATGATAATGCTCTAATAATGATATGACCGGATAGCTTAAAATAGCTAAATCCGGATGGCAGTTCTCTAAGTCAATGTTATCCTCTTCTTTTGTTGTACGCAGATGTGACAAAGTCGAGGCGCAGGCTGCTAAATGTCCGCCAGCCGAAAACCCCAGAACTCCTATCTTTTGCTTATCGATATTCCACTTTTCAGAGTGGTGCCTGACAAAGCGTATAGCCCGCTGCACATCTGCTAAAGGAACTGGATGCCTGTAGGGAGCTACTCGGTAATGCAGTACAAATGCTGAAATGCCAAGAGAGTTTAGCCATTTTGCAACCGGTTCTCCCTCATGATCAGCTCTATGGTGATACCCCCCTCCAGGACATACAATCACTGAACTTCTGCCTGTATTATTACTTGCAGGATAGAAAGCAAGAACAGGCTTGCGATCCTCATCTCCAGACTCCAGAAAAGGAATCTTTCCTGTCCACAATGAATAAATCAAAAGGTATTCCTCCTAAATTAATCGTTTGTAAAAGAACAGTTACATACACTTGCCGCAATTAAATTATATAGTAATTATAAATGTAGAAGAATAATCATTATTTAGTATAGTGGTTTTTATTCTGCTTTTTCCTTTTATTGTGGTGAATGCTCCTATTTATAAGCTCCATTCTAAGACGCATAGATATAAGACTGTCAGTTAGGCAGTAAGGTGTAATTGAAGCCCAGGGTAATGGGATACTTGAAATTTCTAATAATACAGTAAAGGTTTGTGTTAAAATGTGAAAAAACGAGGTGGATAAAATTGGATATCGACCAGTTTACTTTGACTATAGAAGAATTATTCGGCAAAGAGCTTTTAAAAAATTTTGAAGACGATTATGGCTTCACGAACAGCACAGATAAGGAAATCAGAACCGTTGGCTATGCTACGAATCTATCATTGGAAACCATCGAACATGCCGTCCGGAGTCAGGTTGATTTAATTATCACCCATCATGACGCCTGGGATTTCATTTACGGGCTTAATGAAGAATGCAGGAACAAATTGCAAAAGCATGAGATCAGCCACTTCTGGATTCATGGTCCCCTGGATTATATCCGTTTTGGGACATGTACCTCATTAATGGAGAAAATCGGCATTGACGAGATCATCCAATATTCTATTTTTGATAATGGCGACATTCCGGGCATCGGTGAATTCAAGGAGCCTTTAGGTTTTGAGGAATTGGCATTTAAGCTCAGCCGCCTATTGAATGAACCGGTGAGACGCTGGAGAAATAACTGCAAAGAAGTCAAGAGGGTGGGGATCATGACAGGAGCCGGCCATTCTACCGATTACCTGAAGCTTGCTCTTGATGGCGGGTGCGATACTTATATTACTGGCGAAGCTTCTTTATATACCATTCAATACGCACAATTTTCCGGAATGAATCTCCTTGTAGGCAGCCATACCTTCACAGAAATTTTGGGGGTAGAGACTCTTGCGGGGAAAGTGAAGGAGAGGCATCCGGAAATCAAAGTTATGAAGCTGGAAGAATCACATTTTGAGCTCAATCCTATAAGATGAAAGATCTTCTGAGCATCTAAAAAGAAAATTTTCTTTAAGGGTGATAGACTAAAATACATAGAGTTTTCAAAAAACTCTATCAATACATAAATAAAGGAGCTAATGATCATGGAATACCGGCGTCTTGGAAATACCGGCCTTAAGGTCAGCGAGATCAGCCTCGGCAGCTGGCTCACCTATGGAGGGTATGTAGAGGAGCAGAAGGCATCATCTTCTATAGATAAAGCATATGAGCTCGGCATCAATTTTTTTGATACGGCGAATGTGTATATGCGCGGAGAGGCAGAAAAGGTCGTTGGAAAAACACTTGCCAAATATGACAGGAGTTCCTATGTTCTTGCAACGAAGGTTTTTGGCAAGATGGGGGACGGGCCCAATGATTCAGGGCTTTCGCGCAAGCATATCATGGAGCAGGCGGATGCAAGCCTGAAGCGGCTCGGGCTTGATTATATCGACATTTATTATTGCCACCGATTTCACCCGGAAACCCCTCTTGAAGAAACCCTGCGAGCTCTTGATGATCTGATCAGGCAAGGAAAGATCTTGTATGCAGGTGTAAGCGAATGGACGGCAGAGCAGATGACCGAAGCTGTTCATCTTGCAGATAAAAGGCTTTGGGACCGGATTGTTGTAAACCAGCCGAATTACAGCATGCTGCATCGGAACATTGAAAAAGAAATCATACCTGTCAGCGAAAAGCATGGAATCGGCCAGGTTGTGTTCTCACCGCTTGCCCAAGGCGTGCTGACAGGCAAATATAAAAAAGGGGAAGCACCTCCAGAAGGAAGCCGTGCCTCTCAAAAGGACCTGGGCACTCTTTACGGTGTCCTGAACGATCGTAATCTTGAAAAAGCAGAGAGCCTGGAAAAGATTGCGCAGCAAGAGGATCTTACCTTATCCCAGCTCGCCCTTGCCTGGATCCTCAGACAGCCAAACGTAGCAAGCGCCCTTGTCGGGGCAAGCCGCCCTGAGCAGCTTGAGGAAAATGTAAAGGCATCAGGCGTAAAGCTGAAAGAAGACAGCCTCCAGCAGATTGAAGAAATTCTTACTGCAGAATAAGGCAATTAATATAGCTGTTGTTCTGCTATTTAAATTTATGGGGGGTTCCGGGGATAAATATTACCGGGGCTCTTTATTTTTTTGGCTGTGTGAGTGTACCTTGTTGATTTTGGGCTACAACAATGTTTAACAAAGCCTTTTTTAAAAAGAGTGCGTTGCTTTTCAGGCAACAATCTAAACAAATAGTTTAAATGACTGTTTACCAGTACAAAGTATCTTTTTAATTAAGGAAAGGAGCTGGCAGAATAAAAAATGTTAACGTTAACAAAAGTCGTTTACAGAACTTTCTAAATTTGTTAGACTGAATTTATAGAAAATTGTTAACGTTAACAAATAACGGAGGGTGATTCATATGGAAAAGTTTATGGGCGAGAATTTTCTCCTGAAAAATGAAACGGCTGCATTTTTATATCATGAGCAAGCAAAGGATTTGCCGATCATCGATTACCATTGCCACATCAGCCCAAAGGAAATTTATGAAAATAAAAAGTTCAAGAATATTACAGAAGCCTGGCTGTATGGGGACCATTACAAATGGAGGGTAATGCGGGCCAATGGGATTGATGAAAAGTATATAACCGGTGATGCAGACGATTATGATAAGTTTCTTGCCTGGGCGAGGACAGTGCCGATGACAATAGGAAATCCGCTGTACAATTGGACTCACCTGGAGCTTCAGCGCTTTTTTGGCATCTATGACATCTTAAATGAAAAGTCTGCACCAGACATTTGGCATAAGGTCAATAAGCAGCTCGCAACAGATGATTTCAGAGTACGGGAGATCATCAGGAAATCAAATGTCCGGGTCATCTGCACGACCGACGATCCGGCCGATTCGCTTGAATATCACAAGCTTCTTTCAAAGGAGGAGGACTTTCCGGTACTGGTCGTACCAGGATTCAGGCCTGATAAAGGTCTGGAAATCAACCGCCATGGCTACAAAGAATGGATAGAACGGCTTGAGGCAGCGAGCGGGATTACGGTTGACAGCTATGCAAGCCTTCTTGAAGCATTGGATTCAAGAGTCCATTTCTTCCACTCCCTCGGCGGCCGGGTTTCCGACCATGCGCTTGATCAGGTTGTATATGAAGAAGCAGCATTTGAAGAGGTTTCACAAATTTTTGCTAAAAAGCTTTCAGGTGGCACTGTATCCGAGAAAGAGGAAAAGCAGTATAAAACCTATACGCTTATTCATCTGGGCAAGCTTTATGCCAGCCTGGGATGGGCTATGCAATACCATATGAATGCCCACCGCAATAATAATACGAAGATGTTCCAGACCCTGGGCCCTGATACTGGCTACGACTCTATTAATGATGACAAGATTGCAAAGCCGCTCGTCAGTCTGCTTGATTCTTTAGATCAGGCAGGAGGGCTGCCAAAAACGATCCTGTATTCACTGAATCCGGGTGACAACCATATTCTTGCCAGCATCATCAACAGCTTCCAGGACGGCAGCATACCGGGGAAAATTCAATTTGGGACTGCCTGGTGGTTCAATGATACGAGGGATGGGATGCTCGATCAGATGAAAGCCTTGGCAAATATGGGGCTCTTCAGCAGGTTCATCGGAATGCTTACCGATTCAAGAAGCTTCCTTTCATACACCAGGCATGAATATTTCCGCAGGGTTGTCTGCAGTCTGATCGGTGAATGGGTCGAAAATGGTGAAATTCCAAATGACAAGGAACTGCTCAGCCGGATTATCAAAGGGATCTCCTATTATAATGCGGAAGAATATTTTCAATTCCAGGAGGCTGAAAAACAGCACGCAGCTGCTGTTAAATAAGCCGTGATCATGTCCCGGCTTGGAGCCGGCGGGCAGGGCAGGTTATAATAAAAGGATAAATAGCATTGATTGGTTAAAAAGGAAGGTTTATATATGGTAACAATTAAAGATATTGCAAGAATTGCCAATGTATCGCATACAACAGTATCGCGTGCATTAAACAACAGTCCTATGATCAAAGAGCCGACAAAGAGGAAAATTCTCGAAATTGCTGCCCAGCTTAACTATTCGCCGAATGTAAACGCCAAGAGCCTGGTTATGCAGAAATCGCATACAATCGGTCTGTTTCTGACAAGCTTTATAACTGGGACGTCGGCCAGCTTTCTTGCGGATACAATCAAGGGAGTTAACGGAGCTATTTCACAGGATTATAATCTGTTCATTCGAGGGATCGATGATTATCAGGATTTTACAAGCATCAACAGGCAGCGGTTTGATGGAATCATTCTTATGAGCCAAAGTATCCGCGATAATCCTTTTATCTACCATGTGCTGCAAAAGGAGATCCCCCTTATTGTACTGAACAGGGATATAGAAGAAGAAAGTGTATATAATATATGCTCTAATGATGCAGAAGGCTCCAAACAGGCAGTGGAATACCTTATTGAAAACGGCCATAGGGATATTGCAATTATTGAAGGAACTTCAAGTTTCAAATCCTCCCAAATGCGCAAGGACGGCTATTTGCAGGCATTGATAGATCACGGGATATCCGTGAAAAGCAGTTATGCAGTGAAAGGCAATTATGATATGGAAAGCGGCTTTCTGGCCATGGAGCAGCTTTTATCCCTTAAGGACCCGCCGACTGCCGTTTTCTGCTCTAATGATGATATGGCGATTGGTGCCATGAACTGTGCATTTGAAAAAGGTCTGAAAGTGCCTGATGATCTATCTGTTATCGGCTTTGATGATATCGGTTATTCACAATACACGACTCCACCGCTATCCACCGTGAAGAGGCCTGTAGAGCAAATCAGCCTGCTGGGTGCGAAAAAAATGCTCTCTCTTGTTCAAGGAGGGCTTGAGGCGGAAAAAATATTTGTTAACACTGAGCTCATCATTAGAAGCTCTGTGAAAAGGATTAGCTAGTACAGCCCGAAGCCAGCGGGCTCCTGGTAAAAATGTTAACGTGTGCAGGATTGAATATAAGGGAGGAAGGATATGGAGCGCCTGAGCAGTAAAACACATGCCAAAAGGATATTCCCTGAAAGAATCCTTCAATTTGGCGAAGGGAACTTTTTAAGGGGTTTCGCAGACTGGCAGATTCAAATTTTAAATGAGAAAAAAGGGTTCAATGGAAGTGCGGTTGTCGTACAGCCCCGAGGGTCCAGTAAAATTGAACGGCTTAACCGGCAGGATGGGCTGTACACCCTTTATCTTGAAGGGCTGAAGGAAGGGGTCCCTGTAAAGGAACATATGGTGATCGATTCAATCAGCAGGGGAATCAATCTTCAAACAGATTATGAGGAATTTATCAGGCTTGCCGGACAGAAGGAGCTCAGATTCATCATCAGCAATGCAACCGAGGCTGGAATGGTCTTTGATCCCGATGACAGGCTGGAGGACCGTCCGCAGAAGGGGTTTACCGGAAAGCTGGCAGGTTTTTTATACCATCGCTACCTGGCCTTTAAGGGCGATGAAAAATATGGTTGCATCATCCTTCCGTGTGAATTGGTTGAAGAAAATGGCGGAAAATTGAAGGGAATTATTCTCCAATACGCAGATTCATGGAATCTTAGCGAGGATTTCAAAAGCTGGATTGATCATGCCAATGTGTTCTGCTCAACACTGGTGGACCGGATTGTCCCGGGTTTCCCGAAGGATAGCCTGGAGGAGAAAACAGAAGAGCTTGGTTATGAAGACGAACTCCTTGTAACAGGGGAGCATTATCATCTCTGGGCTATAGAGGGGCCGTCCTGGCTAAAAGATGAGCTGCCTGCTGAAGGGACTGGACTGAATCTTGTCATCACTGATGACATCACTCCTTTTCGTACAAGGAAAGTAAGGATATTAAACGGTGCTCATACGGCAATGACGCCCCTGGCACTCCTTTCCGGGCTTGAAACAGTTGAAGAATCTGTGAAACATCCTGAGGTGGGTCTTTTTATAAAAAAGCTGATCGAAGAGGAAATCCTTCCGGCACTTGATGGGGACAGAAAAGAGCTGGAGCAGTATGCAGAAGAGGTAATGAACCGTTTTGCCAACCCTTATATCAAGCATTACCTAAAGAGCATTTCCTTGAACTCAGTGTCGAAATTTTCTGCCAGAAACCTGCCGGCCCTGCTTGATTATATAAAAGAAGAAGGAAAACTGCCGGCAAAAATCGTCTTTTCCTTATGTTGCCTATTGTATTTATACAAGAAAATGGATGTGGAAGACAGCAGTACGGTACTCGAAATCCTTCAATCGGAATGGCGAAGCTTTGAGAAAAAGCAGATTGGGATAGAGCAGCTGTCGGCTAACTTTCTGAAAGAACAAAAGCTTTGGGGCAGGGATCTCACCGGGATTGCAGGCCTTAAGGAAGCAGTGGCTGGATATCTCAGGGAAATAGAAGAAACAGGCATTGAGAAAGCGCTTCAGCGCGTAATCGAAAAGCCTGTCCTGGCTAGGGGGGAACTAGAATGAGAGATTTTCTTAAAATCAATCCGGCAGACAATATTATTCTCGCACTAAAAGACCTGAAAGCTGGCGCTGAATTAACAGTGGATGGCCAATCCATCATTTTGCGCGAGGATATCCGCCGCGGGCACAAAATTGCAGCAGCCGGGATTAATGAGAATGAAAATATCGTAAAGTACGGCTATCCAATCGGGCATGCAACAGCAGTCATCCTTCCGGGAGAGCTTGTCCATACTCATAATACGAAAACGAATCTATCTGGCCAGGAGGAATATAGCTATTCTCCGGCTTTTACAGATAGCCCTTTCCGTAATGAGCAAAGAACCTTCAAGGGCTACCGGCGCAAAAACGGCAAAGCCGGTATCCGCAATGAATTGTGGATTGTCCCGACGGTCGGCTGTGTGAATGGAATTGCTGAGAAAATCATCAGCCGCTTTGAAAAGCATGCCGGTGACCAAAATCCATTTGACCAAGCCCTGGTTCTAAAGCACAGCTATGGCTGCTCCCAGCTGGGGGATGATCATGAAAATACGAAGCAAATCCTTCTTGATGCGGTCCATCACCCCAATGCAGGCGGCGTGCTCGTTTTAGGTCTTGGCTGTGAGAACAATGAGATGGAGGAATTCAGGAAATCTCTGGGAACAGTTGATGAAAGCCGGGTTAAATTCCTCGTATCCCAGGAAGTTTCAGATGAGATTGAAGCTGGATTTCACCTTGTGAAAGAAATCTATGAAGCAGCCAAGGATGATAAAAGAGAGGATATTCCGCTCTCTGAATTGAACATCGGCCTGAAGTGCGGGGGATCTGACGGGTTCTCGGGCATAACCGCCAACCCTCTGCTCGGCCGCTTTTCTGATTATCTGATCGCCCAGGGCGGTACGACCGTATTGACTGAAGTGCCGGAAATGTTCGGTGCAGAGACCATCCTTATGGAAAGGGCGGAAAACGAAGAGGTTTTTGAAAAGGTGGTCAGCCTGATCAATGATTTTAAAGGCTATTTCCTTGAACATAAGCAGCCTGTCTATGAGAATCCATCACCAGGCAATAAAGCGGGAGGGATCACCACTCTTGAGGATAAGTCTCTTGGCTGCACCCAGAAAGCCGGAACATCCAAGGTGGTTGATGTCCTGCCATACGGCGGTACTCTCCGTAAAAAAGGGCTGAACCTTCTCAGCGCGCCAGGGAATGATCTGATTGCTTCCACTGCACTGGCCGCAGCAGGCTGCCATATTGTCCTGTTCACCACAGGCAGGGGAACCCCGTTCGGAACTTTTGTACCGACGATGAAAATCTCGACCAATACCCAGCTTTATGAAACAAAGCCACATTGGATCGATTTCAATGCAGGCACACTCCTTGAAGAAGAAATTTCCGCTGATGAAGTACTGCAGCAGTTCACAAACTATATCATCAGTGTGGCAAGCGGGGAATTGGTCAATAACGAGAAAAACGATTTCAGGGAAATTTCGATTTTTAAGAGCGGAGTCACTTTATAGGCGGGACATGCAGATCAATTTCTGCCGGGGAGGCAATTATGAAGAAGCTGAACATATTGAATCGATTGATTGATTCCGGAGTGGTAGCGGTTGTCAGGGCCGACTCAAGGGAAGAGGCCGTTAAAATCTCAGAAGCCTGTGTAAAGGGTGGAATTGCCGGGATTGAAATCACTTTTACCATTGATGGAGCTGAAGCTGTTTTAAAGGAATTGTCGGGATATTTTGCAGATGACTCGCGTGCCGTTCTGGGGGCCGGAACTGTCCTGGATGCGGCGACAGCGAGGATTGCCATGCTCGCCGGCGCTGAATTCATCGTCAGTCCTGCCTTTGACAGAGAGACTGCTAAACTGTGCAACCTTTATCAGGTGCCCTATATGCCCGGCTGCATGACGATCACAGAAATGAAGGAAGCGCTGGAATACGGGGCAGATATTATCAAGCTATTCCCTGGCAATGCCTTTGGGCCGGACTTCATTAAAGCGGTCAAGTCACCGCTTCCTCAGGCTAATATCATGCCGACCGGTGGAGTCAGCCTGGAAAATGCGGGGGAATGGATCAGAAACGGCTGTGTGGCAGTAGGGATTGGCGGGAACCTGGCGGCGCCTGCCAAAACAGGAAACTATGAAAAAATTACCGAAATGTCTGCAGAATATATAAAAATTGTCAAAGAAGCAAGGAAAGAGGGGCTGCAATGATGAAGATTGTTACGCTGGGAGAGATTATGCTGCGATTTTCAACAGAAGATGGCGTAAGGCTTTCCCAGGCAGCAGGTCTTACCGTCCACTATGGCGGTGCAGAAGCCAATGTGGCCGTCTCTATGGCCAACTTTGGCTATGAATCATTTTTTGCAGGCAAGGTGCCTGACAATCCTCTAGGCCAAGGGGCAGAAAGGCATTTAAAAGCAAATGGCGTCCGGACAGACTTCCTTTTAAAAGGCGGAGACCGCCTCGGCACCTACTATTTGGAATCAGGGACAGGGGAACGAAGCGCCAAGGTCACCTATGACCGCAAGCATTCGAGCTTCTCAGAACTGGTGCCTGAAGAAGTAGACTTGGACGGCATGCTGCGCGAAGCTACACTTTTTCATGTAAGCGGAATCACACTTGCCCTATCTCCTGAGCTCAGGGAGCTTGCACTCCTCGCTTTCAAGAAAGCTAAGGAATATGGAGTGCTGACAAGCCTTGACTTCAATTACCGCGGAAAGCTCTGGAGCCAGTCAGAAGCCGGGGAAGCCTTAAAGAAACTGCTTCCATATGCAGACATCTGTTCATGCGGGGAATTGGACAGCATCCATCTCTTGGGGATGGAACCTGCAGATAGCTCTCTTTCACAAACGGAAAGGGTGCAAACCTATTATCGTAAACTGGCTGCTTCATATCCCGGCATCCGGTATATCTGCTCTACCTTCCGGAAAATCAAATCAGCCACAAGCAATACGCTTCAGGGGAATCTGTACACTGGAAGCCGGCTTTTTCAGTCTAAAGTCCACCATATAGAGCCTATCGTGGACAGGGTTGGCGGAGGAGATGCCTTTATGGCCGGGATTCTTGCTGGTGTGCTGGAGGGGTGGGATTCTCAGATGACGGCAGATTTCGCAACAGCGGCTTCAGCCCTTAAACACACAGTCCATGGAGACAGCAATTCATTTACAAAGGAAGAAGTTTTAGCTTTGGCGGGAAGTGAACCAGGAAAAATACTCCGCTGAAAATAATGATTGAAAAGGAGAATGCACAATGGAAACACGCTATGCGATTCATCCCAAGGATATGAAAAAGTATACGACCGATGATTTAAGAAGAGAGTTCCTGGTGGAAACACTGTTTGAATCAGGGCAGGTCCGCCTGACATATACACATAATGACCGGATGATCTTTGGCGGTGTTACACCTTCCGAGAATGAACTGACCATCAAGCTGGACAAGGAATTGGGCGTCGATTATTTCCTGGAGCGGCGTGAGCTCGGCATCATCAATATTGGCGGGGACGGCACGGTCATCCTTGATGGCACAGAATATGATATGCGGGCCAGGGACGGATTATATGTTGGAAAAGGGACCAGGGAAGTGCTTTTCCGTTCCAAAAATGCCGCACAGCCAGCCAAATTCTATATCAACTCCACCCCTGCCCATCACCAGTATCCGACGGTCAAAATTGATATCAATGAAATCAAGCCGCTGGAAATGGGTGAGCCGGGCACCTTGAATGAGCGGAAAATCTATCAGTATGTCCATCCAAATGTCTGTGAGAGCTGCCAGCTGCAGATGGGCTTAACGATGCTGTCTGCGGGAAGCGTCTGGAATACGATGCCGTGCCATACCCATGAGCGGAGAATGGAGGTATATCTCTATTTCGATATGGAGGAAGATACCCGTGTGTTCCACTTCATGGGAAGGCCTGATGAAACAAGGCATCTTGTTATGAAGAACGAACAGGCTGCCATCTCCCCGAGCTGGTCCATCCATACCGGCACGGCAACAAGCAATTATACCTTCATCTGGGGAATGTGCGGAGAGAATATCACTTATACCGATATGGACCATGTCAAAATGGAAGAATTGCGATAAGAGACTGATAGAAACGGAGGATTTCGTATGACAGAGGCACTAAGTTCTTTTTCAATGGATATGTTCAGCCTTGCCGGCAAGACTGCAATCGTAACAGGCGGAAACAAAGGCCTTGGCCAGGCATATGCGGCAGCGCTTGCCAAGGCAGGGGCCGACCTGTTTGTCATTTCCAGAAGCGGCGATTGGCAGGAAACTGAGAAATTAATAGAAGAAACAGGGCAGAAGGCGGTATTCTTCCAGGCAGACCTTAGCAATCGAACAAAGATTAAAGAAGCAGTAGACGCCTGTCTGAATGAATACGGAAAAATTGATATCCTTGTCAATAATGCAGGTACGATCCGCCGTGCCCCGCTTCTTGAGTATAAAGAAGAAGACTGGGATGCTGTATTGGAAGTTAATTTGAATTCACTTTATCTGCTCAGCCAGGAGGCAGCAAAAGTAATGGCTGAACAGAAATCCGGGAAAATCATTAATATTGCGAGCATGCTGTCTTTCCAGGGAGGAAAATTCGTCCCTTCCTATACGGCAAGCAAGCATGCAGTGGCAGGTCTGACAAAGGCGTTTGCAAATGAGCTGGCAGAATCCAATATCCAGGTAAACGCGATTGCACCTGGCTATATTGCGACAGATAATACAGCTGCAATCAGGTCTGATGAAAAGAGGAATGCAGAAATTCTTTCACGGATTCCTGCAGGGAAATGGGGGCAGGCTGCCGACCTGATGGGGGCCGTTGTGTTCCTGGCAAGTGACGCTTCCAGCTATATGAACGGACATCTTTTAGCGGTGGATGGAGGCTGGCTCGTACGATAAGAGAATATATGAAAGAAGCCGTACAAGAGTGCGGCTTTCTTATTAGGAGGAGACTAAGATGAACCTTGGAATCAGAGCCCACGATATTGAAAAAGATTCATTGGAAGAGCTGGCAGAAGAAATTGGCCGCAAGGGGTTTTCATGTATTCAGCTTGCTCTGGGAAAATCACTTCCTGCTCTTTATCCATCACCGGGAACCCTTTCGCCGGGTCTTGCCCGTTACATCGCAAAGACATTCGGAGATGCCGGCGTCCAAATTGCCGTACTTGGCTGTTATGTTAATCTCATTCACCCAGACCTGTCAGAGAGGCGAAAAGGACTGGAGAAATTTAAAGAGCATATCCGGTATGCAAGGGATTTTGGCTGCAGCATCGTCGGTACCGAGACTGGAAGTGTTCTTCCTGAAATGGGCTATAGTGAAAGAAATTTTGAGGAAAAGCCCTTTTTGGACGCAGTGGAAAGTGTTGCCGAGCTCGCCCTTGAAGCTGAAAGATTCGGTGTAATTGTCGGTGTAGAAGCAGGGGTGAATCATCCAGTCCACTCAGCTGATAGGCTCAAACGCCTCTTGGACCTTGTAGATTCAAATAATGTCCAGGTCATATTTGATCCCGCTAACCTCATTACGGTTGAAAACTATCATAGGCAGGATGAGCTGTTAGCAGAAGCTATTGAACTTCTTGGGGAAAAGATCGTCATTTTCCATGCAAAAGACTTCGTTGTCGAAGAGGACCAGGTGAAGATCGTCCCGGCAGGACAGGGCCTGTTAAACTATAGCCTGATCTCAAAGCTGCTTAAAGATCGAAAGCCGTATATCCAGGTTCTCATGGAAGGAACAAAAGAACCGGATATTGAAGGATGTGCTGACTATTTAAGAATGAAATTCAGCAGCAGAAGCATTGGAAAAGGTCTCTTAAGGTAAAAATGGTCACTTCCTCCGGGGAGTGTTTTTCGTTCAGCTAAACTGCTTCCTTTCATTCCCAACTCCCCTAATTCTTTATAAAGAATCCATTTTATTGTAAAATAGTAGATAGTTCCTAGCTGCACCGGGAATACCTTCAATATTGAAGAATAAGATGATAAGCGGAAGCTGTTTTTAGGATAGAAGTTTGTGGTTTTTGGAAATAAAAAACAGGGTTGGGGGACTCATGACAAAAAGCAGAAGATGGATGGCAGCTTTGTTGATTGGCAGTTTGGCAGTTTTGGGCGGGTGTGCGGACCAGGCATCCAAAGAGGAGAACCTAAAGGAAAATGTGAATGAACCCGAAAGCCAGCTTCAGAAGGAGAAAGAAAAGCAGGAACAGGAAAAACTGGCTGAAGAAGCAAAAGAACCGGTAGTGGTCCAGGTGATAGATCCGAACACGAAAGCAATCATTAAGACGTTTAAACCCGAGGAAATGGGCTATGAAAATGATCTGGAAAAGTATAAGCAGCAAATCAGCCAATGGGCGAAGGGCCTGGCAAGAGGGACAGATGCAAGTCCCGGCTATGACAAAAGGATGTTCCCTGACCGGATCGATGCGAACGGTGGGATTGTAAAAGGGAATCCAAGGACGATCCTCGAAGAAGCGGAGCTGACCGCAAAGGTGATTGAGGCTTCTGCTGAGGGGGGAAATGTTGAACTGCCGCTCATCGTTTCCGAAAGCGGCTATAAGCCGGAGGACGCTGCCCATTTAAGCGAAGTGGTGGTTGCCTCTTATACAACCAAGTTTAATAGTTCTGTAGCAGGAAGGACTAAGAATATCGAGTTGTCTGCCCAGGCAATTCAAAATGTGATTGTGGGCGTCGACGATTATTTCTCCTTTAACACAACAGTAGGGCCAAGCGATGAGGCACATGGCTATCAGCCGGCTCAGGAGGCTATCAATGGAAAACTGGTCATGGGCATAGGCGGCGGAATCTGCCAGACTTCGTCAACCCTCTTCAATGCAGTCGATCAGGTGGGGGTAGACTATGTAGAGAAGCACCATCATTCTGTTACGGTCGGTTATGTGCCCGTCGGCAGGGATGCCACTGTTTCCTACGGCGGCAAGGATTTCCGATTTCAGAATAAAGCCGGGGCCCCGTTCCTGCTGAAAACTGTCATGGCAAACGGACAGCTGACCGTTGAGGTCCGGACCTCCAAGCAGTATGCAGATGTCATTAAGAAGAGAACTTGATTATTTCTATAAATTGGATGTTATCTCTTCCAAAAATCGGGTAATTATGTAGTAACAATTCACCGAAGAGAGGGATTCATCCATGAAAATCATTGAAAAACTCTGGGACAATATGATAAAAAGCGACTGGACTTACCTGATAGATGAAGAAGAACATATGAATACGCCAGAAGAAGACGAATGAGAAAGAGCTTCCCCTTTGGAGCTCTTTTTTTTTGGAAATCAAGTTGTTTGAATTCCTGTAAATAAAGGTGTACGATTCATTTAACCAAGAATTCTTAAATAAAAATAAGCCAATCTTGTCCGTTTCAAGATGAATAAGAAAAAGGAGGAATTCGTTCATGGCCAAGCAGGTAATCCTGAATGGGAACCGGATTGATGTATACAACTATAAAGAGGAAACACTGGCTGAAAAAGGGGAGCAGGCCATTCATCTCTCTTTTGACTTCAAAGTGAGCCATCAGGAATATCATGATATCACTACCCTGTTATATGATCTGTATTTTGATGTATCGGTGCCTGAGGATGCATTGGAGTTTCGGGGAATGATCGATAAATATTATACCTCTTTAACGAATCTGTACGAGGAAGATGCTATCGGGGAATTCCACCTGGAGCTGAAGGAAACAGACGGGGAAGAGGACTGAAAACAAAAAGCGGGAATCAGAGCGCTGCAGCCTGTTTCCCTTCTTCTTGCCTGATTATTGCGGAGTATTGTCCTGGTCGTATTTTAAATGCAATAGGATTTCATCTTCAAGAAGGGATAATGCCATCCTTACAGCCTTCAGCCGGCTTTTTGAGAACTCCTGGACGGTAATTTGCCGGATCTGTTCCCTGGCCATGGCAACATACCCTTCCTCTCCATCTTTCGTGTTCCCTGCAGGGTAAATGGATATTTCTATCTGCCTGTCCGGGTTATTGATGAATAAACCTCTCCATTCCATAGCATCACCTCTTATGTCTCTACGGTGCTGTTCCATTTTTACCCCCATTTCTCTAATTATAAGCCGTTTTGCTGAATAACAACCGAAAATTAATGAAAACGTTGAGATGATTTGTCCACACTTTTTCCGAAGAATTGAAATATATTGTTAGGGAAGATCTCCTCCGTATATTTCAGTATCTGCTGCTGCAGGTGCTGAGCTGCCGTCTTTATAGACGGGCACCATGAAAGCTGAATGCTTTTATGGTGTTTTTTTTTTGAAATCAAAAGAGCAGCATGTCTCCGGTATTCACTGATCATATCTAAAAAACAGCAAGCCTCCCCTTAGTCTTTATGCTTGTCTTTTTTCCTGTTTGCAGGTTTGCCGAGAAATGACTGCTTGTACATTTGATGTCCAAGCACAGCGACCCCTGCAGCAATAACGCCGTTCAGGATCCCGTTGATGGAAAAGCCAAAGGCAAACGCCCCAAAGCCGACTGACAGCAGCAAAAGAATCCAGATGATGGTCCAGTCAGGAACCCAGGGTGTGTGCTTCAAAGCCAATCCAATGACCCATAGCGCCGGCACAAGCATGATATATTTCTGGTTCAGAAATTGAAGCAAGTCCAAAATAGCCACCTCCTTCATGGTATGCGAATGCCGGTAAGATATGCTGCTAATGGTACATCCTATGCCTGCTGTGATTTTTTGCCTGTTTTATTGCCGTATGCCGTAAGCATCAATAATGAGTGAATCTATAAAAATATTCGGAATATATTGACTATAAGAAGGCGCTTTCATTATGATGTAATTGATACCAGGTGATAAAAGGAGGTTATAGAATTGAATTCGATTTGGCTGGCTGTTATCGGCATGCTTGTTTTTGCGGCAGGCTACAGGTATTACTCAAAATGGGTGGCAGAAAAGATTTACAGACTTGATCCCAACTATGTCACTCCTGCTCATCAATACCAGGATGGGGTTGACTTTGTGCCCACCAATAAATTTGTCCTTTGGGGCCATCATTTTACATCAGTTGCAGGGGCTGCCCCGATTGTGGGTCCCGCTATTGCAGTATATTGGGGGTGGCTGCCTGCCTTTTTGTGGGTCATTCTCGGGACTGTTTTTGCAGCAGGAATCCACGATTTCGGCACACTCGTACTCTCTGTCCGGAATAAAGGGCAGTCAATTGGAACCATCACAAGCAAATTAATAGGCAAAAGAGCAAAAATGATGTTCTTATTCATTATCTTAATTTTAGTCCTTATGGTGAATGCTGTATTTGCCTGGGTTATTTCAAACCTGTTCATCCAGTTTCCTGCGAGCGTCCTGCCAGTGTTCATCGAAATACCCCTCGCCATCTGGATCGGGTATGCCGTATACAAGCGGAAAAAAGAAATGCTTATTCCCTCCATCATTGCCCTCGTTGTCATGTACGGAACCGCCGTACTTGCGAGCATGGTGCCTGCCCTGCAGATCGATTTGCCGAAATACTTTGGCGGAGCGGAAGCTGAGGTCCTTTTTGGCCTTGACGGCGTTGCCATGTCATTTTTTATCTGGATCGTCATTTTAATGGTGTATTGCTATATCGCTTCAATTCTCCCGGTATGGAAGCTGCTGCAGCCTCGGGACTATATCAACTCCCATCAGCTTGTCGTCGGCCTTGTCATCATGTATGCGGGACTTGTATTCCTGCAGCCGAAGGTGACAGCACCTGCTATTAATGCGAGCGCTGCGGACCCTTCCTGGCTGCCGCTATTATTCATCACGATTGCCTGCGGTGCGATTTCAGGCTTTCACGGGCTAGTTTCCTCCGGTACTTCTTCCAAGCAGCTTGATAAAGAAACTGATGCCAGGTTTGTAGGCTACCTTGGGGCAGTAGGGGAAGGGGCACTTGCCTTAATCTCCATCATCGCTGTCATTACCTTATTCGCCTCACAGGGTGACTTCACGGCTGCTTACAGCAGCTTTGCCGCTGCAAGCTCAGGAGGGCTCGGGTCATTCATCAATGGAGCGGCCCAGCTGGCAACCGGCGTCTGGATCCCTGCTGATATTGCAAAGACGATTGTTTCTGTCATTGTCGTCAGTTTTGCTGCGACAACGCTTGATACATCAGTCCGGCTGATGCGCTATATCATTGCGGAAATAGGCGAAGAATACAATTTCAAGCCGCTCACAAAAGCCCATGTCGCCACATCGGCAGCTGTTGTTGCAAGTGCAGCGCTGGTGCTGCTTCCTAAGGGTCCGAATGGATTTGGTTCAGGCGGGTATCTGCTATGGCCGCTCTTCGGAACAAGCAATCAGCTTCTGGCAGGAGTCAGCCTTTTGCTGATCAGCATCTGGCTGAAGCGCCAGGGAAGGAATTTCCTCGTTACTTTTATACCGATGGTTTTTGTATTCATTATGACTCTGTGGGCGATGATCAAGCAGGTTGTATTTGACTGGTCAGGATTAGGTACAGCAGACGCCAATATGCTTCTGTTTATTTTGGGAGGGCTGATCCTTGTGTTTGTTTTCTGGATCATCCTGGAAGCATTTGCAGCTTTCAGGAGGGATGCCCCGCCAGCAGACACAACCCATCATTTCTAAAGCCTGGCCGGCATTGCCGGCCATTGCTTTTTCTGACTGAGAGGAGGCGAAAGTGATGGACTTGCTGTCACAGCTGAAAAAGGCTGCTGCTTTTTATGATGAGGTGCTGAGGCTCCCACATCGGGCCGAAATTGTGAGGGAGCTCAGGGATGAAGAGGATTTATTCATTCTTTTATGCTTCTCGGAAATGGCGGGGCTGCCCAATCCAGCTTTTTATTACACGCTGGAGCTTTATCCGCATATCATCGAGAAATTCCATGAGTGGCATCTCCGGATGGGGATGGAAAAGTCCCCGCTTGACGGAATCCGCTGCTGCTGAAAAGGAGGCTATGAAACTGATACTGGATAAGAAGGTTTATTTTGTCGGAGGAAAAGGGGGAGTAGGGAAAAGCACCTGTTCTGCGGCGCTTGCCCTGCTGCTTTCAGAAAAAGGAAAAAAAGTTCTGCTCGTTTCAACGGATCCTGCCCATAATACTGGGGACCTGTTCCATCTTAAGCCGGGTCAGGGTATCATGAATGTCAGCCAGAACCTCGATATTCTTGAAATTAATTCTGAGAGAGAAGCTAAAAGATATATTGAAGAGGTAAAAGGCAATCTCAAAGGCTTGGTCAAAGCGTCTATGGCTGAAGAGGTATACCGCCAGATCGATTTGGCCGCATCTTCTCCAGGCGCCGATGAAGCGGCCGTATTCGACCGGATCACTTCCCTGCTGCTTGATGAAATGGCCGCCTACGATACCATTGTGTTTGATACTGCCCCGACAGGACATACAATCCGGCTGCTGACACTTCCTGAGCTGATGAGTGCCTGGATAGATGGGCTGCTTCAAAGAAGAAAGAAAAATAACGATAACTTCGCCCAATGGATGAATGACGGGGAACCAGTTGAGGATCCCATATACGAAAAGCTTCTCAGCCGCAAAAATAAGTTTGCCAAAGTGCGGGAAATCCTCTTGGACAGCCAGTCGGCAGCCTGCCTGTTTGTGCTGAATGCCGAGCGCCTTCCAATCCTCGAAACAGAAAAAGCGGTCAAGGTCCTGGCTGGCCATGGACTTCATACGGAGGCAGTCATAGTCAATAAAGTGATACCGGAAGAAGCAGACGGCCGTTTCATGAAGATGAGAAGAGAAAATGAAAATCAGCATCTTAATGAGATCACAAAGGTGTTCTCTGCTATGAAGAATATCCATATTCCCCTGTTTCATCATGATATATCAGAGCCTGCTCATCTAGGCGTGTTTGCCAGGCATTTAAGCTCCGAACTGGTGAAAAGCATAGAATAACAGGAGTGGTTCAAGAGCCACTGGATTTTTTGTAAGCAAGCCTATATGATAGCAATGAAAGGGCTTTGACCTTGATTGGAAAGGGGAGGATTGACCATGAACACACCGATAGGACGCTTTCGCATCATGGGGTTTCTTGAGGGAGGCTCGCTGCTGGTCCTGCTGTTTATCGCGATGCCTTTGAAGTATTTTGCCGGATTTCCGGAAGCCGTTACTGTAGTAGGTTCCCTGCATGGATTTTTGTTTGTTACATACCTGTTCATCATCGCCTATGTGACCTTTAAGGTCCGCTGGTCCTTTATATGGGTCGCAAGTGCATTGGCTGTAGCTTTTATCCCATTCGGCAATTTCGTTTTGGATTCTAGGCTGAGAAAATCGAGATTTGCCTAAAAAGCCGGTAGCCCGGCTTTTTTTGTTTTAAAATTTATAAATTGTAAGTCTTTTGTATAATGATCAATCCTTGATCAACGTCCAGCAGCTTAGGTGCAAAATAGCAATGGGTTATATTCATTAAAGGGGGCTGCTGATTTGCGTTCCAGGCACTTCGCTTTCCGCGGGGCGGCGCTGAGCCTCCTCGTCGTACCTCCTGCGGGGTCTCAGCTTTGCCGCTGCAATCCCGCAGGAGTCTGCGTGCCTTCCACTCCATTCATCAGGGCTTCTAGAATTCGATAGCGATCTCACATATCTTATATTTTTTTAGACTCGCAGACAAATTCATTTTCTTCGACGGCTTCCCCGGCCATTACGCCTGCCTCTATCATTATTTTTGAATTTTGAGATTCCCTCTTCTTAAGCGTTTGAAACTCTCTTTCACACACATCACAGACGAACTTTTTCTGAAAAATTTATCATCACCCATGTCCTTTTCGCCGGCAAATCTATATATAGAAGGTGAAAGGAGGTGATGCACGATGGCACAAACAGTTGCAACAGCTACCAGCCTTCGAATCTACTTCGAAACAGGAATGAACGAAAAAGGCGATCCGATTTACAAGTCCAAGACATTGTCCAATGTAAAAAACTCAGCTACCGCTGACCAGCTTCACCAGGCAGCCCAGGCGTTCGGATCTCTAAGCGAACATCCTGTCAACTCTGTTCAAAGAAACGACAGCTTTGATGTAATCGCCTAATAAAAATGAATCGGGAAAGGAGGTGAGATGATGGCTAAAACACTGGAAATCCAATTTCTCACTGAAAACGGCAAAACCGCATCCCTGACAGTAGATTCACCAAAAGAACCAATCGATACGGCCGCCGTGAAGCAGGCAATGGAAGAGCTGATCGCAGCTGACATATTTACAGGGCCTAGCGGAAAGCTGGTTTCTGTCAAAGGAGCCAGAGTAATTGACCGCAATGTAACTGACTATGAACTAGTGTAATAGAAGCAGGGCCGGTCCCGTCATGGGCCGGCCACTTTCTTTTTTACAACTCTTTGAAGAAGAGACCAAAAGCCTTAGGAGGAGGAACAGTATGGACCAATTAATTCCATTAATCAGCGATGTAGGATTCCCGATTGTTGTCACTTTGTATCTGCTTCACAGGATTGAGGCGAAGCTGGATTCAGTGGTGCAATCCATACAGAATCTGCCCGGCAGTTTAAAGGAAAAAGCCAGGCATGACAGTGCTTCCGGCCTATAATGAAACAGGTGCCAATCCTTGACAGTAAATTGGAATAATGCTACATTTAAATCAGCCGTTCTGCACCGTGATAGATTTGCAAAGCTGCTTGTTCCAGAGGTTAATACTTGCTTGGAGAAGTGAAGATTCGTAAAAGCTATATGCGCTGTAAATGGTGAATTTACACATGGCTGAAGCTGGCCATTAGGAGGATTTTTCTTATGAAAAACGGTAAAGTAAAATGGTTTAATGCAGAAAAAGGTTTTGGTTTCATCGAAGCTGAAGACGGAAACGATGTATTCGTTCACTATTCTGCTATCCAATCAGAAGGTTTTAAATCCCTGGAAGAAGGCCAAGAAGTTTCTTTCGAAGTTGTTGAAGGAGCTCGCGGACCTCAAGCGGCTAACGTTACTAAACTATAATTAGAAATACCATATATCGCAGTTCAGCCTCCGCGGCTGGACTGTTTTTTTATTTAAAAAGCAGGGGCTTCAAGCTGCGCGGCCTTCATCCATATTGGCAAATGCCCTGCAGATCAGAAGGATATCTTTATAAATAGCCTTTTTGACCGGCTTTACATTGCAGCGGCAGTATTCATTCAATAACTCTTTCAATTCATTTAAAAAAATCATTTGTTCTGTCATTTTTTTCTCTGCCTCCATTTTAGTCTTATATTACTACTACTATATACCCATAATGAGTCATTTGAAACCTGCCTAAGTAAATTCAGTCTTTTCTGGAAAAATTTTCTCGGTGAGAAAGTGCGTTTTCTGTTAAAATAAGAGAACAAACATTCTGGATGAAAGCTTCCTATTTTTTCAGAAACCTTCACTATCCTCTTTTTGATATAATGATAGGATTCTGGAATAGAAGCAATAAGGTTAAAAGAGGGGGAGAATCATGAAGTTTATCCATACGGCAGACTGGCATCTGGGCAAGCTTGTCCATGGTGTGTATATGACAGATGATCAGCGGGAGGTGCTGCAGCAGTTTGTCAAACTGGTGGAGGAAGAAAAGCCGGACGCCATTGTTATAGCAGGCGACCTTTATGACCGTTCTGTCCCGCCGACAGATGCTGTACGCCTGCTAGACGAAACCCTGTTTAAGCTTAATATTGATCTTAAAACACCGATTGTGGCGATTTCCGGGAACCATGACAGTGCTGAACGACTGTCTTTCGGCAGCTCGTGGTATCAGCACAGCCAGTTTTATCTGAACGGCAATATTGAAGCCTGCTTTCGTCCTGTACATATAAATGGCGTTAACTTCTACCTGGTGCCTTATGCAGAACCCGGTACTGTCAGACAGCTATTGGGAGACGATTCCATCCACTCCCATCAGGATGCCATGAAGAGCCTTATCGGAAAAATGGAAGAAACAATCAATCCTAATGAACCGAATGTGCTTGTCGGCCATGCCTTCGTGCTGGGAGGACAAACCAGCGATTCTGAAAGGACTTTATCTGTCGGCGGTTCCGGCTGCGTCACTGCGGATCTTTTTGCGCCTTTCTCCTATACGGCGCTCGGCCATCTTCACAGCCCGGACGCCATCAAGCATGATACAGTCAGGTATGCCGGCTCACTGCTGAAGTACTCTTTTTCTGAAGCTAAGCAGAAAAAGTCAGTTTCCATCATTGAGATGAATGATAATGGCTCTTTTGACATCCGCGAACATTCTCTTGCTCCCAAGCAGGATATGCGCGAGGTGGAAGGCTATCTGGAGGAGCTTCTCGATCCATCGTTTGCGGAAGGGCAGAATCATTTGGATTATCTGAAAATCACCCTGCTGGATGACGGCAGCCTCATTGATCCGATGGGCAAACTGCGGCAGTTATATCCGAACGTCCTCCATCTGGACAGAAAAATCGAACAGACCGACCTGAAAAGGAAAATAGCCTTCCAGGCTGTGAAAGAAGAGAAAAAATCCGAACTGGATCTTTTTGAGCAATTTTATAAAGAAATGACAGAAGCTGAATTCACAGAGGATAAAAAGTCAGCGATGGCGGATATCATCCAGTCTGTGCTGAAGGAGGAGGGATTGAAATGAAGCCTTTGAAGCTGGCAATGCAGGCATTCGGGCCTTATGCAGGGACCGAAGAGATTGATTTTTCCTCGCTCGGCAGCAAAACCATGTTCGTAATCTCAGGCAAGACCGGAGCGGGCAAAACCACGATCTTTGACGGCATCAGCTATGCCATTTATGGAAAAGCAAGCGGGGAAGACAGAAATGGCCCCGAGCTTAGAAGCCAATTCGCTGAAAATAATCTGCTGACAGAGGTGTCGCTTCAATTCTCACTCCGAGACCGCACCTACTATATCACACGTTCTCCACAGCAGGAAAAAAAGAAGGAGCGGGGCGAAGGCTTTACAACTATCGGCGCCAGGGCCGAGCTTTATATGTATGATGAAAAAAATGAGAAAGTGCTGCTCGCTGCCAATGTCAGGGATGTGGATGAGAAGATAAAAGAGATCATGCTTATCGACAGCAGCCAATTCCGGCAGATTCTGATGATTCCACAGGGGGAATTCCGCAAGCTGCTCACATCAGACAGCAAAGAAAAAGAGGTTATCCTCCAAAGGCTGTTCCATACGGAGATCTATAAAAAAATCGAAGAAAAGCTCAGGACTGAAGCGACAGAGCTGAAGAAGAGTGTCGAAAAGCAGGCTGACAGGAGAAACCAACTTCTGCATGGAATCCATGCCTCCTATCAGGAAGACCTGATCGTAGCTCTGGAAGAAGATACGCTGAACGACAGCAGAATCCTCCGGCTGCTCGAAAAAGAGATCGAGCTTTTAAACGGGGAAATGGATAAGCTTGTCCATGAGGGCCGTAAGAAGCAGGAGGAAAGGGATTCTCTCCAGCAGAAAATCTATGAGGCAGAAGCAGTCCTGAAGCAGCTGGCTCAAAAAGAGGAGCTCAAGGCGAAAAAAGAAGAGCTGGAAAGCCGGAAGGAATGGTCAGAAGCAAAAGAGCAGGAAATCATCCTCGCTCAAAAGGCGGCAATACTTGAGCAGCAGGAAGAGCTGTGCCATAAGCTGAAGAGTGATTTGGACTCTTGCAAAGCTGAATTTGAACGGCTCGAGAAAAGTACGGAGGCATTATATCAGCTTCTCCAGCAAAAAGAAGCTGCATATCAGCATGAAAAGAACAGGGAAGCTGAAAGAAACGAGTCAGCGGAAGCAGTCTCAAGGCTGCAGGCGATGAAAGAAGATGTCCTCGCCCTGTCCAAAACTAAATCAGAGGCTGAAATACTGAAAAAGAGGCTCGATTCCTCGAGACAAACAATAGAGAATCTTGAAGCAGGCCAGAAGCAGTGGGAGGAAACATTAAAAAGGCTCAATGCTGAGAAAAAAGAGGCCGATGGAAGCCTCCTGCAATCCGTGGAAATGGAGAGGAAGCTTGAAGGCTCCCAATCTCTTCTTGAAAATATCAATAAATATGAGAGTCAGGAACAGAAGCTGGCTGATTCTCTTGAAAAATTGGAACAGCAAAAACAGCTGCTGGAAAAGCAGCAGGCCCGCGCTGAAGATGCCAGGCAGCTGGTGGCAGAGCTTGAGCAGAAATGGCTGCATGGCCAGGCGGCCATACTTGCCGGCAAGCTTCAGGATGGAGAAGCATGCCCTGTATGCGGATCCATGGAGCATCCATTGCCTGCCGTATCCGGCGGCCCGGATTTTCCCGATGAAAAGGATATTGAGGCAGCAAAGAAGCAGCAGCTCTCTTGCGAGGAAGACCGCTCGAAGGCAGAGTCACGCTATTATGAAATCCAGTCGGCAGCCACCAGCCTGAAAGAGTCGATTGCTGAACTTGCTGCCAGAGTGGCAGAACAAAAACCGGGGCTTTCAGAGGATAGCATCACGTCCTATAAACAGGAGCTCCTCTCGGAAAGAAGCAGGATGGAAAGTGAGCTTGCAGGGTTCCGCAGGAAAGCGGCTCAGGCTGACAGGCTTGAGCAGGAAATCAAAAGAGCTGAAAGTGAGAAAAGCAGGCAAGCTGATGAGCTTCGCCAGGCCGCAGCGGACAATCAGGAAGCAGGCATTCTTTTTGCGGAGAAAAATACAGTGCTTTCCAGAATGATGGAAACTGTTCCTGAAAACCTCCGCTCCCGGCAGGCATATGAGGAAGAGCTGCAGGCGGCCAAACAGCATCAGCAAAAACTTACTAAGAGGCTGGAAGAGGCACAGGCTGCCTATACCGATACAAGGGAAAAGCATTCTAATGAGAAGACTCGCCTTGAGGTTGCGGAAAACCAGCTGAAGCAGACCGGCGATAAGCTTTCCGCCGAGCGGGAGCTGTTCCGGGACAGGATGGTCGGGCAGGGCTTTACTGTATACCAGGACTATCATCATGCCAAAAGGAATGAAAGGGAGCTTGAGGGCCTGCAGGCAGAGCTCAGAAGCTATCGGGAAGAACTCCGCTCCGCTGCCGACAGGTACCATGAGCTTACAGAATTACTGAAGGATGTTAAGGAGCCTGATATCCAGGCCCTGAAGGAGCAATTCGGGGAAGTGGACAAGCTGCTGGCTGCACTGCAGGAGCAGTATACCGGCCTGCTCGTGAAAAAGCGGGAAAACGGGGAAATCCACAAAAAGGTCACAGAAATCAACGAAGACATCAAACAGCTTGAGGAGCAGTATCACCTCCTTGGCCATCTGTTTGAGATTTCCAAGGGACAGAATACATTCAGGATTACATTTGAGCGCTATGTGCTTGCAGCTTTCCTTGATGATATCCTGCGGGAAGCAAATGGCAGGCTGGGCAAGATGACGAGCGGCAGATACCGGCTTCTAAGGAAGACGGACCGTTCCAAAGGAAATGTTCAAAGCGGACTTGAGCTGCTCATTTTTGACCAGTACACAGGGCAGGAGCGCCATGTTAAGACATTGTCTGGTGGCGAGAGTTTTAAGGCGGCATTGTCGCTTGCGCTGGGTCTGGCAGAAGTTGTCCAGCAATATGCAGGCGGTGTCTCGCTTGAAACGATGTTCATTGACGAAGGATTCGGGACGCTTGATCCCGAATCACTTGACCAGGCCATAGAAGCACTGATCGACATCCAGAGCACAGGAAGGCTTGTGGGCATCATCTCCCATGTGCCTGAACTGAAGGAGCGCATCGATGTCAGGCTTGAAGTCACCGCAACCCAGCAGGGAAGCAGGACTGAATTCCACTTTTTAAACGGATAAAATGAACGGGGCAGGAATTGGATTCCTGCCCTGTTTGGTTTGCGTTGGGATGTTTGATGATTGGAGCAGGAAGGGCAAGGGTGTTGTTTTATATAGAAAAGTGTAATTGATGAACGAGTGTAAGGGGAAAGAGCCGAGTCATGTATAGAATAGAGAGTAATCGATGCATGAGTGCAATGGAGAGAGCCGACACATGCACAGAATAGAGGGTAATCGATGCATGAGTGCATTAGACTGGGCAGAGTCATGTATAGAATAAAGAATAATCAATGCATGATACCCGTGAGAAAAGCTGCGTCATGCATAGAAAAGAGAGTAATCGATGCATGAGACTCGCGAGAAAAGCTCCATCATGCATAGAATAGAGCACAATCAATGCATGAGTCCCCTGAAAAGAGCCAAGCCACGCATAGAATAAAACAAAATCAATGCACCAATATCGTAAGGAAATCCAATCATGCATAGAAAGAATCCAAATCAAAGCAAGATCCACGTACAAATCCCCAACTGTATTGAAAAAGCCAAATTCCATCAATTCCAACCACATCATCCTCTCCATATCAAAAAAACATCCTGCAGCACATGCCGCAGGATGTTTTTCCCATTCTACTTGCTCTCAGCCGGCACTTTCTTAAATCCAAGATAAAGCATCGGCACAATGATTACAGTAAGGATAACTGAGAACAGTATCCCTGAAATGATCGTTATGGCCAGCGGTGTAAAGAGGGCATCTCCGCTGACTGCAACTGGTATCAGCGCCACGATGGATGTTAAAGCAGTCAGAAGGATCGGCCTCAGTCTCACACGGCCGGCTTCCACTACAGCATCCTTAATGGCCATTCCTTCACGCAGGCCCTGTTCCATAAATTCGATCAGGACGACAGAGTTGCGGACAACGATTCCCGTCAGTGAAACCATTCCCATGACAGCGAGGAAAGAAATCGGCGTCTGTGTAACGAACAGGCCGAGGATGCTGCCGGCAATTGCCAGGTAAACGGCTGTCAGAACCAGGAACGGAAGGCCCAGTGAATTGAATTGGAAGGCGATCAGCAGATACACCAGGAAGATGACAATGATGAACAGAACGGTGATTTCGGCAAAGAAGTCATTTTGCGCCTGGTTCTCTCCGCCTAATTGGATGCTGTAATCATTGCTGTCCAAAGCTTCCCGCTCTTCCTCTACGATTTTCTGGACATTCTCCTTGAAGCCTTCCTCCTCTTTAGGGAAGGCCCTTATGGTAATCGCCCGGTCTCCATCCTGGTGGGGGATGCGCTGAATTTCTTCAGTCCTTTCCTCAGCCACAAGCTCTGAGACAGGAACAAGTTCCGGCGGCCCGGCCTGTGTGCTGCCGGCAGCCGGAATCTCGAGTTCTTCAAGGTTCAGGGGTTCTTCAGGGTCCCCAAGTATGATATTCATATCGCGCTTAGATACACCATTATCAAATGCCTGCAGCGGAATGCCTTCAGTTGCAAGGCTGATCTGTTCGCTGATCTGATTGATGGTAATGCCGTATTCTTCTAATTTGGCACGGTCAGGGACATATTTTACAGCCGGCTCTGGAGTTCCGATATTGTCGACTACAAAGTCTGCCCCAGCGTCTTCTATTTTCCCGGACAGTGTATCCCTGAGCTCAAGGAGCCTTTCTATTTCAGGCCCCTTTACCGTGACTGTGACAGGGGCGCCTGCAGGAGGGCCCTGCTGGATGGTTTCCATGAATATTTCAGCATCTGGATATTTTTCCCTCAGAACAGATGACCAGTCGTCAATAAGCCCCTGGGCAGTCTGGTTCTTGCGGTCAACCCTTGCGACGATCTGCCCCGTATTCTCTCCGGTTGCCTGCAGGGAGCTGTTGAAAAGGTTAGGCAGGCCGGTTCCGGCAAATACGCTTGTTTCCTTGACGCCAGGGTCAGTCAGCAGCATTTCTTCAATGTCCCTAAGCTGCCCGGCTGTGTCCTCGAGGGTCACACCGATTGGGAGTGTAACGTCAATGGTCACCTCTTCACGGTCGGCGGCTGGGAAGAACTCAAAGGGAGTCAGTACAGCGAGCCCAAAGATCGCCGTTGTAAAAATTAAGCCAAGAAAACCGACAAGCTTCGGCCTTTTGGAAAATGGCTTAAGGATTTTGTCTGCATAAATATCTGCCATTAGATTGAGCGGCCTCCCGAGCAGCCCGGGAGCGTCAGAAACTTTTTTGCTCGTTTTCCGGTAAAGCATAAAGCGCATCATTGGCACGAATATCAATGCGACGAGTGTTGATGCCAAAATGGTCGTTATTAAAACGGTCGGCAAAGCTCGTATGAAAGCCCCGTTCCCCCCGGAAAGAAAGACGAGTGGAAGGAAGGTGAAAACAATCGCCAGCGATGATGTGACGATGGAAACCCAAATCTCCTTTGTGCCATTGATTGCGCCAAGCATCGCCCCTTCACCCATTTTATAGCGCCTTTGGATATTATCATTGACGACGATACTGTCATCAACAAGGATACCTAGCGCGATGATCGCCCCGATGACGGAAATCTGGTTCAAGTCGACATCGGCGAACGGAAGGGGGATCAGCCCCATCAATACGGAAATCGGGACAGCGAGTGCAACGACGAATGCCCCTGAGGCGGTCAGTCCAAGAGCCGTAGTCAGGATGACTGCCGCAACTGATATGGCAAGAGACAAATAGAGGCCGTCAAAAATATCGGATACCTGATCTGCCTGTGAATAATATGGCTGAAGTTCAATATCGTCAGGCAGTCCTTTTCCCAAATCTTCGACCAGGCTGCTGACTGATTCGTCAACGGAGGGGATATCCTGTCCTGCTTCGACAAAGGCAGTAAAAGATATAGAAGGCTTTCCATCAATAGTGACAATATCCTCCGTTTCCTGCTGCACGACTTCAGCTTTTCCGATGTCGCCAAGCAAAACGGATTCACCCTGCGGCGATTTGCCGACAAATAATTTTTCCATATCCTCAACAGAGCTGTAATGCTCTAATGTAAGCTGCACGATTTCCTGATCCATTTCCTGCTTTCCTAATGGTGCAGGATAGAATTCATCATTGATGCTGCTGATTACATCCGGCAGAATAATGCCTTTCTCCTTCAGCAGCTCGGGATCCAGCTCAATAGAAATTTTCTCGTCAGGCAGGCCTTTGATTACAGCGCCCGAAATCCCAGGTACAGATTCAACCTCTTCTTTCCAGCGTGAAAGTTCGTCCTGAAGAGCAAAAAGGCTTTCACTGTCGCTGCCCGTCAAATGGTAAGATACAATTGGCATCTTGACATTTGCTTCACTGATTTCCGGTTCAAAGGCTTCTTCCGGGAAAGAAGCTGTAAGGTCAGAGATAGCCTGGCGCACATTGCCGAACACTTCTTTTTTGTCTTCTCCGTCGGCAACCGTTACGATAATAGAAGAAAAGCCTGCGCTTGAGGATGAGCTTAGTTCCTCGATTCCCTCAATGGACTGCAGCTTTGTTTCTATCGGGTTGGTAATATTTCTTTCCACACTATCGACCGTTGCTCCAGGATAGACGGTGCTGACCGTTCCGATATTGATGGAAGTCTCGGGAATTTCCCTTTGCGGAAGCTGAAGAAAAGTGAAGACGCCAACGATAATAAATAATAAGAACAAAATGATAAAGATTTTGGATCTCTTTAGTATCCATTCAAGCATAATGCATTCCTCCTGAGGTTTGACTGGTCGGTCAAATTTTGTTTAATGTAAAATGAAATCTAATATTATCAAGGGGAAAACTCTTGACTACATGGTCATTTTTGCATGACTCCATTTAAATAGTCAAGAATGAATGTGTTTATAGAATGTGCTGGCATAAAGATATGAGGTGTGATGATGAACAAACGCGAAGCGATTTTAGAAACAGCTGTTGAACTTTTTGCTGAAAAAGGGTACAGCCAGACATCCATGCAGGAAATTGCGGACGGTGTAGGGATTGCAAAAGGATCACTGTATTCTTTTTTTTCATCAAAGGAAGATCTGATTATTTCCATTTATGAGCATTACCAGCAGCTCGTCTTTGAAAGAGTCCTTGTCATCGGACTGGATGGGGACTTGGAGCCTAAGCATAAGCTGGAGAAGCAGTTCAGTGCCCAGTTTGAAGGGATTCTGGAATATAAGGCTTACATGAAGATGCAGATGAGGGGAGAGACGGCTGTTAACAGCGAAAAGATTGCAGGGATGGAGCACAGGATGAGGGGAAGATTGTTTTCCTGGCTTCAAAAAAGCCTGCTGGAGCTGTATGGGGAAAGAATCAGGACTTATCAATGGGATCTGCTGTTCATGATTCAATCAATCTATCGGACATATATGATGCTGATGGTGTCTGACCAGGCAAAGATCGAACCGGATGAGATCGGCGTCCATTTAGTCCGGCAGCTTGATGCGGTGGCGAATGATTTTCTTGAAAAGGGCGGATATCCGGTTCTTACGGATGAAATGATGAAGCATTTTGTCGTTCATATGGATAAGGAAGGCGCTTTTGTATCATTTGAAAAAAGGGAACAGGCATGGAAGGATCTTTATCAAAAGCTGAACAGTCTGGAACCGCAGAAATCTTCATGGTTAAAAGAGATCGCAAACCGGATTTCCGAAGAAACCAAAAAATCCAATCCTGAACAAATCATCCTGGAAGGGCTGTTTGCTTTGCTGAAGGGTGAGGAAGATATCCGGAAGGAAGCCAAGGAACTGGAAAGGGAAATCCTGAATGACTGACTGTGGAAGTGAATACAGGCAGTCAACACTGTTCTGCCATACAGTGCCTTTTCATGGTAAAATGGTGGCAGAAGATTCAAATAACAGGGAGTTGGAAAGATGAAGAAAGCAGCACTTTCGTGGAGCGGAGGCAAGGACGGCTGCATGGCTCTTGATCTAATGGTCAAGAAAGGGATAAAGGTTGAGTGCCTTCTGACAACAGTCCCTAAAGAGCTGGGAAGGACTTTTGGACATGGTGAGAAGCAGGAGCTTATATCCCTTCAGGGGGAAGCTCTCGGGATTCCGGTCCGCTTCATAGAATGCACGTTTGACGGATATACGGATTCCTTTGTCGCGGCTTTAAAAGAGGCAAAAAAGGAATACGGACTTGATGCGATTGCGTTTGGGGATCTTTATTTAGATGAGCACAGAGATTGGGGCGAAAAGGCGGCGGCAGCGGCAGGCCTGGAAGCATCCTATCCCTTATGGATGAAAAAAGAGGAAGCGCCATCAGCCCTGGAAGCATTCACGGATTCTGGATACAAGGCTAAAGTGATCAGGGTAAGAGATGAGATTCTTGCTACTGAGTGGCTTGGCCGCGAAGTGGATGCATCCTTTGCCAGGGATATTAAAGATACAGCCAGCTGTCCGATGGGTGAAGCAGGGGAATATCATACTTTTGTCTATGACGGCCCTCTATTCCGTAAAAAAGTCAGCTTTGACACTGGAGAAATTATTCAGCTGGAGACAACCAAGCGGCTTGAGCTTGAAAACTTCACTTTAAAAGAAAAAGCTTAATACATAAGTAAGGAGGATCCCCCTGTGGCAGAGCTATTCGGGCAAAATTCGGATCTCTATCCTTTTGCGGCTTTTTCGGCAGGCCATTGGACCATGCTGTTTGTGTTTGCGGCAGGCTCTTTTGCTTTATACTATTACCGGCAGTTTTTCGCAGCAAATGAATTAGCGGTCAGATGGACGTTCTTTTCAGGCTTATTCATCCTGGAGTCGCTTTATCACTATTGGCTGTATCGTGCAGGAATATGGGATGTTTCATTCACACTGCCGCTTCAGCTGTGCTCCATCAGCCTGATTCTTTGCCTGATCCTTCTCGCATCAGGATCAAGACTCGTTTTTAACATTGTTTATTTTATCGGGATAGCAGGTGCCTTAATGGCGGTGCTGACGCCAGAATTATTTTTTGGCTATCCGCATTTTCGTTATTTCCAATTTTTCATCACTCATATACTGATCATATGGACCTGCCTTTTCTATGTATTTGCAAAGGGCTTTGCACCTGATCATAAAGGGATGTGGCTGAGTTTCCTGTTCCTTAATTTATCTGCAGGCATTGCATACCTGGCCAATAAATGGACCGGGGGAAATTATATGTTTCTTGCCTATAAGCCTTCCAATGGCTCGCTGATTGATTTTCTGGGGCCTTATCCATTTTATATCCTGTCCCTTGAAGGGATTGCACTTTTCTTATTTTATGTGCTGCTTGCTCCGTTTGGTTTTCGGAAGAGAAAGTAAAAGAAAAGCCCTGCCTCTGGCAGGGTTTTAATTTTGGCTCTTTTGGTAAGAGCGTTGTTAAGGAAGAGAGGAAGGAATGATTTTGCAAAAAGTCTTAACCTTATTTGAGTGAGTGACCAGCAGGCCATTAAATAAGCGGAGAATTTTCGGTTAAGCTGTTGAAAATGGCACTAGTGGGTGTAAATAAAGGGAGAATTTCCGCTTAAACGAAACGCAGTAGCCCATTTTCCAGTTTTTTGAGTTGATAGCCGGAATTTCTCCGTCTATTTGAGCTATTTTTAGATGTTTTTCGAAATTAGGGGGAATTTCTCCGTTTATTTTTACCCTGTCCCGGACTTCCTCTTCTAGTCTGCTCTTTTATGTCAGTACGGGGGAATGACCCATCAACTAGCTTAATGAACAAACGGGAGTTATTTCGTAATAAGAAATACAGTCATTCCATCATAGCAGTGGCGGATTTTTATACCTCATGCAGGAAGGGTATGGTAGTTGAATGTTAGCAAGCACGAGCAGCATCCGCCTCCTGGAAGAGTATTTTAGCACCTTTTTTAAGGGTGGCAAAATATGCTATTTACGGCAGGCTGACTGCACATGCCGGGATTAGAAGGCATCTTGCTGGGGTAGAGCAGGAGAAACAGCCAAGATGAAATCATTTTAGAAAGAAGGGTGCATATGAAGAAATTTTACATCCTGCACAGCATCAGCTGCCTGGCATTCCTTTTCGTTTTATGGGCTTCTTTTTTGTCTCCAGTATCAGAGAGCGGGGATAACAGGCAGATGAATGAAACGCTATTCCAGCCGGCGCCCTATGCTTTTTCCATCTGGGGGCTGATATATGTGCTGATCGCCATCTGGCTGGTCAGGGGATTTCTCTCATCAGGAGATGAAAGGGAGCTTTATAGGGGCACAGCACCTTGGTTTTCAATCAGCGCCGTCTTGAGCGGGCTGTCGATTACAGCTGGATTGGCTGTAAAAGGTCTAGATGCCATTCTGCTCATTGCTTCACTGGCAGCACTTTGTATGGTTTATGTAAAAATCAAGAAAAGCCAATACCATCGGACTTTTTTCAGAGTTCCGTTCTCATTCTATCTTGGATGGACCTCCATTGCTGTTATTGTGATTATCTTTCAGCAGTTTACAGACTTTGGCATCGGGGAGTTCCTTGCTATAGGAGAGCTGGGGTGGACAAACATCATGCTTATTGCGGGAGCTTTGCTTGCTATTGGCTTTATGCTGCTGCAAAAAGATATCATCTACCCGCTCGTATTCATATGGGGATATATTGGGATTACGGTTGAGCAGCGCGGGCAGGCTTCAGTGGTCTGGACTGCTGCAGCAGCCTGCATTTTGATTGCTGCTGCTGGGTTGATTTACATTTTTAGAAAGAAACAATAAAGCGGGAAATCAGGCCAAGCAGAAAGTATAGTTTGTCTCTTCCGGCCCAATAATAAGCGTTAGAAACTGAGTTGGAAGGAGCTTTGCCTACATGAAAAACCTTCGTTTTTTATTGAAAGATGGAGCGGAAAGTGCGCAGATTGCAAAAGACCTCCGCGTCCAGCTGGATGTCAACCGCTATCAGAATGTGAGTGTAACACCGGTTACGGGCAGAAATGAAGTGATTGTCCAGGTTCCTGATGAAAGCGGCATGATCGAAGAAACAATTGAGAGCTTCATGAAGGATTATCAGACCGGCGAGATGCTGGAGTAGTAATTGGCCCCCTTTCTGCAAGGGGGTTTTATTTTTAGCGAGAACTATCACTGGATAAAGGCCTTAATGCTGGCAGGCCCCTCCTAAGATTGCTTATAATGAGGTTAATATATTCAGGGGAGGCATTTGTGTGAGAATAGGGATTGATGCTGGCGGGACTCTGATTAAGATCGTTTACGAAGAAAATGGCCTTCATTTTAAAAGAATTGAATATAATGAGGCTGAGCAGGCGATGAACTGGCTTAAGACGTTGGCTCCTTCTGCGGATTATGTCCTTACTGGCGGTAAAGCCGCCATCCTTAAGGAGGCCTTTTTTCCCGAAGCCGCTATCATCCCTGAATTTACGGCCACTTGTGAAGGGGCTCTCCATCTGATCAAGGAAGCGGGCCACCCGCATAAAAGATTGCTGCTCGTTAACATCGGCACAGGGACTTCCTGGTATAAAATAGAGGATGGAAAGCATGAAAGAATCCTGGGCAGCGGTGTGGGCGGAGGTACTTTTATGGGGCTTGGCAGGATTTTCACTGGAAAAGCGGACCATCAGAGGCTGGCCGGGCTGGCAGCTGAAGGTAACAGGGAAAAGGCCGACCTGCTGGTGAGCGATATTTATGGAGACAGAAGCTGGCTTCCTTCGACAGCAGGCCAGAATAAAAGGGTAAAGGATGTTGAAGCTCCTATTGACGGCAAGCTGACGGCAGGCAATTTTGCCAATATCACGGGTGAGCCTTCCGAAGAGGATCTTATGGCAGCGGCTGCTAACATGATTGCCGAAACAACGGTTCTTTTGACCAAAGGGGCTGCTGATATCCATCATTCTGAAAAGATTTATTATATCGGAAGTTCCCTGCAGGGTAATGAAATACTGAAAAAGGGACTTCTTACATACAGCAGGATGACAGGCCTGGATGCCGCCTTTCTGCCTAATGGGGAATACAGCGGTGCACTTGGTGCGTACTTATCCAGTTGAAATGATAAATTAATGAATTAAAGTAGGTGCACATTTGTGGGAAAGAAATACTTTACGATTGGTATGGCCGGCCATATTGACCATGGCAAAACATCGCTGACCAAAGCGTTGACCAATATAGATACAGACAGGCTGAAGGAAGAAAAAGAAAGGCAGATATCCATTGAGCCGGGATTTGCTCCCTTGTATGAAGATGAGGATTTGGAAGTATCTGTTATTGATGTCCCAGGGCATGAGCGGTTCATCAGGCAGATGATTGCCGGAGTTGCGGGCATTGATCTTGTGATCCTCGTCGTTGCAGCCGACGAGGGTGTGATGCCGCAGACAAAAGAGCATCTCCAGATTCTTGGGTTCCTTGGCATTGAGAAAGGAATCGTCGTTATCTCTAAAGCTGATCGGGTGGATGAAGAATTCATTGGCCTTGTTGAGGAGGAGATTCTGCTGGAGCTTGAAGGAACGGTCTTTGAAGGCTCGCCTTCGGTTCTCGTGGACAGCCTTTCTCTAAGAGGGATAGAAGAACTGAAAGTGCTGATTGAGGATGAACTCAAAGAAATCACCCCCCGCGGCACAACAGGCGCCTTCAGGCTGCCGATCGATCAGGCCTTTTCGGTAAAGGGGCAGGGGACTGTGGTCCGCGGAACCGTCTATGAAGGATCTGTTGAAGAAGGCCAGCAGCTGAAGATCCTGCCCTCAGGCATTGAAACGAGGGCAAGGCAGATCCAGGTGCACCGGAAGCAGGCAGAAAAGGCATTTGCAGGGCAGCGGACAGCCATCAACTTATCCGGGGTCGCAAAAGAAGATGCCGCCAGGGGGCAGGTCCTTGTCTCCGCTGACAGTTTTACAGTGACAAATGTGTTTGATGCAAGCATCAGGACAGCAGAGGGGCTGGAGTCTGCCATCAAGCAGCGGATGCCTGTCAAATGCCATATCGGAACTGCAGAAGTGATGGGCCGAATTGTATTTTTTGACCGCAACGAGCTCAAGGAAGATAAAGAAGAAATCTTGTGCCAGATCAGGCTGGACGAAGAGGTGGTTACAAAGCGGGGAGACCGGTTCATCCTCAGGAGGCCCAGCCCGGCTGAAACCATCGGCGGAGGATGGGTCATTGATCCTCATGGCCGGAAATATAAGTTTGGCAAGCATACCGTTGAGCTTCTCGATAAGAAAAAACAAGGTTCTACCCACGAAAGGATCAGCGATGCCCTTAGAATAAACAGCAGCATGAAGCCTTCAGAGCTTGCCCATTTAACCGGTGTGGACGAAGAAACTGTCCTGCAGGTGCTTCAGGAAGACGGCTTTGTAAAAATCGGGCCCAATGACTTTGCTCACAGCGAAACGGTGCAGAACGCCTTCATGGAAGCAGCAGGGAAGCTTGGCGAATTCCACTCTGCTTTTCCGATGAGGAAAGGGATCCTTAAAGCAGAGCTGGTCCAGTCGCTGGCTGGCACCTACGGCAAAAGCCTGGTGGGTTTTACGGTTGAAAAAGGGATCCTGGATGGAAAATGGATAAAAGAAGAGCAGTGGCTGTTTTCTTCAACCTTTGAAAGGAATATTCCGAAAAGCTGGCAAAAACGGGCTGGCAATATGCTGGACCAGTTAAGGGAAGATGGACTGCAGGTTCAATACCTAGACGACTACTTCGCCAAATCGGGTATTCCGGGAGATTTAAAGCCAGATATGATCCGCTTTCTGACAGATACTGATAAAATCGTGCCGATTGATGGCCAGTATTACTATCATGCAGACATTTTCAATGAAGCGGTTGAAAAGCTGAAGGCTGGAACCGGAGGCAGCTTTGATGTAGGTGTGGCTAAAGATCTTTTGGGCTTATCGAGGAAATATATCATCCCTCTCCTTGAGCGGCTTGATGAGCTGAAGCTGACCGTGCGGGAAGATAATAAAAGGATCTGGAAAAAATAGAGAAAAGCACCCAGTGAGGGTGCTTTTCTATTATTTTACTTCCTGTTCTTGATATAAATGAGGCGTTTTATGCTTTTTCCCTTTTTTCGGCTTAGGCAGCTTCCGGTCGAATTTTGCCTGATCATAAATTGCTGATCCCACAATTTCAGCTACATCCTGAAGCTTGTCCTTGCTGATTTTATCAATGGTGTCTTCCGGTGTGTGGTACCATGGCTCACTCGGGCTGTGGATGAAAAGTGCTGCCGGAATCCCTGCTTCTGCAAAAGGCACATGGTCGCTCCGTCCTCCCTGTCCATACGGTGTTGCTGTGCCATTCAGCTTTAAGCTGGATTTCTGGGCAAGTTCTGTCACCAGATTCGGTTCGCCATCAGCCGTCAGCATCACCAGGTCGCCTGCATCCCTGCTTCCGACCATATCAAGGTTGAAATTGGCAATGATGCTATCCTGCTCCTTGTCTGACAGATTCTCTACATAATGACGTGATCCAAGCAAGCCGAGCTCTTCAGCACCAAATGTGACAAAGCGGATTTCTGAATCAGTGGGAATATTTTTGAACACTCTTGCCAATTCCAGTGTCATCGCTGTGCCTGATGCATCATCATTCGCTCCCGGTGCACCTGCGACAGAGTCATGGTGTGCGCCAAGCACAATGACTTCTCCTGTATCTTTCTTCTTATTAGTTGGTTTTTTAACGGCAATTACATTATGAGATGTTTTTTCACCGGCGTCAGCTCCCTCAATGACAAGGTTTGCTGTGAAGGTTTCTCCCTCTGCAAGTCTTGCTGACAGGCTTTCACCTTCAGCTTTTGATAAAGCTGCAGCAGGTATGTACTCCTCATTGGCTTCTCCAAGTGTCCCGCTGAGAGGGCCATCAGCATTATTATAGATCAGAACGCCTGCAGCACCTTGTTCAGCTGCATTCAATACCTTTTCGGCAAAGCTGATTTCCCCTCTTTGGATCAGTGCAATCTTACCCTCCAGATCAGCAGCTGCAGCGTCCTCCTTTGTTCCCAGGCCTGCTTCTGCCAATTCAGCAGTGACATTCCCGTTGACTGTATAAGTGAAAGGGGCAGGGGATAATGGCTCTTCCGCTCCCTGGACGGTTAATTCAATCTTCTCAGGCGGCGTATAGCCATAGAAGGTGAAAGGCTGGATTTCTGTTTTATAGCCATAACTTTCGAATTTTTGCTTTATATACTGTACTGCCTGATCTTCTGACGCAGTTCCTGCCACGCGCGGAGACTGCGAGAGATCTGTGATGGATTGATAGATTTTTTCCGCTGATATCCTTTTGATAAGACTATTCTCAAGGCCATGAATAGCTTCCAGCTTCGGAGCTTCCTTTGGCTGGGCCAGCGCAGGAACATGTACTGCCCCAAAGGCCAAAACGCCTGCTAATGACATAGAAACAAAAGTTTTTTTCATAGTATTCCTCCCTGGATAAAATTAATAGGCAACTAATAGTCTAGAATATTCTCAATTTTTCTATAAGGTAAAAAACTCCTGCATTTTTTAGTCCTTTGCATTCATTTTTCGGCCGGCATCCTGCTGGAGCGACTATTTAATCAGGAGGTGCTGACTAGAAAATTCATTAAGGAATAAATTTCCTTCCGGATATTGTCGTAAAATTTGAGTCTTAAGAAGGTAGAAATTATTTTTGTATAAGTTTAGAAGATGAAAGCATGGGGTATATAACCTATTTGTTTGTGGGAAATAGAAGATGATATTCCTTAATTAACCTATAAAAATAGTTAATTCCAAGCACTCCATTTTTTACACATACTATTCTAGTGTAATGATTACTAAAATTAGGATGTGAAAGAAATTAAAGGAGTGTACACCATGAAAAAACAACTTATAACAATGGCAGCCGCAGCAGGCTTGATGCTGACTCCTTTTCAAGGTTCAGCAAGCGCACATGAAAAGACACATAAAGTAGCCTCCGGAGATACGCTTTGGAAGATCTCGAGGCAATACAATATAAATGTAGGCGAGCTTCAAAGCTGGAATAAGCTTAGCGGTGCTGTCATCTATCCGGGGCAGGAGCTTTCCGTCATTGCTCCGCACAGCCACACATCTCAGCCTGCAGCATCAGGCACCACAGTACATACTGTGCAGGCAGGGGACACGCTATGGGGAATCAGCCTGAAATACGATGTCAGTGTCGCATCCCTAAAGCAATGGAATCGTCTGTCAACTGATACGATTTATAAAGGCCAGAAGCTCTCAATCAGCGCTTCTGCAAGCAGCTCTGCCAATGCTCCAGTGCTGAATCCGGCACCAGCCCAAACAGGGTCAAGTTATACTGTGCAAAAAGGAGATTCGCTTTGGAGCATTAGCAGCAGGAACAATACCTCTGTACTTCAATTAAAAGCATTGAATAATCTATCCAGCGATACAATCTATGCAGGGCAGAAGCTTCAATTGAATGGCACAGCAGCAGCTGCAAAGCCTCCAGCACCAGTATCTGTTTCCTCCAAAGCCGATGCGATTATCAGCGAAGCGAAAAAGTATATCGGCGTCCCGTACAAATGGGCAGGAAGCACACCGGCAGGTTTTGACTGCAGCGGCTATATCAACTATGTCTTCAAGCAGTCGGGAGTATCAATCCCAAGAACTGTTGCAACGATCTGGGGCGCCGGAAAAGCGGTATCTTCACCATCACCGGGAGATATCGTCTTCTTTGAGACCGGGACAGGCCCTTCACATGCAGGCATCTATCTTGGCGGAAACAAATTCATCCATTCTGGCTCTTCCACGGGTGTAACAATCAGCGATATGAATTTATCTTATTGGAAGACTAGGTATCTTGGGGCAAAGTCTTTGCTGTAATGGGCTGCAAGTATTCTAGTGTTGAAGCTTTGCAGTGTTAAGCTACGGGCAAAAAGAAAAAAATCGGAGAAAGATACAATTAGCTGCAATAAAATTTATGGGAATTACATTAGACAGGCTCTTTTCGAAAGAGCTGTCTTTTTTTATAATAATTCAGCTGCAAAAGATTCCTTCATATATCCCTTTTAATCAGAAACGCCATTTTATTTACCTGAAATTTTACAGCCAGCACGCTAAGCAGCTTCATTCTAGACTGAATAAACAATTTCCTAGTATAATAAGAAACAAGATGTAAGGCATATTTCCAGATGATGCCCCGCATCTTTTTTTATATTTATTTGTATACGGCTTTATTCAACAGCATTGTTTAACACAGCCTTATATATAGAAAGGACTGACAAAGTGCCGGTTAAAAGATCAGGCTTCTGGATTTTTATATTGATTGCCGGGATGATTTATCTGCTTTTTCTCATGAAGGCAGAGCAATTTCCGGAAATTGATTTTCATATTGATATGGATAATGGCTTTGATGAGGATGCGCCCCTGCCGGTCCAGCTTCATCCGGTGGTAAGTGCCAAAAAGGATGAACTGATCAGCCTGGCGGCGGATAAAGGGATCAATATTGTCATTACACAGGATTTCCGCAGCATTGAAGAGCAGAATGAATTATACGCAAAAGGCAGGACGGCAGAAGGAGAAATCGTGACAAATGCCAAAGGCGGGGAGTCATACCATAATTTCGGCCTCGCCATTGATTTTGCCCTTCTTTCCTTAAACGGAGCTGTCATATGGGATATGAATTATGACGGCAACGGCAATTCCCGTGCTGACTGGGATGAGGTCGTCGAGATCGCAAAGGGTCTCGGATTTGAATGGGGCGGCGATTGGCGCAGCTTCAAAGATTACCCTCATCTGCAATATGATTTCGGGCTGAGCATATGGGAGCTTCAGAGAGGGAAGAGGCCTCCTGAGGAGGAATAAAAAGGAGGATGCGCCGAAACGCATCCTCTTTTGCATTAGTTGACAAGCTCAGATTGTACATAATGGAACAGCAGTCTTGCTGTGTTGTCCAGGGATTCCATGTGGGTCCTCTCATAGGCATGCGAGGAGTCGATCCCCGGACCGATCAGTCCGTGAATAATATCATGACCTGAACGGATGGCAGCAGAAGCATCAGACCCATAATAAGGGTAGATGTCAAGCTTGTAATCGATATGATTGTCCTTTGCAATCTTAACAAGATTCTTCCTCAATCCATAATGATACGGACCGCTTGCATCTTTCACACAGATGGACACCGTATATTCATCTGTTGACTGGCCTTCACCCATCGCGCCCATATCGACAGCCAGGTATTCAACAGTCTCCGGTGTAATATTGGAGTTTCCGCCATAGCCGATTTCCTCGTTGTTCGAAATCAGGAAGTGGGTCGTGTAAGGCAGCTCGATATTCTTTTCTTTTAAAGTCTTGATCAGCTGAAGCAGGATCGCGACGCTGGCTTTATCATCCAGGTGGCGCGATTTGATATATCCGGATTCTGTTTCCTGGACACGCGGATCAAAAGATACAAAATCTCCCACTTCAATGCCAAGAGCAAGTACATCCTCTTTGCTGTGAACCTTTTCGTCTATGCGCACTTCCATGTTCTGCTGATTTCTTTCAGCTTTCGCAGCATCCTTATACACATGTACAGAGGTTTGCTTCATGAGGATTGTGCCGGTATATTTATTTCCTTCTGCCGTTTCAATCTCGCAGTATTCGCCTTCAATCGAGTTGTATGTAAATCCGCCGATCAAATCGATTTTAAGCCTGCCATTTGGTTTGATTTCCTTTACAATCGCCCCTAATGTGTCAACATGAGCCGTAAGCATCCGGTGCTGCTTTTCATTTTTTCCTGGAAGTGTGGCGATCAGGCCGCCTTTCCTGTTCTGGTATGTATGTACGCCAAGCTGTTCAAGATAGTTCTGGACAAAGGAAATTACTTCGCTGGTATTCCCGGATGGACTGGGTATGGAAACGAGTTCCCTGATCAGGTCTGCCGTTTGCTTTACATTGCTGTTAGTCAAAAGATCACTCCTAATATGATTGGATTCCTTTCCATTATACTAGGAAAAAAACTTTTGTTAAATCTGATGATATTCAGGTTTTCCAGATTATGATTGAGTGAAAAGGTTAATATTTAGTAAGATGAGAGTAACGCTTAGAGGTTTATCGGAGGCAATATGAAGAATTCTAACATGTTTATGCAGCTGTTTTATCAATCCAGGATCCCGCAGACTGTAGTGATCGGCCATATAGACCAAGTGATTGTAAATGAGGCATTCTGCAAATTTCTCGGCTATTCAATGGAAGAGTGGGCAGGCCTTACAATTGAGGACATAAGCCACCCGGATGATTATAAAAAAGATTTGGAGCTGCTCAATGAAATCCTGGACGGAAAACGGACAGAATATGAGCTGGAAAAGCGTTACATTTGCAAGGATGGCTCACATAAGACAGGGCAGCTCAATCTATCCCTTGTTAAGGGAGAAAGTGCCGATGATCAATATATGTTCGGCCAGATCGTGGATATTACCGAACAAAAGCGATTGGAAAGTAAAAGAGAAGAAAGCGAGCAGAATTACCGGCTTCTGGCAGACAATATCTCTGATTTGATTATCCTGCACAAATATGACGCTACGTATTTATATGCTTCACCATCAGTGAACCGGATCTTGGGGTATGAGCCTGACGAGATGCTGGAGCTGAATGCCTTTAAGCTCATTCATCCTGATGATATCGAAGAAGTCCGCAGAAGATATCAGCTTATGCTGAGAATCGGAGAGCCGTTATTGATCACTCATCGTGTAAAAAAGAAGGATGGGAGCTACATCTGGATGGAATCCCATGTTAAAGGAATAGATGAATATACATTTGAAAGCGGCGCTCAGATTTTATCCGTTTCCCGGGACATTCAGCAAAGGATTGAGACCAATGAACTGCTGAGAAGGTCAGAAAAGCTGGCTGTTGTAGGCCAGATGGCTGCTGCAGTTGCACATGAAATCAGGAATCCGCTGACGCCTATCAAGGGATTCATGCAGCTGTTTTCAGATGGCCGGAGCTTCAATCCTGCTTTTTCTTCCATCATCATCAATGAAATCAACAGAATAGACAATATCATCACTGAATTTCTGGCTCTTGCAAAGCCCCACAGCACAAAGGTCGAAGTTCTTGATTTAAATGATGTCATCAGGCATGTTGTTGACCTGATGATGCCGCAGGCGCTCATGAACAATAAAGAACTCACATTCGAGCCAGGAAATGGACCGTATCCACTGCTTGGAGATCCTAATTCATTAAAGCAGCTTTTTATCAATATCATTCAAAATGCGCTTGATGCCATCGAAGAAAAAGGGAGCAGCATCATTAGCACGGTAAAGGCGGATGGGGAGTTATGCGCCATCATCAAGGACAGCGGATGCGGCATCCCGGCAGAAAGGCTTGCAAACCTGGGAGAGCCTTTTTATTCAACAAAGGAGAAAGGAACCGGCCTTGGCCTGATGACAAGCTACAAAATCGCTGACGATCATCATGGGAGGGTGAAAGTCGAAAGCGATGAGGGCAAAGGGACTACGGTAAGAGTATATTTTCCGGTCCACGGTATGTGAAAAAACCTCGAAAAAGAACAAGAACCGCCTGGCTGCGTCTCCAGGCGGTTCTTGTTCTATCTATCATTCTTTGTTTCCAATTGAGCCTGCCAGGTGGCGGAGCCTGTAGAACTTCCAGAAATCCCTCACAATCACCTTAACAACAGAATAAAATGGAATGGCCACCAGAATGCCGATGAAGCCATAAAGGGAACCTGCCACCAGCAGGACAAGGATGACTGTCAGCGGATGGATGTTCAGTCTTTTTCCCATTACCTGCGGTGTTATGAGATTCCCCTCCAGCTGCTGGACCGCAACAAGGACAATCAGGATTTTAATCACCATGAAAGGTTCCTGCATCAAACCGACAAAAATGGCAGGAATGATGCCTAGAAGCGGTCCGAGAAAAGGGACGACTGTCAGGAACGTGGCGAACAATGCCAGCACTAAAGCATAATCCAGGCCGATGATCAGATAACCGATATACATCAGGACACCATCGGCAAAAGCTATGATAAACTGGCCGATAATATAAGTTGATAAGGTTTTGTCGATGTCCAGCAAAATCCGGTTGCCTTCTATTTTATGCTCATCCGGTATCCATTTCAGCAGTTTCGGCCGGAGTTTTTCGTCATCTTTTGAAAAATAGAAAAGAATGAAGGGAACAACTACCAGGACGGTTGCGATGCTGGTTATGGCTGAAATGATCCCGGTAAGGTTGCTGCCGACTGTATTAATGAATGATTGCGAATAGGAAAGGACCTTCTGCTCGATCTCCTCATAGGAAAGGAAGCCAAAGTCATTCTCATCCACCATTTCCTTTGTCTCTGATGTAAGATCCTCCATTTTGTCAGGGAAAGAGTCTGATATTTGGGTGATCTGTTCTGCTATCAGGCTTCCGCCGAAATAAAAAATTCCGGTTCCAATGCCAATCAGCGTACCGAATACAATAAGGATGGAAGCGGTCTTCGGCATATAGCCGCTCAGCCAGCGGATGACTGGCCTGAGGATATAATAAAGAAGACCCGATATCAGGATGGGGAAGAAAATGGTCGCCACAAGCTTCCGGAATGGCCAGATGAACCAATCGATCTTACCCAATAGAAAAATAACAACCAGCACGAGTATGGCTCCTGTTATATACATAAAAAACGGCTTTTTAATCCACATATTATCCCCCTGGAATCCCTGAATTCAATTGATAGTATCCTTCCTTTTTTCCCTTGCCGCCGGGACCGAAACCCCTTCTTTTATCGGCTTTTAAAATTATCCCTGTTTAGAAAGCGGCCCTATAAGGAATACAAAGAGAAATAAAAGAAGTAAAGGTGAACGGCAATGGACTTTTTTAAAGAATTAACAAGAGAAGAATATATTCAGTTTTTCTCCTGGTTTGCGGCTATTTGGCTTCTAAAGTTCATCCTGCAATTTTTTGCTGCAAGAAGGCGATGGGCCCAGCCGGAAGCAAAAGAAGGCATGCTCTCGGTCCTCAATTGGGCGGCCTTTTACGCTTCCCTGATACTGTTCCTGAACTTTTTTTCAACGCAGGACTGGCTGAATTATACGCTCTATCAGGCAGGGGACGTTAAAGTCTCACTGCGGCTGATATTTACGGCCTTCCTTATTGTTTCTCTGGCGAATAAGTTTGTCAGGGTTCTTACGCTGCAGATTCTGTCTTCTGTCTATGAACATTATCATGTCGACAGGGGGCTGAGATATACATTCAACCGCTTCATCTATTATGCGATCATGATAGCGGCGGTTGCCGTCAGCCTGACAACGGTCGGTCTTGACCTTACTGCGGCAGGAGCGGCTCTCGGGGTGCTGGGGATCGGAATCGGCTTTGGGATGAGGAATATTGCCGGCAACTTCATTTCAGGCATCATCATCCTGTTTGAACGGCCTGTGGAAGTAGGGGAACTGATTGAGATCAATAATAAAATCGGAACCATTGAAAGCATACGGCTTCGTTCCACGATAGTAAGAACTGCGAAAGAGGGAACGCTGATCGTTCCAAACCAGCATTTTATTGAACAGATCATCAAAAACCGGACTGGATCGGAAATGCTTGCTTCTGTGGAGGTCAATATAAAATTCGGAGAAGATACAGGCAGAATTGAAAACTTGCTGAAAGAGGCGGTCCTTCAGGAAGCTGATCATTTTTCAGCGTATTTAAAAGTAAACCTTGCTGAAATCAGGCTGGTTGACTTTAAGTATGATACGATGCTGTTTTTAATCGAGGTCCCGGTCAAAAATTTCGATACTAAGCAAAAATATGAAAGCCTCCTGCGCCATGCTATAGCCGGCATCTTTTATGAACATGATATCAGCCTTGCCTCCTTTCCTGCTGCAGAGAAAGAGGCAGGTATGTAAAACAGAGGCCAGGGCACCTGGCCTCTGTTTTTTGCAAGTAATCAAAACTAAAGCTTGCGGCCCAATAAAGCCTTCAAGCCGAGGAAAAGCAGGGCAGCTGCAAATATTATCATGGCTGTTACACCAACAGCGGTAATAAATGCGGCAAAGCCCCCTGTCACAAAAGCCAGTCCGGCTGTTTGAATCAGTGCATACCCTGCAAGGATGCAGGCAAGATATAGAAGGGGAAGCTGCTGCACTAAGAACACCTCCTTTATTTACAGTATATGTATCTACTAAATTGGAGGATTGGGTACTTTGTAATCGCTTACTATAATTTTATTGGTCGAAAAACGTCAATATTTGTAATCCTTTTGTTACATAACAAACATGTTTTTGTAAATTATTTTTCAGGAAGCATGTGAGAAACTAAGTTCATCACAAAACAGAGAGAGAAAATTACTTGGGGGACAACATGAAGAAGCTGATCACAAGCGTTTTTCTTTGCACTAGCCTGCTTTTTGCCGGATTGTTTGGGGGAGAAAATACAGAAGCGGCTTCCTATGGTTCTTCTGCGGCTGCAGTGGCCCAAAAATACATAGGAGTTCCTTATAAATGGGGCGGCACTTCGCCTAAGGGCTTCGACTGTTCCGGCCTTGTCGGATTCACCTACAGCAAAGCCGGAAAAAAGATTCCCAGAACTACCGGGCAGCTTTATAAAACGGGACAAGCCGTACAAAAGAAAAGCCTGAAAAAAGGGGACGTCGTTTTTTTCAGCACCTATAAAAAAGGTCCATCACATGTCGGCCTTTACCTTGGAGGCAACAAATTCATCCATGCGTCAAGCTCTAAGGGCGTTAAGATTGATTCTATGTCCAATCCTTATTGGAGCAAAGCCTATTATGGAGCTAAACGAATTTAATTATGATAACCAAGGGCGGGACAATCCCGCCCTTTTTGTTTGCCTGAATCCGGGAACATATGTGCTATAATGGTACTATCATAGATGGCAAGGAGACCTTGTGATGACTAAAAGCTGGAGAATTTCTGCCAGAAGCCTGGCGGAATATGTCTATCGTTCCGGAAGCATTGAGTCCGGGTTTGCAGCAGCTTCCTCGATGGCTGAAGGAACGAAAGCGCACAAGAAAATTCAGAGTACTTATAAGGAAGAAGATGAATATGAGGTTTTCTTGAAGGAAGCACTTCAGCATGAGGAGATTGAGTTCCTTCTTGAGGGGCGATGTGACGGGATTATTCAGGAGGATGGGGAACTGGTTGTAGATGAAATCAAGTCGACGGCAAAGGATTTGTCAGCTTTCGATGAAGATACCCATCCTGTGCATTGGGCTCAGGCAAGATGCTATGCTTTTATGCTTGCAAAAGAGCGCGGGCTTGAGAGAATCACCGTTCAGCTTACCTACTTGCAGATCCACACTGAAGAAGAAAAGCGCTTCAGGAAGGTGGAGACTTTATCCTTCCTCGAAGGTTATGTGAAGGGGCTGATTGCTGACTTTTATCCTTACGCACGGCTCATGCTCCATCATAGGGAAAAAAGGGATACCAGCATTAAAGCCCTGCCTTTTCCCTTTCCGGAATACAGGAAGGGACAGCGAAGGCTTGCAAAAGCTGTGTACAAATCAATTCTGGATGAAAAGGACTTGTTTGCCCAGGCGCCGACCGGGACAGGAAAGACCATTTCAACTGCTTTTCCCGCCATCAAGGCGATGGGAGAGGGGCTGCTGTCAAGGATGGTCTATCTTACAGCCAAAACTATCACAAGGCAGGCAGCCGAAGAAGCTTTTTCATTGATGCAGCAAAAAGGCCTCCATATGCACACGGTAACAATAACGGCCAAGGACAAAATATGCTTTCAGGAGCAGACGGTCTGCCAGAAAGAGCATTGTCCGTTCGCTGACGGGTTTTATGACCGCCTCAATGAAGCAGTCCTTGATATCCTCTCTCATGAATCCATCATTGACCGGAGTGTTATTGAAAAATATGCCATGAAGCACACAGTCTGCCCGTTTGAATTTTCCCTGGAACTTGCATATGCCGCAGACGCAGTCATATGCGATTACAATTATATCTTTGATCCCCGGGTGTCCCTGAAAAGGCTTCATACAGAAGGCAAGAAAAAGACAGCTCTTCTGATCGATGAGGCGCATAATCTGGTGGACCGGGCGAGGGATATGTTTTCGGCGGATCTGGGGAAGCAGAATTTCCTTCAGCTGAAAAGGGCTTATAAAAACACGGCCCCGCAGCTTTCTGCAGCAGCTAAAAAGATGAATGATGTTTTTATCTCTTTCAATAGAGAATTAAAGGAGGAAAGCTATCGCATTCACGAAGAGCTGCCGGAAAATCTGCTGGAGCATCTTGAGGACTTTGCTCATTGCTCAGAAAAGGAGCTGATCAGCGGCAGGGGAGATGAGGGCCAGGAACTGCTGCTTGATACTTATTTTTCTGTACAGGCTTTCCTGAGGATATCAAGGCTGGCAGATGAGCGATTTGTCATTTATACAGAAAAGTCCGGAAAGGATGTAGTACTCAAGCTGTTTTGTTTAGATCCATCCTATCTTGTCCAGAAAATGGGCAAGGGCTTCCGCAGCAAACTCTTTTTTTCGGCTACCTTCCAGCCATTCGATTATTTCAAGAACATGCTGGGCTGGAATGAGGATCATTATTCCCTGTCATTGCCTTCCCCGTTCCCGAAAGAAAATGCAGAAGTTCTTGCTTTGCCGCTTTCAACTAGATATAAGGACAGAAGCGCGACAGGTGAAGCTTTGATCCGATCGGTAGAAAAGCTGGCAGCTGAACGGCCCGGGAATTACTTAATCTTTTTTCCGTCTTACCAATATATGAGGGAAATCCATGAACAAATGAAAGAATCCAGCACTATCAGGATGATGGTACAGGAACAGGGGATGGCAGAGGGAGAAAAAGAAGAATTTTTGTCTTCCTTTAAGGAGGAACCTGAAGAAAGCCTTCTTGGGTTCGCTGTGCTGGGCGGAATTTTTTCAGAAGGGATCAACTTGAAGGGAACCCGGCTCGGCGGTGTCATTATTGTTGGTGTGGGGCTTCCACAGCTGAGTCTTGAGCGTAATCTGATTAAAGATTATTTTCAGGCTGAAGGAAAAAACGGCTATGATTATGCGTATACTTTTCCGGGAGCCAATAAAGCAGCCCAGGCTGGCGGGCGCCTCATCCGTTCAGAGGAAGACACAGGAACCATCCTGCTGATTGATGACCGCTTCCTTCAAAAAAGATATGAACAACTGCTCCCTGCAGAATGGTTTCCGCTAAAAAGGCTCACACGATAAAAAAGGCTTGCAGGAAAAAAAACATTTTTAAAAATAGTTAGACTAGTCAGTTGACAGAAAGCCGACCTTTGTTGTAGGATTACTATGAAATCAATTGAATATTTCTTATCGAGAGTGGTGGAGGGACTGGCCCTGTGATACCCGGCAGCCGCTGACTTAGTCAGAATGGTGCTAAATCCAGCAAAGCGCAATGCTTTGGCAGATAAGATAGAGGCATACAAACTTCTTCTTATCGGAGAAGTTTTTTTTATTGCTGACAACAAGGTGCAAGTGAGAGGAGAAGAGACAGATGAAATACGGATTTTGGCTGCCGATCTTTGGCGGCTGGCTGCGCAATGTAGAAGACGAGAAGATGCCCCCGACCTTCAGCTATGCGAAAGAAGTCATCCAGGCAGCAGAGAAGTGGGGATATGATACCACATTAATAGCAGAACTTTACTTGAATGATATAAAAGGCCCGGAGCAGGATTCACTTGAAGCATGGTCAACTGCGGCCGCTCTTGCTGCGGTGACTGAGAAAATAGAAATTATGACGGCTGTCCGCCCAGGCTTCCATAATCCTGCGGTGACGGCAAAAATGGCAAGCAATATCGACCATATCAGCAATGGCCGTTTTACCCTGAATGTTGTATCCGCATGGTGGGAGGAAGAGGCGCGCCAGTATGCCGGCATCTTTACTGAACATGATGAGCGCTATGACCGGACAGAAGAATTCGTCAAGGTCATGAAGGGTTTATGGGAAGAAGAAACCTTTAATTTTGACGGCAGCTATTATTCTATTAAAAACGCCCATTTGTCCCCTAAGCCGGTGCAAAGGCCGAATCCGATCCTTTATGCAGGCGGAGAAAGCCCCCGCGGCAAGGAAGCAATTGTTAATCACTGCGATGCCTATGTGATGCACGGCGGGACAGTTGAAGAAGTAAAAACTAAAATTGATGACATGAGAGCACGCAGGCAGGAAAGCGGGAATGAGCCATTTAAGTCTTTTGGCATGGCAGCCTACATTGTCTGCCGCGACACAGAAGAAGAGGCGCAGGAAGAGCTTGCCCGCATCACCAATGTAAAAGAATCAAGCGGCTATGCAGGCTACAAAGATTTTGTAGGCAAATCGCAGCTTGAGCAGCAGGTAAAGCTGTACGATTATTCCGTTTCCAACCGGGGCCTCAGGCCAAATCTGATCGGAACCCCTGAACAGATTGCTGAACAGATTATTGCTTATGAAGAAGCCGGCGTCGATCTGCTTCTGCTTCAGTTCTCTCCACAGCTGGAGGAAATGCAGAGATTTTCGGAAAAAGTCATGCCGCTGGTTGAAGCCAAAAGGAAAATCTTAAAGTAAAAGAGGGAGAACATATGAGCAAAATACACATCATACACGAAAACAGCGAATGGACTGCCCATTTGACAAAAAGGCTGGAAGAGCTGGGTCTTCCTTATGAGGAATGGTTTTTGAATGAAGGGATTGTTGACCTGACCAGTGCACCTCCGGAGGGGATTTTCTACAGCAGGATGAGCGCATCTTCCCACACAAGGGGGAACCGCTTTGCACCGGAGCTGACGGAATCTGTCCTGTCATGGCTTGAGCAGCATGGCCGCACCGTTTTCAACGGAAGCCGCGCTTTAAGGCTGGAGGTCAGCAAAGTCAATCAATATACAGCGCTGAATGCTGCAGGAATCGCCACTCCGAAAACAATAGCAGCTGTCGGAAAAAATCAAATTCTTGAAGCAGCTGTAAAGCTCGACAGCGCTCCGTTCATCACGAAGCATAACCGCGCAGGCAAAGGGCTCGGCGTCCAGCTGTTCCATTCTCTGGACGCATTGAGGGAATATGTCGAAGGGCCGAATTTTGAAGAGCCTGTCGATGGCATCACTCTGATCCAGGAATATATTGAGTCGCCAGAATCATATATTACCAGATGCGAATTCGTGGGCGGAAAATTCGTCTATGCCGTCCAGGTGGATACATCAGAAGGCTTTGAGCTTTGCCCGGCCGATGCCTGCCAAATCGGGGATCTGTTCTGTCCTGTTGGCGAAGAGGTGGAAGAAAAGCCAAAGTTTAAGATCATTGAAGGCTTCAACGACCCGATCATTGAAAAATACGAAACCTTCCTCAGGAATAACGGCATTCAAATCGCCGGCATTGAATTTATTAAAAATGCCAATGGGGATATTTATACGTATGATGTCAACACAAACACAAATTATAATTCTGACGCAGAGGCAAAAGCAGGCAAATACGGCATGCTTGAAGCCGCCAAATTCCTCGGTGCCGAGCTTGAAAAAGAACAGGCTAAGGTTAGGGAATACAGCAGAGTGTGATAATAATAGAAGAAGGCCGCTCATTTGGGAGCGGCCTTTTTTGATAGTGTGACTTCAATTCCGGATGGAAGGAGCAGGATAGTGAAGGAATGGAGTGGGTTGCCAACAAAAAATTAATAAGCGGAGATTTTCCGGTTAAATTGATAATAGGGCTCGAAAGGGTATAAATAAGCGGAGATTTTCCGGTTAAGCGAAGCAAAATGGTGAATTTTCCTTTTTTTCGGGTCGATAGCCGGAATTTCTCCCTCTATTTAAGCTGTTTTTAGAGCTCTTTTGAAATTAACGGGAATTTCTCCGCTAATTTGTCAAACCGCGCTGAACCTCATCCTGTCCCTGGAAGGCCAGCTCTTTTAGTAGGGTGGGGTGGGGAAAAATTGCTCTTTTAGCTGGTATTCCTGCCTCACAACAAAATCGTTAATTGAACATACGGTTGCTTATCTTCAACAAAGTGCAATCTCTATAAAAAAAGCTCAGAGCATTATAGCTCCGAGCTTTTTGTGTGCTAATTTCACTGCTAAAGAGTCTGCTGCAAGTACTGCCAATTCGGACTTTATACTGACAGAACCCGAAATATTTTATACAACAGCTTTCTTCAACCCATTTGCCATTATAATTTCCAGCTTAGGATGGAAATACTGCACCACTAGGCCGAGTGTCAGTGTGACCAGGATGGTTCCAGGGCCGATCGCTCCCTGGAAAAGAAACGCCAGAATAAGGGCAAATCCTTCACTGGCTATACGGGAAGTCCTTAAAGAAAGGCCAAACCTGGTGTGAACGGCGACCATCAAGGTATCCATCGGGCTTGGAGGGAATTTTGCCTGAAGGTAGACGGCGATCCCCAGACCCATTGTCAATATGCCTGAGAGCAAAGTACAGGACTGGGTGAGCAGCATGCTTGGAGAAAAGTCCTTGAATACTGCCAGCAGCCAGAAATCAATCAAAGCACCAATGACCAGAATGGTTCCTGCCGCCAGGATTTCCGGCTTTTTCTTCAATAATATAGAGTTGATGATGATCAGAGCAATTCCATTTATGAATACACAAGTCCCTACGGTCAGCCCGAAAAGATGGGACTCGCCAACTGCCAGTGCATCCCAAGCAGAGGCGCCGAGGGCAGATTTGATAATAAGCGCCACACCTAACGTGAGGACAAGCAGCCCTGCTGCAAAAAATAAAATTCTTTCCTTCATGTTGTTCTCCTTTATCAGGCTGTTACACCTTATTTTCCTGTTTTAGCCGCATGAGAGAAAGCGGATTCATGCGGAAGATACATTGTATCATCACCATTTGCCTTATGAAAAGATTAATTTTTTCCCAACATAAACTTTGCTTCAAATTTGATGAATGTTTTCAAGTGGGTTAAAATATGGTATAGTATTTAACATTCGTTCACTATTAATTAACGAATCTTTTACAAAAACTAGGTTCTGAGCCCGTGGGTTTGGAGTATAACGTTTTTCCGAACTTAGCGGCTGCTAAGTTTTTCTAGTTTTGGCAGGAAGTATGAAATAGGAATTTGTGCTCTTGCAATAACTTTACAAATTAAGAGGTGTAAAAGGATGAAATCGATCTTAAAATCGCCTAAGGAGCTATTTAAAAACAGCATGAGCGTTTTTTTCCTGGCAGTTGTTTTGCTGTGGCTGAAAACATATGCTGCATACCAGATTGAATTCAATTTAGGAATCGACAACAGCATGCAGGAATTTTTGCTTTTCCTGAACCCGCTGAGCTCATCCCTTCTATTCTTGGGGATCGCACTATTTTTTAAAGGAAAGATACAGTCAGGCGTACTGATTGCTGTTCAGTTTCTGCTGTCTTTCCTGCTGTACGCCAATGTGGTGTACTACCGTTTCTTCAATGACTTTATTACAGTACCTGTCCTTATGCAGACAAAAACAAATGCCGGACAGCTTGGAGACAGTGCACTTTCGCTGATGTCACCGTTTGATATCCTGTACTTTGCCGACACGATCCTTTTGGTTGTGCTGGCAGCAGTCAAATGGTACAGACCGGCGAAGCATACACGGAAGAGAATGACGGCAAGCCTGGTGATTGCTGCTGCTGTCATCACATTCTTCATTAATCTTGGGCTTGCTGAAAAAGACCGTCCTGAACTCCTGACACGCTCATTTGACCGCAATTATCTGGTCAAGTATCTGGGCGCCTATAATTTCACGGTTTATGACATTATTCAAAATGCCAGATCTGCCAGTCAGCGCGCCATGGCAGACAGCAGTGATATCACAGAGGTTGAAAACTATGTGAAAGCCAATTATGCAGAACCGAATCCTGATTATTTCGGAAAAGCAAAAGGCATGAATGTGATCTATGTTTCACTGGAATCTTTCCAGACATTCCTGATCGACTATAAGCTGGACGGCCAGGAAGTAACACCGTTCCTGAATTCCCTGGCTCATAATGGACAGACTTTTTACTTTAAGAACTATTTCCACCAGACAGGGCAAGGTAAAACATCCGATGCCGAGTTCATGATGGAGAATTCACTGTATCCGATGTCCCAGGGGGCTGTTTTTGTCAACAAGGCCCAGAACACCTACCAGGCAGCACCTGCGATACTGAAGACGCGCGGCTATACGTCGGCCTCTTTTCACGGGAATTATAAAACGTTCTGGAACCGGAATGAAATTTACAAATCCTTCGGCTATGACCATTTCTTTGATGCCGAATATTACAACATGACAGATGAGAACACCAAGAACTATGGCCTGAAGGATAAGCCTTTCTTTAAAGAATCCATGCCGATGCTGGAAAGCCTGAAGCAGCCGTTCTATACAAAGTTCATCACTCTGTCCAACCACTTCCCATTCAAAATGGATGAAGGGGACACAGAATTCCAGCCGGCAGAAACAGAAGACAGTGTTGTTAACCATTACTTTACTTCTGCCAATTATATGGACCAGGCGCTTGAGCAGTTCTTTAACGACCTTAAAGCATCCGGCCTGTATGATAATACAGTGATCGTCATGTATGGTGACCATTATGGCATTTCTGAAAATCACAACCCTGCAATGGAGCAGGTTCTAGGCAAGGAAATCGATTCCTTTGAATATGCCCAGCTGCAGAGAGTCCCTCTTTTCATCCACGTACCTGGGGTAAAAGGCGGCGCGATGGACACATACGGTGGCGCGGTGGATGTAATGCCGACCCTGATGCATCTTCTTGGCGTCAGCACAAAAGACTATATGCAGATCGGTTCAGATTTATTGTCTGAAACCCACCGGGAAGTTATTCCTTTCCGCAACGGCGACTTCATCAGCCCGGAATACACTTCTGTTGATGAAAAATGTTACTCCACGGAAACCGGTGAAGAGCTTGAGGAAGGCAGTGCTTGTGTAAGGCTGTCAGAACAGGCGAAAAAAGAACTGCTGATGTCTGACAATATCGTGTACAAAGATCTGCTGAGATTCCACAATCCAGAAGGCTTTGAACCAATCAACCGCAAGGATTACAAATATATCAAAGAAGAGCCTGCCGAGGAAGCGAACCCAATGACAGGGCTTCAAAAATAAAACACCAAAAAGCAGAAGCCCCGGCTTCTGCTTTTTCCATGTTAGGATACTCCAAGGCAGGTGTAAATCCCCTTAAAATAGGGAAGCTATCTAAATAGCCACAGACTTTATATAACAGGAAGGAGAGGTAAACATGAGTGAATGCCAACTGAACCATTCAGCAGAAGATGTTAAAAATAAATATGAACAGCAAAAGGAACATCTCCCCAGCCAGCTCCAGCCGCTGATGGAAGAATTCCTGCAAAAAGAACACACACAGGAAATCCTGAATGACGTATTTCATCTATTGAAGAAATATGACCTGGCTTCTGAAGACGAGAAGGAAGAACGGGAGATAAGGCTGTATTTGGTTGTTAATAATGTCTAACAGCAGATTAGAGAGCTGCTGTAATCGGGTTAAGAATGCATCATGTATTTTTAAATAGCCACAGTGATATGAGCAGCTATCTATGTTTGAAGAAGTGAGCTTCATACAGCTGCAAAATCGCCATATAATTAAAAAAGCCCTGGTGTTTGCAGTGGAAGGCACACAGACTCCTGCGGGAAATAGCGGAAGAGTTGAGACCCCGCAGCGCAGCGCAAGGAGGCTTAGGCTTCGTCCCGCGGAAAGCGAAGTGCCTGGAACGGAAAACACCAGCCCCATTTAAAAGTAAAACAAATTTTAAAACCATACTTATAATTTTCTGAGTATCAAAAAGAGCCACAATGGCTCTTTTTTGCTGTCTGTTAAAGGAAATTGCCGAAAATCGTCGAAGTTGTTAGGTGAGAAGCAAAAAAACGAATTTTTTCATTTTAACAAAGGAGTCTCCATGGAAGGTAATCAAGGTTTACACACAATAAGCACGGAAATCAAAGACCTGGAAAAAAGATTCAAGCAGGAGATAGAACCTTATCGCTCTTTACTGTGGAGATATTGCTACAGACTGACGGGCTCTCCATGGGATGCAGAAGACCTCGTCCAGGATACATTGCTGAAATCCCTGGCTATGCTCTCAAAGGTCTTTCAAGAGCTGAATGTAAAATCCTACTTATTCAAAATCGCCACTAATACATGGATCGATCAGCAAAGAAGAAATCGGATTGCCTATACAGATTCATACCCTGTAGAAATTCTGGAAAGCGGCAGCGAGAAGGAGCTTGAGATTCTCCCAGCCCTCGATTATCTGGCCCGCCAGCTGAGTCTGAAGCAATTTGTCTGCCTTCTGCTTACAGACGTTTTTCTTTTTACAGCAAAAGAGGCTGCAGATATCGTCAGTCTTTCGCCTGGTGCTGTCTATGCAAATGTACAGAGAGCAAGAGATGTGTTGAAGAATATCCCTGAAAGAGAGCAGAATCATAGACTGCAGGAAGGGATAGCTATATCTGCCTCACTTGACAAAACAATCAGCACCCTGCTCGAAGGCTTCCGAAGAAAAGACATGGCCATGATTGCTTCTCTTCTTGACGAGAATCTTCTCACAGATATTACCCATGCTGGAGTGGAATTTGGAAAAAGAGAAACAGAACGAAATTCGCTCAAAGACTGGGCAGAGATGGTATCCAGGCAGGAAGGGGCCGAAGCCGCCATCACGACGCTATGGGGCAGGCAGGTCATTTTGGAGTTTGCTCTTAAATCCGGAGAGAAGCTGCTGCAGAACATTCACTTTATGGAACTGGAAAATGATAAAATAGTGTATTGGAAATTTTATTGCTTTTCCTGGGATTTAATGAATGCAGCTGCAAAAGAGCTGGATGTGAAACTGGGAGCTGAATATTTTTATCATATTTTTTAAATCCCGCGTATAATTTGGCATCTTTTTCCCGTTATAGATCTTGAAGAGCTGTTGTTCAGGTTCTATTTAAAAGACAGGGAGAGATGGGAAGATGAAAACACCTATAGTCAATAGGATGAATACCGTTTTTGTACATGTGGCAGATCTGGAAAAGTCAGCAGGATGGTACTGTAAGCTTCTTGGCCAGAAAGTCACAGAGCCGGTTGAGAACCCGGTATATAATGTAAAAATGAATGGGGCAACCGGTCTTACCCTGGATGCAGGACCTTACGGTGAAAGGGAAAGACCGCAGGCAGGGCTTTATCCATTGTTCAACCTGCATACTGAGGACATTCAAGAGGCATACAGCTGGATGGAAAGCGAGGGTTTTGCCGTTGACCCAGAGATAACCCGCTTTGACGATTTCAGCTTTTTCAACGTAAAAGATCCTGACGGCCATATCATTATGATTTGTACAGGATAAAAAGCATGGGGAGACAGAAAAAATGACAGAGATAATAGTAAGGCTGCCTGCGGTCGAAACTGCACAAATGCTCATCAATGAAAGATTCCCGGACTGCAGTGGGGCCATCCTTGGAGGAAGTGTCGTAAGGGGAGAAGCAACCTCCACTTCAGATCTGGATATCATTGTAATCTATGATAAAACTGGTTCTGTCAGAAGAGAATCCTTCTATTATAAAGGATGGCCGGTTGAGCTTTTTGTACATACCAAAGATTCGTGCAGGGGATATTTCCAGAAGGATGCAGAAAGGGCCAGGCCGACGCTTCCACGGATGGTGGCGGAAGGGTTGGTGCTTAGAGGTAAGGACTTTCTTGGCGGGGTTAGGAAGGAAGCTGCCGCCTTGATGGCTGCGGGCCCTGCTCTGTGGACAGATGCTGAGCTGACATTTAAGCGCTATTTCCTGACTGATGCACTGGAGGATTTCATCGGCAGCGCCAAAAGGCATGAATCTCTTTTTATTGCTGGAAAGCTGGCTGAGCTGGCGCATGAATTTCTTCTTAGAACCAATAAACAATGGATTGGCCAGTCTAAATGGATTTACAGGGAATTATCCTATTATGATCAAGCTCTGGCATACAGGTTTGCGGAATGCTTCGACGGCTTTTATCAATTCGGGGAAAAACAGCCCGTCATTGAGCTTGTGGATGACATCATGAAGCCATTTGGCGGCAGATGCTTTGACGGTTTTTCGCTAAGTGGGAAATAATCATAAGAAATAATAAAAAGGAATGAAAACCCAGATGGAAAAGTTATATTATCAAGATCCTTACATAAAAGAATTTACAGCTTCGGTCATCTGCCAGGATCAGAACTCTGACGGTAAGTGGTATGCAGTTCTTGACCGGACTGCTTTTTATCCGACCGGAGGAGGCCAGCCCTTTGATACAGGGACGATTCACGGTATCTCTGTAACTGATGTTGAAGAAGAAGAAGGCGAAATCAGGCATTATCTTGAAGAGAGGCTTCCGGAATCAGGAGAAGTCGATGGAAGGGTTAACTGGCAGAGAAGATTCGATCATATGCAGCAGCATTCAGGCCAGCATATTCTATCTGCTGCCTTTGATGAGCTGTTTGGGTACAGGACTGTCAGCTTTCATCTTGGAAAAGAGACTTTGACTATCGATATTGAAACAGAGAACCTGAGTGAGGAAGAAGCAGCAAGGGCAGAAAGAAAAGCGAATGAAATTATTACCGATAATCTTCCGATCGAAACCAAATGGGTCAGTGAGAGTGAGCTTGCGGCCTACACATTAAGAAAAGAAACTAAGGTAAAAGAGAATATCCGCCTTGTTATCATTCCTGAATTTGACTATAACGGCTGCGGCGGAACCCACCCAAGAGCTACCGGGGAAGTCCAGGCGATAAAAATTCTCGGCTGGAGCCGGCAGAAGAAGCAGACCAGGGTAGAATTTGTCTGCGGCGGCAGGGTGCTGAAGCAGCTGCACACTAAGAATGTAATTGTGAATCGGACAAGCCAGCTGGTCAGTTCGCCTGAGGGTGAAATACCCGATGCCATCATCAAGCTGCTCGATACGCAGAAACAGATGGAAAAAGAACTGGAGGAACTAAAGAACCAGCTGCTTGAGCAGGAAGGAAAGGAATATGCCAGAAGCGTCCTTGATGGATCACCCATCATCCGGAAGGTTTTTCGCGATAGAAATGTTAAGGAGCTTCAGAAACTGGCCAAGTCTATTGCCATTCAAAATGACCAGGCGATTGTCTTGTTTGCAGCGGAAAACGGCCGGCAGCTGCAGGCCGTATGTGCGAGCGGAACAAAAACGGAGGCAGATATGAAAAAGATCATCCAGTCCATTCTTCCTGCCATTCATGGCAGAGGCGGGGGAAACAAGCATTTTGCCCAGGGAGGCGGAGAAACTGAAATGAGCGGAGAAAGGCTTCTTGAGCTGATGGGGGATAGTCTTTGATTGATATTTTGTGGAAGGTCCTGGGAAATATGGGGTCTTCCTTTTTTTGATGTGTTGTTTTCAGCTTTTCTTTTGTCAGAAAAGTGATTTTTGGGAGTATGGCTGGCTATTTTAGTGGTCTTTCAGCGAAGTAGTGGACCCAGCGTGTTAGCCTGGAACCGCTATTTTGGCTATTCGCAGAAATAGTGGTTACAGCGAGCGTGGCTGGAACCGCTATTTTAGCTTTACACAGAAATAGTGGTCCCAGCGAGCGTGGCTAGAACCACTATTTTAGCTTTACACAGAAATAGTGGTCCCAGCGAGCGTGGCTAGAACCGCTATTTTGGCTTTACGCGTAAATAGTGGTTCCAGCGAGCATGGCTAGAACCGCTATTTTAGCTTTACACAGAAATAGTGGTTCCAGCGAGCATGGCTAGAACCACTATTTTAGCTTTACACAGAAATAGTGGTTCCAGCGAGCATGGCTAGAACCGCTATTTTGGCTTTACGCGTAAATAGTGGTTCCAGCGAGCATGGCTAGAACCGCTATTTTAGCTTTACACAGAAATAGTGGTTCCAGCGAGCATGGCTAGAACCACTATTTTAGCTTTACACAGAAATAGTGGTTCCAGCGAGCATGGCTAGAACCGCTATTTTAACTTTACACAGAAATAGTGGTCCCAGCGAGCATGCCTAGAACCACAATTATGGCTATTCGCAGAAATAGTGATTACTGTCCACCCCTCAGTATCATATGTAAAGCACGCTTGACGTAAAGTTCCCTTTACAATATAGTAAAACCAAGGAGGACGTTTATGAAAAATAATTTGGCAGAGCTGAGAAAGAAGCATGGTTTTTCGCAGGACCGGCTTGCGGCCAGGCTGGGTGTCTCAAGGCAGACGATCATTAGCATTGAAAAAGGAAAATATTCACCTTCTCTTCCGCTTGCATTTCAAATTGCGAAGACCTTTGATACAACGATTGAACATATTTTTATCTATGAAGAAGAAACAAACAAGAAAGGAGAATGAACGGATGGAATCAAGACTGACTTTCTATATATGCGGGGGCTTATTTTTAATCATGACCCTCTTTATGGCCGTCATTGCTATATCGGCAGGGGAAAGCATCCTGCCGCAGACATGGACACTTCTTTCGATGACAGTTATGAGCTTTTCAATGGGATACCTTTATCCTCAATTCAAGCAAAAGGACGAAAGAATGAAGATGATCCGCCAGAAAGGCCTCTTTCACGCTTATTTTGCCCTCATTGTCTATTTCTTCATCTTTTTTCTGCTGCTTGGTCTTGGGATTATTGATATTTCTGCGCTTGAGCTGCTGCAAATTTTATCGGCCTGACAATCAGCACGGTCTTTTTGTCCATGGTATACGTTTCTAAAAGGATTTGACAGGGACGGCGGAATTTAACAGAACTGAAATCCTGCCATTTTGAGAAAGCTAAAAAGGTAAATCTCAATAAAAAGGCGGGTATTCTATGGCAACTTTATTATATATCACTGCACATCCCCATGATGAAACACAATCATTCAGCATGGCTGCCGGAACGGCATTTATTGAATCTTACCGTGAATCCAATCCAGGGGATGAAGTCATAAGGCTTGATCTGTATAAAGAGCATATTCCCCAGATTGATGCAGATGTATTCAGCGGATGGGGCAAGCTTCGCACAGGCAGCTCTTTTGATGACTTGTCTCAGGAAGAAAAAGAAAAAGTGAACAGGCTTTCTGAACTGACTGAGCAATTTGTTTCTGCGGATAAATATGTTTTTGTTACTCCTTTGTGGAACTTCTCATTTCCTCCAGTGATGAAGGCATATCTTGATTCTGTTTGTACAGCAGGGAAGACATTCAAATATACAGAACAAGGGCCGGTAGGTCTTCTTCCTGATAAGAAGGCCCTTCATATCCAGGCGCGCGGCGGGATCTATTCCGAGGGTCCGGCTGCAGAGATGGAAATGGGCCACCGCTATATAGGAATCATTATGCAGTTCTTTGGGATTCCTTCTTTTGAAGGCATCTTTATCGAAGGCCACAATCAATTCCCGGACCGCGCCCAGCAAATTAAAGAAGAAGGCGTGGCAAAGGCGAAAGAGAAAGCCAAAACCTTTTAAGCATGAAAAAAAGAGATTTCTGCCAGGCAGAAATCTCTTCTTGTATTTAGAATTTTGCAGCTGTATCAGCAGCCTGCTTGATGCCTTCAGAAATGATTTCTTCCGCTTTATCAGGGAACTGGTTGTGCCCCTCGGTCACGATGGAAGTGACGTCCTGTACTCCGAAGAAAGCCAGAAGTGTACTTACATACTTCTCAGACATTTCGACCTCTGCAGCAGGGCCTTCTGAATAAACTCCGCCCCTTGCATTCAAGAGAGCGACTTTTTTATCAGTAAGAAGTCCTACAGCACCGTTTTCAGTGTATTTGAATGTTTTGCCGGCTTGTGCCAGATAGTCAAAGTATGTGTGAAGGACAGCTGGGACCGTAAAGTTCCAGAGCGGGAATGCGAACACAGCTTTATCCGCCTCAAGGAATTGGTTCAAATACTTTGTGACGCGGGCTGCAGCAGCTTCTTCTTCTGCAGTCAGCTCCATGCCCTGGCCTAGCTTGTACATTGCTGTAATATGAAGATTATCATAATAAGGAAGATTTTCTTCAAACAAATCCAGTTCAGTGACGGTATCTTCCGGGTGGTTCTCCTTATAGCTGCTTAGGAATGCATCGTACATTTGCACGCTGACTGCCTGATCAGCTGGGCGTGAGTTTGCTTTGATGAATAATACGTTTGACATAAGAATAATTCCTCCGTTAGTTACTAAGAAGTTTTCCGCAGATTAAATACTTTTAATTCAAGATAATAAGTGGATATTGGCTATTATAGCTAGTCAGGCTGAATGGGTCAAAGCATCTGCTTATACAAAAAACATTTAAGTCTACTCCAGTCCTGAAGCTGTCAATAAAAAAAGAAGGCGCCGGTCTCCCGGCCCGACTTCCTTCGATTACTCACAACTATGACGATGCTTTTAACTGGCGCGCTTTCCTTTTTCCCCACATTTTTTTCACGATCGGATAGGCTATAGGAGCCCATTTAATGATATTTTTCACCAATTTCTTCATAGCGGGATACCTCCTCGGTTTATTTCCATTTCTATTCCCTTTCAGTGCCGGGGACAAACCTGCAGAGGGTAAGAGACAGTCCTGCTTTGAAAGGCGAAAATCTATTTTGAGATGTGAGAGAATAGTTTTAAAAATGGCATGTCAAATCTAGCTGTGTAGCTGTTTTGTTACATTTAGCGGAACACTCCTGGTTGTTTACTGCTTACACTGGCTAGTACAATAGTCTTATATAGGTGGAGGCGTGGAGTTTACGTATGTTTCGGCGCTTTCATGAGCAGGAGCCGGCAGTGCAGCCGGCCTGCAGGATCAGGCTGACATGCTTCCTCGGAGACTCTGCCGCAGAAGCATCGGCCTAAATATAAGGAGAAGAGGAAAAGCATGACATTGACTGTCCCAGCTAACAATATTCCAAGCACATCACAGGTTCTGGACGAGGGAGCCGTATTGGCTGCCATTGAAAGGTCACATGCGATGATTGAGTTCAGCCCGCAAGGCACTGTGCTATGGGCAAATCATCATTTTGCAAGTACCATGGAATATGATGTGAACGAAATGAAGGGCATGCATCACCGGAAATTTTGTACAGATGAATTTGCCAGCAGTCCCGCTTATTCTGTACTATGGAAAAACTTACGGAGCGGCAAAAGCTTTCAGGAAAAAATCCAGCGTGTGACGAAGAGAGGAAACCTGATTTGGCTTGAAGCTACATATACCCCAGTGAGAGATGAAGAAGGAAATGTCATCGCCGTGGTAAAACTGGCTACAAATATAAATGAAAGAGAAAGCAATACGGTTGCGGTTGCAAATGAACTCCAAAACATGGCGGGAGAGCTGCTAAATCGGGCCGAGCTCGGGATTACCAGGAGCGAAGAAGCTGCGGAAGCATCCGAGAAGCTTGCTGGAGATTCAAGAGAGAATCTGAAAATGCTGGATACTCTTAAAATGCAGGCACTGTCCATTGGCGACATTGTCAAAACAATCCGCGAAATAGCTGCCCAGACAAATCTTCTTGCACTCAATGCAGCCATCGAGGCAGCCCGTGCAGGCGAGCATGGGAGAGGGTTCAATGTTGTTGCCGGCGAGGTCAGAAAGCTTGCCACCAGGGTCCAGGAATCCATCGGTGAAGTGAACGCCCATATCGAAGGCATTTCAGGCGAGGTAAAAAATATCAGTGAAGCCACCAGGCAATCAAGGGACGGAATTGAAAAAAGCAGACTGCTGAACGAACAGGCAATGGCGGAATTCAAGGGCATAGAGAGTGCAGCCCGATCGCTTGATAGCAGGGCAAAGGCGTTCAAGGACATTTTGAAGTAAGTGATTTAACGGAAAGAAGACCGGCTGCCTGCTGACAGGCAGCCGGTTTTAGCTGCCGAGAGTTTCTCGACAGCCTGAGAATTTCCATTGATGGAGATTCTTTTTCTTTTGAATGTTACAATTTTTTTGTAACGGTTAAAAAATTATTTTAACTTTATAGAATCTATGATATTATGAACCTGCGATAATTTGAAAGCGATTACAGGAATTGAGGTGCAATGCTGTGAAGGAGTCTGCTAAGCCTGTATTTGATTTAGCCTCGAGAACAGCAGACATGCTGGTTGCCATGTTCGGGAAGCGCTGTGAAGTAGCCGTCCATGATTTTTCAAGCCTGAAGAACTCGCTTGTGTATATAGCAGGCGACCTGACAGGCCGTCAGATCGGATCGCCTATTACAGATCTGGTGCTGAATGAATTGGCAAAGAAAAAAGATAAAGTTGATGACATCCCAAACTACCGCACACAGACAAAAAAAGGGGCGATTTTAAAATCCTCTACCATTTTCCTGAGAGATGGGGAGAATCATGTGGTCGGCGCCCTTTGCATCAATTACGACATTAGTCTATTCATGCAATTCGGAGGGGAAATAGAAGATTTTATTTCTATCCATTCGGGCGAAACAAAAGAAGAGAATTTTTATTCGTCTGTGCAGGATGTAATCCACGGGATGGTAGAACAGGTGCTTAACGGGTTTAAGAAATCTCCCTCTATCATGCAGCTGGAAGAAAAAGTAGAATGCGTCCGGCAGCTTGAGGAAAAAGGCGCCTTTTTAATAAAAGGAGCAACAGATTATGTAGCGAATGTACTGGGAGTTTCCAAGTTCACGGTCTACAACTATCTGCAGAAAATCCGCACCGAAAGTGAATTTCAAAAGCAGTGAACAGCAGCAGGACTATGACAGCTTAGAGGAGTGTTTGCAATGGAAATCTTAAAAGGAACAGTCTTATTATTAATTGTACTAGCCTTCTTTTCACTATTCAGCTTTAAAGCACCTAAAGGGATGAAAGCGATGGGGGCTCTTGCCAGTGCTGCAGTAGCTGCCTTTTTGGTAGAAGCTTTTCAGCGATATGTTGGGGGCGATCTCCTCGGGATTGCTTTCCTGGGGGAAGTAGGGGATGCAGCCGGGAGCATGGGCGGAGTTGCAGCTGCAGCACTCGTGGCGCTTGCAATCGGCGTCTCTCCGGTGTATGCTTTAATGCTTGGGGTATCTTGTGCCGGGCTCGGACTATTGCCTGGATTTATTGCAGGATATCTGGTAGCTTTTATTGTGAAAAAGATAGAAGAAAAAGTGCCTGCGGGCTTTGACTTAATTGTGACCATCATTGTGGCGGCGCCTTTAGTCAGGCTGATTGCCGTATATCTAAAGCCTGTTGTAGATGCTACACTATTGAATATCGGCGGTATCATTACAGAAACAGCCAGCAGCAGCCCGATTCTTATGGGCATCATACTCGGAGGAGTCATTACTGTCGTGGCAACAGCACCATTAAGCTCCATGGCGCTTACAGCCATGCTGGGGCTGACCGGGGTTCCCATGGCCATCGGGGCACTCGCAGTGTTCGGCTCATCTTTCATGAACTATGTGCTGTTCAGCCGCTTAAAATTCGGTGACCGCAAGACAACGATTTCCGTAGCCATCGAGCCACTGACACAGGCTCATATCATTTCAGCCAATCCAATTCCAGTGTATGTGACAAATTTCATTGGAGGCGCTGCTGCCGGCGTTATTGTTGCCTTGTCAGGCTTGATCAATAATGCGACAGGAACAGCGACTCCAATTGCCGGCCTGGCTGTTATGTATGGTTTTAATGACCCTGTAAAAGTGACAATCATTGCCCTATCATGTGCAGCTGCCGGAGCAGTCAGCGGCCTTGTTGGGTCAATCTTGTTTAAAAATTATAAAATAAGAACAGTAGCTGAACTAAAAGAAGGAAAAAACCAAAGTGTTCAGGAAGTTGCCTGAAAATCATCTGATATTGCGAGGGTTGCAAAATGAAATATAGATCTGCGTTTGATATTATTGGTCCGGTCATGATTGGTCCATCGAGCTCACATACTGCTGGTGCTGCACGCATCGGCAGGGTGGCAAGGACCCTTTTTGGAAACATGCCAAACAAAGCGGTCATTTCCCTGTACGGTTCATTCGCCAAAACATATAAAGGGCATGGAACAGATGTGGCCATTGTAGGCGGGCTTCTCGATTTCGACACATTCGATGAAAGGATTCCGCAGTCCTTGGGCCTGGCAAAGGAAGCCGGCCTTGACATTGAATTCAGAATAGAAGACACTGTCATGGACCATCCGAATACTGTATCCATTCACTTGACTGATGGTAAGCATGAGCTTGACCTGACAGGCATCTCCATCGGCGGTGGCACTATAGAAATTACAGAGCTTAACTCGTTCAAACTAAAGCTTTCTGGAAATCCTGCCATACTGGTCATCCACAACGACCAATTCGGCGCCATATCCGCTGTCACTCATGTACTGGCGATGCACCGGATCAATATCGGCCATATGGAAGTTTCCCGCAAAGAAAAGGGCCAGATGGCAATGATGGTCATTGAAGTGGATCAGCGCATCGATCTGGACGTGATCAGAGAATTGGAACAGCTTCCTAATATCACACAAATCATCAGAATGGCAGAATAGAAGATTAGGAGCCGGGAGGGAATACAATGTTATTTCGCAATGTAGCAGAAGTAGTCGAACTTGCCGAAAGCAAGGGCGTTAAAATAGCTGAAATCATGATTCAGCAGGAAATAGAAGTATCAGGGCGGACACGCGAGGAAATCATTGCCCAGATGGACCGTAACCTGACCGTAATGGAAGAAGCGGTCGAACGCGGCCTGAAAGGCGTCAAGTCGGTTTCCGGCCTTACAGGCGGAGACGCGGTCCTCTTGCAGAATTATATCAAAAGTGGAAAAGCTTTATCCGGAAACCTGCTGCTTGATGCTGTCAGCAAAGCGGTTGCCACCAACGAAGTCAATGCCGCAATGGGCGTCATCTGTGCCACACCGACAGCCGGATCAGCTGGTGTAGTGCCTGGCACCCTGTTCGCAGTAAAAGAAAAGCTGAACCCGACAAGGCAGGAAATGATTGAATTCCTGTTCACATCAGCAGCCTTTGGATTTGTTGTCGCTAACAATGCTTCCATTTCCGGAGCTGCCGGCGGGTGCCAGGCTGAAGTGGGCTCAGCGAGCGGAATGGCTGCGGCTGCCATTGTCGAGCTGGCAGGGGGAACTCCTTCCCAGGCAGCAGAGGCTATGGCCATCACCTTGAAGAATATGCTCGGCCTTGTCTGCGACCCAGTTGCAGGTCTGGTTGAAGTCCCATGTGTAAAAAGAAACGCAATGGGAGCATCGAACGCCATGACGGCTGCAGACATGGCTCTTGCCGGCATCACCAGCCGGATTCCATGCGATGAAGTCATCATTGCTATGTATAAAATCGGACTGACAATGCCATCCTCACTGCGTGAAACAGCAGAGGGCGGGCTTGCCGCCACTCCAACAGGAAAAAGGCTGCAGGCCGAAATATTTGGAAAATAATATGCTGGAGAAATCCTCTGCTTTTATAAGCGGGGGATTTTTTTGTTTTATAACCGTAATTAAAGGTAGGTAAGCAAGCGGAATGGTCATCAAATATTTAAAAAAACATTCCTTGTTGAAAACAAATAAAACTTTCTGAAAAATCAAGATCATTTGTAGATATTATGCTATTATGTAATTACGTAATAACATAAAAGGTGATGCAGAACTACGGAGGTCATTATGCCATTCAAAGAAGAACTTAACCATATCAAGCAGCAGCTGGAGATTCTTATAAAGAAAGCAGACAGCATAGATGCAGTTTCTTTGATCCAAGAAAGTGAAGAAGAGAGCCTGTTTACCAGTATCTCCTATAGAGGGACAATAACAACCGATGAAGGAAGGAGAAAATGGAGGCCGGCGTCCAAAACCCTCGGGGAAGTGCTGGCGCCAGACAGCGGCAGCCTTGCGAATATTCTCTCCTCTCTTGGCCACAAACAAAGAATAGAAATAATCAAGTCTCTTTTGCAGGAGCCGAAGAATGCAGCGGAATTAGTCAAAGAACTCGGGATGGGGACGACCGGCAAGCTCTACCACCACATGAAGCCGCTGCTGCATGCCGGCATTATTGAACAGAAGGAAAGGGGAGGAAGCTATTCAATCGCAGGCGATAAAATTCTTCCAATACTTCTCCAGCTGGCTGGCGCAGCAGAAATGTTTGAGAGCAGCCGCTATTTAGCACTGGAAGCGCTTAAGGAAGAACCAGAAAAAATGGACATGAAAACTGAAGGAGATTTTGACGCAAACATATTGCTGTTTTCACTCATCCATCACGCAGTCCAGGAGTATGAAGCAGGTTTCGCGTCCAGAATAAATATATACCTGCATAGTGATGGAAGTGCGACTGTTTCCGATGATGGCCGCGGCATCCCGGTTTCCCTGCTGGAGGGAACCAGCATGAGCAGGCTGCAGGACGTGCTGACAGATGTTGAGAAAAACTATCTGGAAGATTCATCGAATGAAAAAGCCGGTATTCCTGTTGCGGCAATCAACGCTTTTTCAGAAAAGCTGACAGTGCTGATCAAAAAGGACACGATGATTTACAGACAGGAATATCAATATGGCAAGGCTCTTTCCCGGGTGGTTCCTATAGGGGAAACAAATGAAACGGGAACGAGCATCACCTTTCTGCCGGATAAAAAAGTGTTTAAGAGTGGATTTGATGCTGCAAAGCTGGAGGGAAAAATAAACGAGCTGCAGGGACTTCACCCAGATTTATTACTGTCTCTGCAATGAAGGGGGAAGAAAGATGTCTGGCTTAGAAACGATTAGAACAGCAGAAGATGTAATGAACATGCTGGATCTCCTGCTTAAAGAGAAAACTTCATTTCAATGGGACCAATTTTATGAAAGAAGGGAAAACCATGTCCCATTTTTCAGGAATGTTCCTGATGAGAATTTGGCTGCTTATTTCAATAAGGGACAGGTGAGAGCAGGCAGGGTGCTGGAACTCGGCTGCGGACCAGGAAGGAACGCCATTTACATGGCAGAAAGAGGGTGCACGGTGGATGCTGTAGATTCTTCTAAAGAAGCACTGAATTGGGCAAGGGAGAGAACGAGGGAGAATCTTGCGAATATACGTTTCATTGAAGCGGATATTTTCCAGCTGGACCAGAGCTTTGCCGGATACGATTTTATTTACGATTCAGGCTGCTTTCACCATATCCCGCCGCATCGGAGAGCCGATTACTTTGCCATCTTGCGTGACAGGCTGAAGCCAAATGGCTTTTTTGCGCTAACTTGCTTTGAAGAAAACGGGGAGCTGGGCGGCTCGTCTCAATCAGACTGGGATGTCTATAGAGAACGCAGCATGAAGGGCGGACTCGGCTTCACAGAGGAAAAACTCCTCCATTTATTCAGAGATTACAGAGCAGTTGAAATCAGACCGATGAAAAAGAAGAACGGGGATGATGCAGAGTTCGGTGTTTCCGGCCTGCTGACTGCGCTTTTTCAAAAGAAAGAATAGGAGACCTGCTATGGATGAGAGAATAAAAGGATTATTAAAGAATGTACAGGAAGAATGCGAAGGAAGAACCCACATTTCAGATATTGAACCATTTGCGTTTGGTGTTGAAAATTGCGTGTTCAAGGGCTATTCACCTGAGTGGGGAAAGGTAGCCATCCGGACTCCCTGGTCCCGGCAGATTGATAGGGAAACAGATACCATCAGCGATTCAAGGGTGGGATTACTGAAAGAATATGCATTGACTGGCCATGGCAGAAAGTATGGCCTGCCGGTGCCGGCCATCTGCCATCTGCACCTTGGTGAAACAGCAGATTTTCTGGTTCAGGAATTTGTGGAGGGAGATCAGAGTGTCTCCATTGAAGAAATAGGAAGAATTGCAATGGAGCTGCACAGCATTGAAATCTTGCCAGAGTCAGGCATCTCTGAGCAGGATGTACACCAGTCATTGGCTGAGAGGATTGCCTTTAGGGCAAAAGCAGCTGAAAGGGTTCTGAAGTGTAGCCTGCCGCTGCCTGACCCGGAAGATATATTCGGGATCTTATCTTCATTCAAGCAGAAAAAGCGGCTGCTGCATATGGATCTGAGGCCGGAAAACCTTATTTTCCAAAAAGGAAAGGCGGCTGCTGTCATCGACTGGACAAATGCGCTGATTGGAGATCCTGTCCTGGAGCTTATGAGAATAAAAGATTATGGGCTTCTGACAGATGAATTTATCCTGGGATATGCAGGGGCGGAGTTGGAAATAGCAAGGGTGCCAGAGGCTGTTCAGTATCTTTATCAGTTTGATACAGCCGCAATGCTTGCCGTGTTATTTCATACTGAAAGCATTGATCCAAAACAGGGGGAAGCAGCGGGGATAAGAGTTAAGGAGCTTCATAGAAGAATAGCCTATCTATTGTAGTTTATAATATTATTATGTAAACTACAAAGGCTCAAACATTCCAATCCCCATTTCCGCCGCAATAAGCTATAATAGAAATTGTCAAAAGATTAGAAATAGGAGTGTTAGCATGTCTAAAAATGTGGGGATTATCGGACTCGGTGCCATCGGAGAGAGAGTGCTGAGAAATTTTCAGTATAATGAAGGAACAAGAGTCGCAGCACTTTGCGATACGAACGAAACCCGGCTCGAAGCTCTTAAAAGCGAACTAGGGGAAGTTGCTTTGTACAGCAACTATGAGGAACTATTAAATAATGAAGAAATCGAACTAGTATACATAGCCGTGCCTCCAAAATTCCACCATCAGATCGCTTTGGATGCAATTAAAAAAGGAAAACATATTCTTTGTGAAAAGCCGCTTGCCAATTCAATTGAGGAAGCAAAGGAAATGGCAGAGGCTGCAGAGGCGGCCGGCATCGTCAATGCAATCAATTTTCCAATGATGTACAGCAATGTGTTCCGCCTTTTAAAGGAAAAAGCAGCAGATGGGTCGCTCGGTGAAATTAAGCGTGTGGAAGTAAATCTTCATTTCACTGAATGGCCAAGGAAATGGCAGAAGAATAATTGGATCGCCGGCAGGGAGCAGGGCGGATTCATCCGCGAAGTCGGGCCGCACTATATCCAAATGATCATGGACGTTTTCGGCGATATTAAGGATGTCCGTTCCTTTGTTGACTATCCTGAAGATACGGATTTATGCGAGACAGGTTTTGTGGCAGTGATGACGGCTGGCGAGAATATTCCTGTCGTCTTCAACGGTGCGAGCGGGATCGGCCAGCAGGAAAAGATTTCTTTCAAGATTTTTGGAGAAAAAGGGACCATTGATCTGCAAAACTGGAGCCAGCTTGCTGAAAGCACGATTGATGCTGAAGCAGAAATGCTGCCTGTCGAGCGTGAAAATGATATGGATCTTGTCAGCGAAATCTGCCATAGCATTGATGGGGGAAAAGCAAGGATAGTCAGCTTTAATCAAGGATACAAAGTGCAGGAAGTCCTTGAGCAGCTGCTGAATACATAATTAAAGGACTTGGGGGAAGCAGAATGGGACTGCGTTTTACAATATATGAAAACCCGCAGGAATTTCTGCAGAGAACAGAAAGGTTCCTGCTTAAACGTGAAGCTGAAAACAATCTTCCGCTTGGGCTGCTGTACCAGGCCGCAGAACCTGACAGCCCTTATAAAAATCCTTTCCTTGCATTGGCAGAAAGGGAGGCAGAAATCATAGCAGCACTGATCATGACACCGCCGCACTATCTGATATGGTCTGCAGGAGACATTCCTGATGAAGCGGCTGCTTTGGTCCTGCGCGAGCTTTTTGAAAGAAACATATCTTTTCCGGGAATCGTGGCACCAAAGGAAACAGCGCGGAAGGCTGAAGCGGAATGGAAGAAATTGACCGGTGCAGGCAGCGAAACTGTGATGGATCAGAGGATTTATATCCTGGAGAAGGTGAACGATCTTCCATATGCAGGCGGAACATTGTCACTGGCTTCTGAAAAGGATGAGGGGCTCGCTGCAGGCTGGATATCCGATTTCAGCAGAGCCACTCCTGAAAATACCCTGAGCATAGAAGAGGGAAGGAAAAAGGCCCGGCAGTTTATCTCGGAAAGATCCCTTTATTTATGGCTAAAGGATGGCAGGCCGGTTTCCATGGCGAAAAAAGCAAGGCCAACCAAACATGGTGTTGTTGTCAATCTCGTCTATACGCCTGACGAGGAGCGGAAGAAAGGCTATGCTTCAGCCTGTGTGGCGGCATTGAGCAGGGAATTGCTGAAATCCTATAAGTTTTGCTCACTCTACACAGATTTAGCCAATCCAACCTCCAATCATATCTACCAGGAAATCGGCTATAAGCCGGCAGCTGATTCTGTGATGCTGAAGTGGGTTTAAATTGAAAACGGAAGGCCAAATCACGGAGATTTGGCCTTTTTATCATCGGAGGTGACAGGATGCTGGAAAGGCTGGCAGAGGAAATACCGCTGCTCAAGAAGAGCATCGGAATTGTCCGTTTACAGAAAGGATTTTCACAAGATGAGAAGTATATGGTTTCTTTGGATAAAAGCAAATTACTTCTGAGGCTCTATTTGTCAGGACTTCCATCAAAAAGGCAAGAGTTCGATATTTTAAAAAGAATGCAGGATTATCGCATCCTTTGCTCCCAGCCTATTGAGATGGGCGAGGCAGGAGGGAGAGGATATATGATAACCTCGTTTATCGAGGGGAAGGATGCGGAGGAAGAAATAAAGCTCCTTTCTGATCAGGATCAGTATGCAATAGGGTTAGAGGCCGGAAGTCAATTAAGGAAAATGCATCAGCTTCATGCTCCTGAAGGAATGCCTTCCTGGTATAAAAGGAAAGCAGAAAAGCATAAGAAGTATATGGAAGCATATTCTTCATGCGGTGTAAAAATCAAACATGATGATAAAATCATCCAGTTTATTGAAAAAAACCTTCACAGGATGAAAAAACGTCCCAGCCTTTTTCAGCATGATGACTTTCATCCGGGTAACCTGATTATCCAAAATAAAAGGCTGGCCGGCATTATTGACTTTAACCGGTTTGACTGGGGAGATCCGATACATGAATTTCTAAAAATCGGCATCTTCAGCCGTAATATAAGCATTCCTTTTTCAATTGGCCAAATAAAAGGCTACCATAATCAGGAAGAACCGGGAGAGGCGTTTTGGACCTTATATTCCGTTTATCTGGGAATGTGTGCTTTTTCCACGGTTATCTGGACATTAAAACATACCCCTGAAAACCTTGAGGGAATGATGGAAAAAGTGTATCTGTTTTTGGAAGACCATGATTATTTCTCTAGATTGAGGCCTAAGTGGTACGATTTGCATCAGGGGGGACAGCGCCAGTGGAAGTAAACTATCAAATTTATGCCGGAATGCCAAAACAGGAAATGCTGGACAAAATCCTTGCATTGCATGTTTCCATTTTCGGGGAATCGGGCCAGCTGGAAAGTAAGATGGCTGATAAGCCTAAGCTGCTTGTTTCAGTTGCGGCCTGTCAAGAACGGGTAATTGGCTACAAGATGGGCTATGAATTGGAGGAGAGCAAGTTTTACAGCTGGCTTGGCGGTGTGGATGAGGAGTTCAGAGGGAAAGGAATCGCTTCCAGGCTGATGGAGATGCAGCATGAATATATCAAGGGGTGCGGGTACAGGCTGGTCCGGACAAAAACGATGAACAAGTGGCGGGACATGCTGATCCTGAACATAAAGCATGGATTTGATGTAATGGAAACATACATAGATGAAAAAGGAATGCATAAAATCATCCTTGAGAAAAAGCTGCGGGACTAGCAAAAATATTACTGGAAGAAAAAGGTTTTGAGAGATTTTTGTCGAAATACTCCTTATTAAACATTTCGGAGGTAGTCTGTGTTCTTATTATTTTATTGAGATCCGGGAAATCGACATACCTAATAAATGACAGGGGTTGAATTTCTTATGATCTATACATCTTCCTTAAAGGGCATTTCATCTGACATGCTGAATGGTTTTTTTGCAGATTGGCCGAATCCTCCCTCCCCGGAGACGCATCTGAAATTGCTGGAAAACAGCTTTAAAGTGGTCCTCGCCATTGATGAAAAAGCGGAGCAGGCAGCCGGCTTCATCACTGCCATCAGTGACAATGTTCTATCTGCGTATATCCCATTGCTCGAAGTCCTCCCGGAATATCAGCACCAAGGGATAGGAAAAGAGCTGTTAAACAGGATGCTTAAAGAACTTGATGGCCTTTATATGATTGATCTGCTTTGTGATGATTCCCATGCTCCGTTCTATGAGAAGGCGGGAATGACTAGGGCCGGCGGAATGGTATTCAGAAATTATGAGAGGCAATCAGGTGTAGAATAGGGGGAGCACAGGGGTATACTCTGTGCTTTTTTCTAAATTAGCGAGGAGAAATATATGAAACAATTTTTATCTTTTGATGTAACCATCCGGGTAAGAATGCTATTGAAATTTTTCACCGTGCTTGCTCATACGATGGTCATGCCTTACACGGTTGTCTATTTTGCAGCGAAAATTGGCCCTTCTTTAACAACTATGATGATTATCATCATTGGAATCATTAGTATCATAGGATATCTTTTAGGCGGACAAGCAGCTGACCGGATCGGACGGAAAAGAGTCATCATCACCAGTGAAATGATGACTGGAATCGGCTTTTTAATTGTGTACTGTTTTGATTCACTCCACCATTTTTACGCCATTCCCATTGTAGTTGCATTCAGCTTTATTTATTTCTTTGAAAGTGCCTCAAATCCCGCCTATTCTGCTTTGATCATTGATGCGAGCAATGAGAAGGACAGAAAAATCATCTATACCTACTTTATGTGGATTACAAGTACTGCATTTGCCGGCGGAAGCTTATTGGGCGGATTCTTTTTTGAAAATCATTCTTCCATGCTGTTCTTTATAGTTGGCCTGACTTCCATATTATCCGCTGTATTGACCTCCCTGCTGATAAAAGACATTCCTCTTAAAGCTGCTGATGCAATCACTGAGCTGCCAGCCGCACCGGCAAAGAAACTAAGTATTTTTGCCTCACAATTATTTCTTTTCTTATGCATAGGACAGCTGCTTATCAATATATTGAAAGAACAATTCCCCAATTATTTAAGCATCAGGATCGTGTCAAAATATCCTGTTGGGGATATTGATATTTCAGGATACAAGATGATCGGCTATCTGAATCTCGAAGAAACGATCATCATCACCATAGCAGCAGGCTTCATATTCAAGCTGACCAAAAGGCTTTCGGAAAAAATGTCCCTCATGCTGGGCTTGCTGCTTTTTGTACTGGGCTATATCTGCCTGAGCTATTTCATTCATCCAGCCCTCTTAATGCTGGGTATGCTTTTCATTTCTGCCGGCGGGCTCATCTATCTGCCAACCCTTCAGGCCATCACCGCTAAATCGCTTCCTGCCCATTCAAGAGGAAAGCATCTATCAGTCCTTGGACTGGTGGGGGCGGTTGGAGGGATGATCTCCAGTTTATTTATCTGGGCAATGGCATATATACCGGAAATAGGGATTACTTTTATTTTTGTAGGAATGGGGATTTTTTTGGTGGGGGTTTATTGGAGGGTTTATCATATTTCTGAAGATACCCCTGAAATCCAACTTAAAATGACCAAGGTTGGATAGTATCTTGCGAAATAAACCTATGCGTTATAAAAAAGCTAACAAATTTTTCGGAGGTATATCTATGTCAGAAGTCGCAATAAGATGCACAGGCATTGCAGCAATCTTAATTAAAAAGCTTGAGAAGGAAAGCAAGGTATTACTTTTAAAGAGAGCCGGAACTGTGCTGCCGGATGCCTGGTGCTATATTGGCGGCAGCATAGAGGAAGGGGAAACAGCCTGGAAAGCGGCTTTAAGAGAGATAAAAGAAGAAACAGGCATCTCGCTGCCCTATCTTTATGTATCCAACCAATATGATCAGATATACTCTGCGAAAGACAATTATATTTACATGGCGCCTGTTTTTGTCGGCTATGTTCCGGAGCATCAGGAAGTTATCTTAAATCATGAACATTCAGCTTATAGATGGATGTCATTTGCGGAAGCGATTGAAACCGCCTCATTGCCGGGGAATGATGCGGTTTTGATGAGTGTGGAAAGACACTTTGCTAAAAAGAGTCCTCCTGACTTTTTACGTGCAGGCAAACTGGTGGTAGCCCGCTGATATGAAATCAAAAATGCACCGGGCTTATGGTGTGTATGGCCTCTTTTTCAAGAAAAACAAACTCCTGGTGATAAACAAAAAAGGCGGTCCATACACCAATCGCTATGATCTGCCGGGAGGAAGCCTTGAGGATTCAGAAAGCCTGGCTATGGCTTTAAGGAGAGAGTTTCTTGAAGAAACAGGCTTAGAGATAGAATTCATCCGGAATATCGGCGTTATTGATTTCATGCTTCCTTGGGGTTGGAAGGAATATACCCATGTGCATCATATCTGTGTTTTTTATGAAGTCGAGGGGACTGGCAGACTGACTCAGCCGCTGGAGTTTGATGGTCAGGATTCGTTTGGAGCCTTGTGGCTTGCTGAGTATGAAGCAAGCTGGGATAATGCGTCGCCATTGGTGCTCAAAGCATTTGAATGGCTTAGGACTAAAAAGCTGAGTGTTGATGCAGAGTGCTATGATGATTGGGAAGTGAAGGGCTAGTCGAAAAATCTTGAAGTAACCTCTTGAATGGAAAAACGTCTAACCTGTTAGAGGTGATTTTTTTGAAAAAAAGACTCCTGATTATTTTGGCGGCATTTGTTCTTTTAGCCGGCTGGAACCTGTGGCCGGAGAAGGTTGAGAAAGTGGAAGTGTATAAGATGCATGCATTAGAAGGGGAAAGGTCCATTACAATTTCCGACACTAAATCAGTCCAGATATTTAGGAATGCCTTCAGGAACGCTAAGAAACAACCTGGTATCGCAGATATGGCGGAGCCGGATTACAAAGTAGCTATGGGGAATAAGATTTATTTTCTCTGGATTGGTGAAGGTCATGGGACGATTATGAATATTGATGATACACATAAAATCTATGCGCTTTCCCGTCGGTCCGTTGATAAGATTGGGAGAGTGTTAAGCAGGCAGGAGTAGGTTCTTATTTTCTTTAGCTGAGTACAACAGATATAGCTGTTAGCAGGTAAGGACATCCTGTATTAGTTAGTGCTTTCAGAGACCATGCAAGGAATATCTATACACCTCATTAAGAAGAAGATTTATTTGGAATAATTATTTGAACTCCTAAACTGGAAAGGACAGTCCTCTTTGGAAGACTGTCCTTTTTTTGTTGTTGAGTTAAAATAGTATTAATGAAAAAAATGAGGAGTCTCCATTATGCCAACCATCAGACATTCACAATTCATCAAAGCACCAATTGAAATATGTTTTGACCTTGCTAGAAGTGTTGAAGTACATACGCAAACAACATCTAGAACACAGGAAAGGGCAGTTGGAGGAGTGACCAGCGGATTGCTTGAAAAAGGCGATATGGTAACTTGGGAGGCCGTGCATTTCGGTATCAGACAGAGGCTGACGGCCAAAGTGACAGTTATGGAAAAGCCTTTTCGTTTTGTCGATATCATGGTGAAAGGCGCTTTCAAGTCGTTTGTTCATACTCATGAATTTTTCGAGGAAGCTGAAGGAACGGTAATGATTGATACATTCCAATATGAATCGCCTTTGGGACTGCTGGGAATTGCTGCTGATAAGCTGTTTTTGGAGAGGTATATGCGGGAGTTTATAATGTTTAGGGCTGAGGGGTTGAGGGAGTTGGCTGAGAAGGAGGGAAGGTAGTGATAGGAACAGGAGGGTTGGTATAGGCAGGAGCAGCGGTCTTTATCTTAGGTGGAATTGGACGACCTTGGAACAAAATAAAAAGAGAGGTCTCGAGATAGTGAATGGGTCACCTAACCAAAGAAAAGTGAGCCAGGGTGCCTCAAAAGGAGGTCATGAGTCACTCTAACCAAAGAACATAGAATCAGAGTGCCTTATGAGTCACTCTAACCAGAGAACTTAGTATCAGAGTGCCTCAAAAAGAGGATATGAGTCACTCTAACCAGAGAACATAGAATCAGAGTGCCTCAAAAAGAGAATATGAGTCACTCTAACCAAAGAACATAGAATCAGAGTGCCTCAAAAAGAGAATATGAGTCACTCTAACCAAAGAACATAAAATCAGAGTGCCTCAAAAAGAGGATATGAGTCACTCTAACCAAAGAACATAGAATCAGAGTGCCTCAAAAAGAGAATATGAGTCACTCTCACCGAAGAACATAGAACCAGAGTGCCTTAAGAATAGGGTGTGAGGCTCCCTAACCAGTGTTATAGTAGAATTAGGATTGAAAACTGAAATTAGAAAGAGGTTCCAGAAAGAAAGTCAGGAACCTTGTATTATAAATCAACACATTTTTAAAAAACCCTGACTTCCATCCCCGAAAGGCTAACTGCGTTCTATAAAGTGAGAAGAGTAGCCATGTCCTTTTAAATCATAATGGCTAGATAGTGCCTTCCGAATAGTTCTACTGCATTTAATAACCCCACACCACTCATAAATCCCATTAGTAGTCAATTTCCTATCCGGAAAAAGTAGCTTATATTCTTCTGCAGCACGCATGATCGCTGCGGTATAACTTTCCTTCCCTCCGCAATGATTGCATTTCAAGCTTTTCCCATCAAAATCCTCATACAGCACCCCACACCCCCTACACCCAATCCCCTTCCT